>NZ_JADYVS010000005.1:0-373586 GCF_020194055.1 Bradyrhizobium sp. NBAIM03 | reverse complement strand
GTGTGGAGAGATCACCCCACCCCGCTCGCGCTACGCGCGATCGACCCTCCCCCTCCAGGGCCCTCCAGGGGAGGGTAAGGGCACGGCTCCTATCGAGCTTCAGCCGATCGCGATGCCGTTCCCCACCGTCCGGTTCAGGACCTGGGTCGATTTCTCGATGCGCTCGGCGGCGGCGTTCAGCGCGTTGACCACCGCGGTCTGCGTCATCCTGGCGCGCTCGACGGCGGCATTGCGGAAATCCCTGAGCTCGGTCAATTCCTGCTCAAGGGTGCGGACGCGGTTGGTGGTGTCGATCAGCTCATCGCACACGGTGAGCGCAGCCATGACGGTGAGGCGCGCATCGCCGATCTCGCCGAATTTTCCGCGCAGCGACTGGATGCGCGTCTCCAGCGTCTCGGCGAGCTTGAGCAGCCGCACCTCCTGGCCCTCCTCGCAGGCCATGCGATATTGCCGGCCGTTGATGGTGACGTTGATGTGGCTCATCCGTCCTCTCCGGTATCGAGCACCGAGCGTATCGTCACGATCGCGGAATCCAGCCGGTCAGAAATCTCGCGATTGGTGCGCTCGAGCTTGCGTGCCTTCACCAGCGCGCCGTCGAGCTCGTCGGCAAGACGCGAGCGATCCGCGCCGAGCGCCTGGATGCGCGCCGCAAGCTCGTTCTCGTCGCGATCGGCATCGCGGCGCCGCTCCACCGCACTTTCGAGCGCATCGAGCGCCGCCATGAGTCTGCGGGTCGCAATCTCGATCTCGACGGCGGACGACTCCGTCATGGCAGAACTGTTGGATACGCGATCGTTCATGCAGTCAGCGGCGGAACCTGGCGGCCTTTGCCCAGTGGCCTTTCCCTGGAGCTTGCCGTCCGGCAAAAGACTCGGTTCGGCAAGCGGTTAGAAGCAGAAATTTACAAAGCAAGCTAGCCAAGCGCAACGCCGCCGCAAAACTATGCACTGTTCAATCGGGACGACGTGTCGCTGCGTCGCTTCCGCCCGGCGCGATCCCGGCGGAAAACCAATGTCCACACAGGCAACTTTTGCGGCCAAACCGGCGTTCGATTGCCTTGGACTCCCGGAACCGAGGTGCTATCCCAGCGCCAACCTTCAGTGGCCGCCAGGCTTCTCCCCGCGCGGGCAACCATCGCCAAGCGCTTCATTTCAGACGGATTTCAGACATGACGCAGGTCGATCACACCCGTATGGCCAACGCGATCCGCGGCCTTTCGATGGACGCTGTCGAGAAGGCGAAATCGGGCCATCCCGGCCTGCCGATGGGCGCCGCCGACATCGCCACCGTGCTGTTCACCCAATTCCTGAAATTCGACGCCGCCGCGCCCGCCTGGCCGGACCGCGACCGCTTCGTGCTCTCGGCCGGCCACGGCTCGATGCTGCTCTATTCGCTGCTGTATCTGACCGGCAATGCCGAGATGACGCTGGACCAGATCAAGCAGTTCCGCCAGGTCGACTCGCTGACCCCCGGCCACCCCGAGAACTTCCGCACCAGGGGCATCGAGACCACCACCGGCCCGCTCGGCCAGGGCATCTCGACTGCGGTCGGCATGGCGCTGGCCGAGAAGATGCTCGCGGCCGAGTTCGGCAAGAAGATCGTCGACCACCACACCTATGTGCTCGCCTCCGACGGCGACCTGATGGAAGGCGTGTCGCAGGAAGCGATCGCGATGGCCGGGCACTGGAAGCTCAACAAGTTGATCGTGCTCTACGACGACAACGGCATCTCGATCGACGGCCCGACCTCGATCTCCGATTCCGTCGACCAGGTGAAGCGCTTCAAGTCGGCGGGCTGGGCGGCCGAGAAGATCGATGGCCACGACCAGGCCGCGATCGCCGATGCGATCACGCGCGCGAAGAAATCCAGCAAGCCGACGCTGATCGCCTGCCGCACCACGATCGGCTTCGGCGCGCCGCACAAGCAAGGCACCTCGAAGGTGCACGGCGAAGCACTCGGCGCCGACGAGCTCAAGGCTGCCAAGGAAAATCTCGGCATTTCGCTCGAGCCGTTCGCGGTCGCCGACGACGTGCTGAAGGCATGGCGCGCGGCCGGCAGCCGCGGCGCCGCGGCACGCCAGGAATGGGAAGCGCGGCTCGGTGAGCTCGGCAGCCGCAAGCGCGCCGAGTTCGAGCGCCGCCTGCGTCATGAGCGTCCGGCTTCGCTCGCCAAGGCCGTGCGCGCCTACAAGAAGGAGCTGCTGGAAAAGCCGATGACCGCGGCCACCCGCAAGTCGTCGGAAGCGGTGATCGAAGTCATCGCCGGCGCCATGCCGATGGAATTCCTGGCAGGCTCGGCCGACCTCACCGGCTCCAACAACAACAAGGCGAAGTCGGCGACCGCCTTCTCAGCCAAGACGCCGAAGGGACGCTTCATCCATTACGGCATCCGCGAGCACGGCATGGCGGCCGCGATGAACGGCATTTTCCTGCACGGCGGTTTCGCACCGAACGGCGCGACCTTCCTCGTCTTCACCGATTATGCGCGTCCGGCGATGCGCCTTGCCGCGCTGATGGGCGCCGGTGTCGTCTACGTCATGACCCATGACTCGATCGGTCTCGGCGAAGACGGCCCGACCCATCAGCCGGTCGAGCATCTCGCAGCGCTCAGAGCCATTCCCAACATGCGCGTGTTCCGTCCCTGCGATGCCATCGAGGTCGCCGAGTGCTGGGAGCTCGCGCTCAACCGCGTCGATGGCCCGACCGTGCTGGCGCTGACGCGGCAGAACCTGCCGCAGCTGCGGACCACCGCACCGAACGACAATCCCTGCGCGGCTGGTGCCTACGAGCTGGTCGCCGCCCAGGGCGAAGCCAAGGCGACGCTGTTCGCCTCGGGCTCGGAGGTCGAGATCGCGGTCGCGGCCCAGAAACAATTGGCGGAACGCGGCGTCGCTTCGCGCGTTGTCTCCGTTCCCTCGCTGGAGCTGTTGTTAGCGCAACCAGAGGCCAAGCGCGCCGCCATCATCGGCAACGCGCCGGTGAAGATCGCGATCGAGGCCGCCGTGCGCTGGGGCTGGGACGCCGTGATTGGCCAGGATGGCGAATTCATCGGCATGCATTCGTTCGGCGAAAGCGGCCCTGCCAAGGAGCTTTACAAGCATTTCGGCATTACCGCCGAGGCCGCGGTTAACGCTGTGCTGAAGCGCGTTTCCTGAGAGTTGAGCTTGCCGCAAAAAAGGACTACCTAATCTCCCATATGATCAAGCACCGCCCGGCCGAACCGGGCGTCCGCCCCTAAAAAACCTCGCAGGCGCGCTATCCGCGCGTTGTGCGGGATGACAACGGTCATTGAAGGAGACGAAACATGGCAGTCCGCGTCGGAATTAACGGTTTTGGCCGCATCGGCCGCAACATCCTGCGGGCTATCGCCGAGTCCGGCCGCAAGGACATCGAGGTCGTCGGCATCAACGACCTCGGCCCGGTCGAGACCAACGCTCATCTCCTCCGCTTCGACAGCGTCCATGGCCGCTTTCCCGGCACCGTCACCGTCGACGGCGACTCCATCAGCCTCGGCAACGGCAAGATCAAGGTGACCGCCGAGCGCGATCCCTCGAAGCTGCCCTGGAAGGATCTCGGCGTCGACATTGCGATGGAATGCACCGGCATCTTCACCTCGAAGGACAAGGCTAGCGCGCATCTGACCGCCGGCGCCAAGCGCGTGCTGGTCTCCGCGCCCGCCGACGGCGCCGACGCCACCATCGTCTACGGCGTCAACCACGACACGCTGACCAAGGATCACCTCGTCGTCTCCAACGGCAGCTGCACCACCAACTGCCTTGCGCCGGTTGCCAAGGTGCTGAACGATCTCGTCGGCATCGAGACCGGCTTCATGACCACGATCCACGCCTATACCGGCGACCAGCCGACGCTCGACACGATGCACAAGGATCTCTACCGCGGCCGCGCGGCGGCGATGTCGATGATCCCGACCTCGACGGGTGCTGCGAAGGCGATCGGCCTCGTGCTGCCCGAGCTGAAGGGCAAGCTCGACGGCGTCGCGATCCGCGTGCCGACCCCGAACGTCTCGGTCGTCGACCTCAAGATCGTCGCCAAGCGCGCCACCGACGCCAAGGAGATCAACGCGGCGATGAAGCGCGCCAGCGAGCAGCAGCTCAAGGGCATCCTCGGCTACACCAATGCGCCGAACGTCTCGATCGACTTCAACCACGACCCGCACTCCTCGACCTTCCACGAGGACCAGACCAAGGTGCAGAACGGCACGCTGGTGCGCGTGATGTCCTGGTACGACAACGAGTGGGGCTTTTCGAACCGCATGGCGGACACCGCCGCCGCGATGGCGAAGGTGATCTGAGGGAAGCCAAGGTGCTTCCTCACTGGATTGGCATCCCTGGCGTCATACTGTTGATCGCGTTGATCGCGTACGGATTTCGCCGGGGCCTCGCAGTGAAGTCTCCGAAAGACGGTGGAGGGAGCGGCGACCACGGCCATTCGCCTCCCCCCGATTCCGACACTCCGACGCACGGATGATGAACGATGCCCGCTAAATTCCGCACCCTCGACGACGTCGACGTGAAGGGCAAGCGCGTGCTGCTGCGCGTCGACCTCAACGTGCCCATGGAGAGCGGGCGCGTCACCGACGCCACCCGGCTCGAGCGCGTGGCGCCGACCATCACCGAGCTCGCCGACCAGGGCGGCAAGGTCATCCTGCTCGCGCATTTCGGCCGGCCGAAGGGACGCGACGCCAAGGACTCGCTCAAGCCCGTCGCGGAGGCGCTGGCGAAGGTGGTGAAGAAGCCCGTCGCGTTTGCCGAGGATTGCATCGGCGAGCCCGCGGCCAAGGCGGTCGCCGGCCTGAAGGATGGCGACATCCTGTGCCTGGAAAACACCCGCTTCCACAAAGAGGAAGAAAAGAACGATCCCGCCTTCGTCGCGGAACTCGCGAAGCTCGGCGACATCTGGGTCAATGACGCGTTCTCGGCCGCGCACCGCGCCCACGCCTCGACCGAAGGTCTCGGCCACAAGCTGCCGGCCTATGCCGGCCGCACCATGCAGGCCGAGCTGGACGCGCTGGAGAAGGCGCTGGGCTCGCCGAGCAAGCCCGTGATCGCCATCATCGGCGGCGCCAAGGTCTCGACCAAGATCGACCTGTTGGAAAACCTCGTCACCAAGGTCGACGCGCTCGTGATCGGCGGCGGCATGGCCAACACCTTCCTGCACGCGCAGGGCGTTGCGGTCGGCAAGTCGCTGGCCGAGAAGGATCTTAGCCCCACCGCGCTGCGCATCATGGAGAAGGCGGAAGCCGCCAATTGCGCCATCATCCTCCCGGTCGATGCCACCGTCGCCTACCATTTCGCCGCCAACGCGCCGTCGCATGCCTATGGGCTCGATGCGATCCCGGCCGACGGCATGATCCTCGACGTCGGCCCGCAATCGATCGCGCGCGTCCATGCCGCGATCGACGATGCAGCGACGCTGGTCTGGAACGGCCCCCTGGGCGCATTCGAGATGCAGCCGTTCGACCGCGGCACGGTCGCGGCCGCCAAGCACGCCGCCGAGCGCACCAAGGCCAAGAAGCTGATCTCGATCGCGGGCGGCGGCGACACTGTCGCGGCGCTCAACCAGGCCCATGTGGCCGGTGACTTCACCTATGTGTCGACCGCCGGTGGCGCGTTCCTTGAATGGATGGAAGGCAAGCCCCTGCCCGGCGTTGAAGTTCTGCGTAGCAAGTAATCAAGCGGCCTTTGAGGCCCCAACGGGAGACAAAGACAGATGGCTCGGATCACGTTACGTCAATTGCTCGACCACGCGGCGGAGAACGATTACGGCGTACCGGCCTTCAACATCAACAACATGGAGCAGGCGCTGGCCATCATGGACGCGGCCAACCAGGTCGACGCGCCCGTCATCATCCAGGCCTCGCGCGGCGCGCGCTCCTACGCCAACGACGTCATGCTCAAGCACATGATGGACGCGGTGACCGAGATCTATCCGCACATTCCGGTCTGCGTGCATCTCGACCACGGCAACGAGCCGGCGACCTGCATGACCGCGATCCAGGCCGGCTTCACCTCGGTGATGATGGACGGCTCGCTCAAGGCCGACGGCAAGACCCCCGGCGACTGGGGCTACAATGTCGGCGTCACCAAGACCGTCACCGACATGGCCCATCTCGGCGGCATCTCGGTCGAGGGCGAGCTCGGGGTGCTCGGCTCGCTCGAGACCGGCATGGGCGACAAGGAAGACGGCCACGGCGCCGAAGGCAAGCTTAGCCACGACCAGCTCCTGACCAATCCGGACGAGGCCGTGAAGTTCGTCCAGGAAACCAAGGTCGACGCGCTCGCGATCGCGATGGGCACCTCGCACGGCGCTTACAAATTCACCCGCAAGCCCGACGGCGACATCCTCGCCATGAACGTGATCGAGGAGATCCACCGCAAGCTGCCGAACACGCATCTCGTCATGCACGGCTCCTCCTCGGTGCCGCAGGACCTGCAGGACATCATCAACGCCTATGGCGGCAAGATGAAGCCGACCTGGGGCGTGCCGGTGGCCGAGATCCAGCGCGGCATCAAGAACGGCGTGCGCAAGATCAACATCGACACCGACAACCGCATGGCGATGACCGGCCAGATCCGGAAAGTTCTGAAGGACAACCCGGAAGAGTTCGATCCGCGCAAGTACCTGAAGCCGGCGATGGAAGCCATGACCAAGCTGTGCAAGCAGCGCCTGCAGGAGTTCAACACCGCAGGCCAGGCCTCCAAGATCAAGAAGGTGCTGACCACCGCCGAGATGGCCAAGCGCTACGCCAAGGGCGAGCTCGATCCCCGGGTCGCCTAAGGCCTCCGTCACATCCTCCCGTCATTCCGGGACACGCGAAGCGTGGGCCCGGAATCCATAACCACAGCCTGGGGTTATGGATTCCGGGCCTGCGCCTTTCGGCGCATCCCGGAATGACAGAAAGACCCTTTACCCTGCGACGAACGATAACTCGGCAATTGCCCGAGAACGGTCTATTTTCCCGGGCAAGGGCAGAATCGTTTTGGGAGGACCTCTCGATGAATCTGACTGAGCTCAACAAGATCGCGACCGCCATGGTCGCGTCCGGCAAGGGCATCCTTGCCGCCGACGAATCCTCCGGCACCATCAAGAAGCGCTTCGACGCCATCGGCGTGGAATCGACCGAAGAGAACCGCCGCGACTATCGCGAAATGCTGTTTCGCGCCAAGGACGCCATGAGCCAGTACATCTCCGGCGTGATCCTCTATGACGAGACGATCTGGCAGAATGCCAAGGACGGCACGCCGCTGGTCAAGCTGATCGAGCAGGCCGGCGCCATTCCCGGCATCAAGGTCGACGAAGGCACGCAGGCCTTGCCGATGTGCCCCGGAGAGCTCGTCACGGTCGGGCTCGACAGGCTCGCCGAGCGGCTGAAGAAATATTACGAGCGCGGCGCACGCTTTGCCAAATGGCGCGCGGTGATCGACATCGGCAGCGGCATCCCCTCGATGACCGCGATCAGCGTCAACGCCCACGCGCTGGCGCGCTATGCCGCGCTGTGCCAGGCCGCCCAGATCGTGCCGATCGTCGAGCCGGAGGTGCTGATGGACGGCGACCACGACATCGAGCGCTGCTATGAGGTGACGCAACGCGTGCTCAACAAGACCTTCCAGGAATTGCGCGTGCAGCGCGTGGCGCTGGAAGGCATGGTGCTGAAGCCGAACATGGCGATCTCAGGCAAGAAGTGCCCGAAGCAGGCCTCCGTCGAGGAGGTCGCGGAGAAGACGATACGGCTGCTCAAGGCCTGCGTGCCGGCGGCGGTGCCCGGCATCGCCTTCCTGTCCGGCGGCCAGTCGGACGAAGAGGCAACCGCGCATCTCAACGCCATGCACAAGCTCGGTCCGCTGCCCTGGGGCCTGACCTTCTCCTACGGCCGCGCGCTGCAGGCCGCGCCGCAGAAGGCCTGGTCGGGCAAGCCTGAGAACGTCGCGGCCGGCCAGCGCGCCTTCAGCCATCGCGCGCGCATGAACGGCCTCGCCTCCAAGGGCGAATGGCAAAGCAGCCTGGAACAGAAGGCAGCCTAGACCTTGTCGAACAAACCGCCTCCGCCGCGCCCGGCGCCGCGCCTCTATCTCGCGACGCCCGTCGTCGATGATCCCGCGACGCTGGTCGCCGAGCTGCCGGGGCTGATCGCGTCCGCCGACATCGCCGCCGTGCTGCTGCGGCTGAAGGAGACCGATCAGCGCGGCATGATCTCGCGCGTCAAGGCATTCGCGCCGCCGGTGCAGAAGACGGGCGCGGCACTCCTCGTCGACGGCCATCCTGATATCGTCGCGCGCGGCGGCGCCGACGGCGCGCACCTGCCCGGGATCGCCGCGCTGAAGGAGGCCCTGCCGTCGCTCAAGCCGGATCGCATCGCCGGTGTCGGCGGGCTGACGACGCGGCACCATTCCATGGATGCGGGCGAGATGGGCGCGGATTACGTGCTGTTCGGCGAGCCCGATGCGAAGGGCCAGCGGCCGTCGTCGCAGGCGATCGCCGAGCGGCTCGACTGGTGGGCCGAGCTGTTCGAGCCGCCCTGCGTCGGCTTTGCCACCACGCTGGACGAGGCCTACGATTTCGCCGCCAGCGGCGCCGATTTCGTGCTGGTCGGCGACTTCATCTGGGCCGATCCGCGCGGGCCCAAGGCCGCCCTGATCGAGGTCGATGCCGCGATCAAGAAGGCTCATGCGACGGCACTGGCCGGCCAAGATCCTGCGAGCCAAGATCCTGCGGGCCAGGAGCACGGCTAGCGCCCGACATGAAGCTCCCGTGCATCACCATGCTCGCCACGCTGCTGCTGACAGTGCCCGCGGCCGCGCAGCTGCAGATCACCCCGCCGGCGACGACGCCGAGCGCACCGGCAGAGAAGCAGAAGCCAAAGCCGCCCGCCCCTGCCAAGAAGAAGGAGGCAGCACCGGCGCCGAAGCCTACGGCATCTCCCAAGCCGTCCGCTTCGCCCAAGCCGGCAACCGTGATCCCCGCGCCGCCGTCCGACGATCCCAACGTCGATCTGGTGTTCGGCGCCTATCAGCGCGGGCAATACAAGACCGCGTTCGAGCTCGCCACGGTGCGCGCACAAGCGGGCGATGCCAAGGCGATGACCATGCTCGGCGAGCTCTATTCCAACGCCATGGGCATAAGGCGCGACTACGTCAAGGCGGCCGAATGGTACAAGCGCGCCGCCGATGCCGGCGATCGCGAGGCGATGTTCGCGCTCGCCATGCTGCGCATCTCCGGCCGCGGCGGCCCGGTCGACAAAAGCGAGGCGGTCAGGCTGATGGCCTCCGCCGCCAAGCTCGGCGAGCCCAAGGCGGCCTATAACCTCGCCCTGCTCTATTTGGACGGCCAGACGCTGCCGCAGGACGTCCGACGTTCGGCGGAACTGCTGCGCCAAGCCGCCGATGCAGGCCTGCCCGAAGCGCAATACGCGCTCGCGACCTTCTACAAGGAAGGCACCGGTGTGCCGAAGGACCCCGAACGCGCGGTGCGGCTGCTCCAGGCCGCCGCGATCGCCGACAATGTCGATGCCGAGGTCGAATATGCCATCGCGATGTTCAACGGCACCGGCACGCCGAAGAACCAGCCGGCCGCCGTCGCCCTGCTGCGCAAGGCCTCCCGACAGGGCAGCGCGATCGCGCAGAACCGGCTGGCCTGGGTGCTGATCAACGGCGTGGGCACGCCCGTGGACAAGATCGAAGGCTTCAAATGGCACCTGGTGGCCAAGACCGCCGGCAAGGGCGACCCCGAGCTCGACAAGCAGCTCTCCGATCTGCCGGCCGATGACCGCGCCAAGGCCGAGGCCGCTGCCAGGAAGTGGCTCGGGTCCAAATGACTTGACGCGGGGCCCCTCACGGGGCACCCAATCCCTCAAACAGGCGTGTTTCCGCGCCCCTCTCCCCGATCAAGACCAGAAGCATATGCTGTATTCCGCCACTATCAACGTCATGGTCAAGGCGGCGCGCCGCGCTGGCCGCAGCCTCAAGCGCGATCTCGGCGAGATCGAGCATCTCCAGGTCTCGCTGAAGGGGCCGGCCAATTTCGTCTCGCTCGCCGACAAGCGCGCCGAGGAGATCCTCTACCAGGACCTCGCCAAGGCCCGGCCCGGCTACGGCTTCATCGGCGAGGAAGGGGGCAACCGCGAGGGCACCGACAAGAGCCACACCTGGATCGTCGATCCCTTGGACGGCACCACCAACTTCCTGCACGGCATCCCGCAATTTGCGATCTCGATCGGGCTCGCCCGCGAGGGCACCGTGATCGCGGGCGTGATCTACAATCCCGCCAATGACGAGCTCTACATCGCCGAGCGGGGCAAGGGCGCCTTCCTCAACGACCAGCGCCTGCGCGTCGCCGGCCGCCGCCAGCTGAGCGAATGCGTGGTGGCCTGCGGCCTGCCCCATATCGGCCGCGGCGACCACGAGGAATTCCGCCGCGAGATGACCGCGATCCAGGACCGCGTCGCCGGCTTGCGCCGTTTCGGCGCTGCCTCGCTCGATCTCGCCTTCGTCGCCGCCGGCCGGCTCGACGGGTATTGGGAGCGCGATTTGCAATCCTGGGACATCGCGGCCGGTATGCTGATGGTGCGCGAAGCCGGCGGCACCATCAGCGATATCGCAACGCCGGGCGACCCGCTGGTCACCGGGCACGTCGTGTGCGGGAATGAGTACGTGCACGGGGAGCTGGTGAAGATCTTGCGGAAGCCGGCTTAAGGCGGCAGCTCGCGCTCCACATTCCCCTGTCATTCCGGGCCGCGCCTCTTGGCGCGAGCCCGGAATCCATTGATCCTCGTCAATGGTGGCCCGCTGGATTCCGGGCTCGTGCTTCGCACGCCCCGGAATGACGGGGGTGCATCAGTGGCCGGTGTGCGCCCGCGCCGGTCGGCCGTGCGCTTCAGCTTCCCGCGCCGCCTTCGGCTCGCGATCACCCGCCAGCACGCGCTGCACCGAGACGAAGAACACCGGCACCATCAACAGCGCCAGGATCACCACGGCGATCATGCCGCCCATCACCACGCTGCCGAGCGCCTGCTGGCTGGCGCCGCCGGCGCCGTGGGCGATGGCCATCGGCAGCACGCCGCAGATGAAGGCAAGGCCGGTCATCAAGATGGGGCGGAAGCGCAGGCGGCAGGCTTCGATGGTGGCTTCGACCAGCGGCTTGCCTTCTTTCCGCAGATCCTTGGCGAACTCGATGATCAGGATCGCGTCCTTTGCGGCGAGGCCAATGATCGTGATCAGGCCGACGGTGAAATAGACGTCGTTGGGCAGGCCGCGCAGCATAGCGGCAGTGACCGCGCCGACGATGCCGAGCGGCACGGTGAGCAGCACCGCGAGCGGAATGGTCCAGCTCTCGTAGAGCGCGGCGAGGCACAGGAACACCACGAACACCGACAGGGCGAGCAGGAACGGCGCCTGCGAGCCCGACAGCTTCTCCTGCAGCGACTGTCCGGTCCATTCATAGCCGAAACCGCGCGGCAACCGGTCGGCGAGCCGCTCCATCTCGGCGATGGCATCGCCCGAGGTGAAGCCGGGCCTGGCCTCGCCGGAGATGCGCACCGCCGGATAATAGTTGAAGCCGGCGATCTGTGTCGGGCCGCGCGCCCATTCGATCGTGGTGAAGGACGAGAACGGCACCAGCTGGCCGCGGCTGTTCTTGACGTTGTAGTTGAGGATGTCCTCGGCCCGCATGCGGTCGCGCGCGTCCGCCTGCACCACGACGCGCTGCATGCGACCGCGGTTCGGGAAGTCGTTGATGTAGTTCGAGCCGAGATTGGTCGAGATGGTGTTGTTGATGTCCTCGAAGGTGACGCCGAACGCGCCGGCCTTCTCGCGGTCGATCATGAGATTGACCACGCCCGCCTCGGGCAGGCCTTCGATATAGACCTTCTGCAGCACCGGGCTGGCATTGGCCTCCGCGATCAGCTGGTCGGCGGCGCGCATCAATTGCTGATAGCCCTTCTGGCCGCGATCCTGGAGGCGGAACGAGAAGCCGGACGAGTTGCCGAGATTGTCGATCGGCGGCGGCTGCAGCGCCGAGATTTTTGCGTCGCGGATCGACGAGCCCAGGTCGCGGTTGACGTCGTTGACGATCGCGGCAGCGGAGTCCTTCGGCCCGCGCTCCGACCAGTCCTTCAGCGTGATGAAGGCCTGCGCGGTGTTCATGCCCTGGCCGGAGAAGCTGAAGCCGGTGAGGAAGGTGACGTTGTCGACGCCCGGCCGCGCGGCGAGATATTTTTCGACCTTCTCGATCACGGCCTCGGTGCGGGCATAGGACGAATCCGACGGCGTCTGCACGTCGGTGGTGATGAAGCCCTGGTCGTCGACGGGCAGGAAGCCGCCGGGCAGGTTGACGAAGGCCCAGGACAGGCCGACCAGCAGCGCGGCATAGACCAGCATCAGGCGGCCGGTGCGATTCAGCGAAAAGCCGACGGTGCGCGAATAGCGTTCCTTGACGCCTTCGAGCATGCGGTTGAACCAGCCGAACACGAAGTTGGTCGAATGACCGTGCCCCTTTGCCACAGGCTTCAACAGCGTCGCGCACAGCGCCGGCGTCAACGACAGCGCCAGGAAGGCGGAGAAGCCGATCGCGGCGACCATGGTGACGGAGAACTGGCGGTAGATGATGCCGACCGAGCCCGGGAAGAACGCCATCGGCACGAACACCGCCATCAGCACCAGCGTGATGCCGATGATGGCGCCGGTGATCTGCGACATGGCTTTCCGCGTCGCTTCCTTCGGCGGCAGGCCTTCCTCGGCCATGATCCGCTCGACGTTCTCGACCACCACAATGGCGTCGTCGACGAGGATGCCGACCGCGAGCACCATGCCGAACATCGAGAGCATGTTGATGGAATAGCCGGCGAGCAGCAGAGTGGAGCAGGCGCCCAGCAGCGCCACCGGGACCACGATGGTCGGAATGATGGTGTAGCGGATGTTCTGCAGGAACAAGAACATCACCACGAACACCAGCACCACAGCTTCGACCAGCGTCGTCAGCACCTTCTCGATCGAGGCCTCGACCACAGGGGTGATGTTGTAGGGGATCTCGTAGGTGATGTTGGCCGGGAAGAAGCGCGACAGCTCCTTCATCTTCGCTTCGACTGCGCTGGCGGTCGCCAGCGCATTGCCGGTTGGCGACATCAGGACCGACAGGCCCGCCGTCGGCTTGCCGTCGAGGCGCGTGTTGAACTGATAGCTGAGGCCGCCGACCTCGATCCGCGCGACATCGCGCAGGCGCACGGTCGAACCGTCGGCGTTGGCACGCAGGATGATGGCGCCGAACTCGTCGGGCGAGGAGAGCTGGCCCTTGACCAGCACCAGTGCCGAGGTGCGCTGGTTCGAGGTCGATGGCTCGGCGCCGATGCTGCCGGAAGCGACCTGCGCGTTCTGCGCGGTGATGGCCTTGTTGACGTCGTCGGCGGTCAGGCCATAGCCGACCAGCTTGGCCGGATCGACCCAGACACGAAGCGAGCGCTCGGTCGAGTACAGTGTGGCGCGGCCGACGCCGGGAATGCGGCGGATCTCGCCGAGCACGTTGCGGATCATGAAGTCGCCGAGGCCGACTTCATCCAGGCTGCCGTCAGTCGAGTTCAGCGTGATGATCTGCAGCACTGCGCTCGAGGCTTCCTCGATCAGGATGCCCTGCTGCATCACCGCGCGCGGCAGGCGCGCCTCGACGCGCTTGATGCGGTTCTGGACCTCGACCGAGGCGGCACTGGTGTCGGTGCCCGGCTGGAAATTGGCGATGATCTCGACCTGGCCGAGCGAGTCGCTGGTCGATTCGAAATTGAGGATGTTGGCGGCGCCGTTGAGCTCCTCCTCGATCAGCCGCGTGACGCTATTGTAGAGGTTTTCCGGCGAGGCGCCGGGATAGCTGGTCGAGACCGAGATCGAGGGCGGCGCGATGATCGGATATTGCGCGATCGGCAGCAGCGGCACCGCGATCGCGCCGATCAAGCAGATGAACAGCGCGACCACCCAGGCGAAGATCGGCCTGTCGATGAAGAAACTCGGCATTGGCCGTTTTATCCTCGTTGTTCGGTTAGACCCTCATGGTGAGGAGCGCGGAACGCGCGCTCCGGACGATGCCGCGCATCGCCGCGAGAACCATGAAGGCCCGGCTCTCTCCCGCGGCCATCCTTCGAGACGCCCGCTTGCAGCGGGCTCCTCAGGTTAAGGACGACACTTGCTGCGCGGAGCGTTACCGCGTGAGCTGCTGAGCGTGCCGGTTGTCTGCGGTCGCTTCCGCCTCCGACCAGGATTGCGGCTTGACCTTGTCGCCGGCCGCGAATTTCTGGAAGCCTTCGACCACGACCTTGTCGCCGGACTTCAGGCCTTCGGTGATGAACCAGAGGCCGTCCTGCACCGAGCCGGTGCGCACCGGCTGCACCGCGATGTGATTGTCGTCCTTGACGACGAACACCTCGCTGCCGCCGCCGCCATTGCGCTGGATCGCCTGCTGCGGCACCGCGATCGCATCGGAATCGAGACCCTGGTCGATGCGGACCCGGACATACATGCCCGGGAGCAGCTCGCGCTTGGGATTGGGGAACTCGCCGCGCAACGTCACCTGCCCGGTGTGGGCGTCGACCTTGGCGTCGGAGAACAGCAGCTTGCCGTCGAGCGAATAGATGGTGTTGTCGTCGAGCACGAGGCGCACCTTGGCGGCATCGGCGGCGATGCGATCGAGGTCGCCGGTCTCGAAGGCGCGGCGGAGCTGGTTGAGCTCGGTCACCGACTGGGTAAAGTCGGCATAGATCGGATCGAGCTGCTGGATGGTGGCGAGATTGGTCTCGTTCTGCACGGCGAGCGCGCCCTCGCTGACGAGGGCCGCGCCGACCACGCCGTCGATCGGCGCACGCACGGTGGCGTAGTCGAGATTAAGCCTGGCCCGCGCGAGCTCGGCCTTGCGGCCCTCGACCTCGGCATGGGCCTGGCGTTCGGCCGCAATCGCCTTCTCGTTCTCGGCTTCGGGCGCGGCGCGATCCCTGGTCAGGGTGGCGATACGATGCGCCTGCTGCTTGGCCTGCGCCAATGCCGCTTCGGCCTTCGCCAGCGCGGCCTCGTTGGCCATGACCTCGACCTCGAACGGGCGCGGATCGATGCGGTAGAGCGGATCGCCGGCCCTCACCTCGCTGCCTTGGCGGAACAGGCGCTCGACCACGATGCCGGACACGCGCGGCCGGACTTCGGAGACTCGGGTCGGGGCGATGCGGCCCGGCAGCTCGCGCACCACGGCGCGCGGCTGCGGCTTGACGATAACGATGCTGACGTCAGGGGCAGGCGGCTGGGCGGCGGACACCGCGGAACTGGATTCCTCGCAAGCACCCAGCAGCGGCGCAAGGGCCGCGAGCATCATTGCAACGCATGCCGATCGCGCTCGAATTCCAAACATGAAGTGGGATGCCCCGATTGTTGAAACTGATCATGCTCGCGCGAAGCCCGTTCTGGACCTTTTGCACGCGGCTGATGCCGCCAAAATAGAATGCATCTGCTGCGATGCAACGCATGGCGCGGGCGGCTCATTGTCACACAGCTTATCCCGTTGAAATCAGGAGGCTTTTGCGGTGTAACTTGATTGTGAATCTAAGTTCCACCGGCGCGTGCTGCGGCGGAACACCGCAATTACTCGGCGGCCTTCATCCGGTAATGGCTGACGCCCCATTCTGTTCCGTCGGCGTAACCGAACAGGCCCGAGGTCGCGAGCAGGAACCAGCGCCAGCGACGCATCCAGAGAGCGGTCTCCTCGCCGTGGACCCCGTGCAAGGAGGCTTCGATGGCCTCGCGATGGGCATCGAAATTGGCCAGCCAGTCGTTGGCGGTGCGCTGGTAGTGCGTGCCGCTCCAGCACCATTCCTTCTCGATGGCAAAGATATCGTCGAACTGCCTGACGAGGTGATGGCTCGGCATCAGCCCGCCTGTGTAGACGTATTGCGCGATCCAGTCGTCGCGATCGGCCGGGTCAGGCAGATGCGAGCCGGACCGGTGGGTGACGACGTGCATGAAGAACCGTCCCTCCGGCGCGAGCCATGACCGCACGCGCGTCATCAGCTTGCGCCAGTTGCTCATCCGCTCGAACATCTCGACCGAGACGATGCGGTCGAACTGGCCATCGGGCGCGAACACGTTCATGTCGGCCGTGACCACGCGCAGATTCAGCAGCCCGCGCCGCCGCGCCTCCTCCTCGACGGAGGCGCGCTGCGCCTGCGAGGCCGCGACCGCCGTCACCGTCGCGTGCGGAAATTGCCGTGCCATCCACAGCGACAGCGAGCCCCAGCCACAGCCAAGCTCCAGAATGGCCTGGCCGTCGGCCAGGCCGGCATGCTCGACGGTCTGGCGCAGCGCCTCCTCCTCCGCCTCCCGCAAGGTGGTCGCGTCGGTCTTGTAGAAGCAGGAGGAGAATTTGCGTTTGGGGCCGAGCAAGTCGGCGAAGAAGGCCGCGGGCACCTCGTCATGCCCCGCTGCCGCGCCCTCGGCGATCGGCCGCAGCATCATCCGCCCGGCGAAGGCGGCATCGTCGCCGACGCCCAGCCCGGACAGGCGCGTCGCCATGCGGGAGCACAGGCGCTGGATCGCGGCGCGGATCACCACGTCCGGCAGCGGCACACGCTCGGCAGTCCCGATGATCGCGGAAACGACGCTCATGCGCCCCCCGAATGGCGAACTTCTGCAGAGACCTGCTTATCAAAGCACCGCTTCCGGTCCGGGTTCCCCGAGCTGTCCCCGAAATCGGCGCATCCGGCGCTTTTTTTGGGCCGGCGCTGTGCCATAGTGCGCGCCGCAAGCAAGCTTTACGTAACGGATGATACCGGCATGCGGTCTGGCACTTCCCGATCCACCATGGACATCGAGTACACCAAACTGTCCTCGCCCAGCGTCTTCCTGGTGCGGATGCTGGTCTTCCTGGTGCTGTGCACGCTGGTGAGCGTGGTGCTCTACAAGCAGATCGTCCAGGCCTTCTTCGCCAATCCCGGGCTCAACGCCCTGATCGGGGGGGTGCTGTTCATCGGCATCATCCTGGCCTTCCGCCAGGTCATCCGGCTCTATCCCGAAGTCTCCTGGGTCAACAATTTCCGCGTCGCCGATCCCGGCCTGGCGCCGGCCCGCCACCCCAAGCTGCTGGCGCCGATGGCTGCGATCCTCGGCGGGGAGCGTTCAGGGCGGATGACCATCACCCAGACCACGATGCGGCACCTGCTCGATTCGATCGCGACCCGCCTGGACGAGGCCCGCGACATCTCCCGCTACATGACCGGCCTCTTGGTCTTCCTCGGCCTGCTCGGCACCTTCTGGGGCCTGATCGAGACGGTGGGCTCGGTGGGCAAGGTGATCGACGGGCTCAAGGTCGGGAGCGATTCCGGGGCGCTGTTCGACACGCTGAAGGAAGGCCTCGCCGCCCCGCTCGGCGGCATGGGCATCTCCTTCTCCAGCTCGCTGTTCGGCCTCGCCGGCTCGCTGATCCTCGGCTTCCTCGATCTGCAATCGAGCCAGGCGCAGAACCGCTTCTACACCGATCTCGAAGACTGGCTCGCCACCACAGTGCGCGAGTATGGCAACGGCGAGGCGCCTGTCGCGACCGGCGGCGGCGTCGCCAGCGGCGAGCTTCAGGCCGCGGTCGAACGGCTGCGGTCCGTGCTCGAGGAAGGCAGCGCCGGCCGCGGCACCACCGCGGCGATGGCGAGCCTTGCCGAAGCCATCCAGGCGCTGGTCTCGCACATGCGCACCGAGCAGCAGATGATCCGCGAATGGGCCGACGGCCAGGGCGAGCAGAACCGCGAGATCCGCCGCCTGCTGGAGCGGATCGCGCGCCAGCCCGAGAAGAGTTGAGACGGTGTTGTGCCCCGGACGCGACGCAGCATGAAATGATGCATCGCTGAGCCGGGCCCAGCGTCAGGGACAAGATGGGTCCCGGCTCTGCGCAGCAGCGTTGCACGCTGCACCGCGTCCGGGACACAAGAGTGGAGACGGATGACATGGCCCTTGCCCGCGCCCGCCGCAGCGAAGGCGGTCTCAACTACTGGCCCGGCTTCGTCGACGCGCTGTCGACGCTGGTGCTGTCGATCGTGTTCCTGCTGTCGGTATTCCTCGTGGTGCAGTTCTTCCTGTCGCAGGAGGTCACCGGCAAGGACAAGGCGCTGGAGCAGCTCAACGCCAAGATCGCCCAGCTCAACGAGCTGTTGTCGCTGGAGAAGCTCGGCAAGCTCACCCTCGACGACCAGGTCTCGTCGCTGAAAGCCGGGCTCGCCTCGGCTGAGTCCGAGCGCGACCGCATCAAGGGTCTCTATGACGGCTTGGCGGCCGCCGGCAACGATGCGCAAGGCAAGACCGCCGAGCTCGGCAAGGCATTGGACTCGGAGAAGGCGGTTTCGGCGCGGGCGCTGGCGCAGATCGAGGTGCTGAACCAGCAGATCAGCGCGCTGCGCCGGCAATTGGCGGCGCTGGAGGAGGCGCTCGATGCCTCCGAGAAGCGCGACAAGGAATCGCAGAACCGCATCGCCGACCTGGGCTCTCGCCTCAACGTCGCCCTGGCGCAGCGCGTGCAGGAATTGTCGCGCTACCGCTCGGAATTCTTCGGCCGCCTGCGCGCCATCCTCGGCAACCGCCCCGACATCCGCATCGTCGGCGACCGCTTCGTGTTTCAGTCCGAAGTGTTCTTCGACACGGGACAAGCGGTCCTGCTGCCCGAGGGCCGCGCCGAGCTCGACACCTTGGCAGCGGCGCTGATCGAGCTCGACAAGAAGATCCCGAGCGACATCCCCTGGGTGCTGCGCGTCGACGGCCATACCGACGTGCGGCCGGTGAGCGGCGCGAACTTCAGGTCGAACTGGGACCTGTCCGCGGCGCGCTCGATCTCAGTGGTGCAATATCTGGTCTCGCTCGGCGTGCCCGCCCAGCGCCTCGTCGCGGCCGGCTTCGGCGAATTCCAGCCGCTCGATACCGGCAACACCGAGGAGGCCTACAAGCGCAATCGCCGCATCGAGCTGAAGCTGACGGAGCGGTAGTGAGCGCGCTCCACCTCCGCCTTTACCGACCCGAAGACGAAGCCGTCGCGATCGATCTCTGGCATCGCACCTGGCAGCAGGCCTATCCGCAGATCGACTTCGCGGCACGGCTCGAATGGTGGCGCGAGCGCTGGCTGAGGGATCTGGTGCCGAAGGCCCAGATCGTGGTGGCGGAGCAGGACGGCGCGCTGGTCGGTTTCGTCACCGTCGACGGCGAAGGCTATCTCGACCAGCTCGTCGTCGATCCCGCGCATTGGGGCTCCGACGCGGCAAGGCTGCTGGTGGACGAGGCCAAGCGGCTGTCGCCCTCGGGCGTCACGCTGCTCGTCAACAAGGACAATGCCCGCGCGATCCGCTTCTACGAGCGTAGCGGCTTCGCCCATGCGGGCGACGACGTGAACCCGACCTCGGGGCGGCCGGTGTTGAAGATGGTGTGGAAGGCGTGAGGTCCCCGGTACTTTCCGCCGTGTGAGGCGTCTACGCGCCCTCGAACTGCAGCCGCGCCAGCCGCGCATAGAGCCCGTTCGCCGCGACGAGCTCGGCATGCGTGCCCTGCTCGACGATCCGGCCCTGGTCCATCACCAGGATGCGGTCGCAGGAGAGCACGGTGGCGAGGCGGTGGGCGATGACGAGCGTGGTGCGGTGGCGCATCAGCTCTTCCAGCGCGGTCTGCACCAGCGTCTCGCTTTCGGCGTCGAGCGCGGAGGTGGCTTCGTCCAGCAGCAACAGCGGCGCGTCGCGCAGGATGGCGCGTGCGATCGCAATGCGCTGGCGCTGGCCGCCGGAGAGCGTCACGCCGTGCTCGCCGAGCGCAGTCTCGAAACCTTCAGGCAGGCGGCGGATGAATTCGGCGGCATGGGCGAGCTCGGCGGCGCGCTCGACCTCGGCATCGGTCGCATCGGGCCGGCCGAAGCGGATGTTCTCGCGGGCGCTCGCGGCGAACACCACGGAGTCCTGCGGCACCAGTGCGATGCGCGCGCGGAAATCGCCGGGGTCGGCGGACCTGACCGGCACGCCGTCGAGCGAGATCGTCCCGCTGCGCGGATCGTAGAAGCGCAGCAGCAGATGAAAGATGGTGCTCTTGCCGGCCCCGGAGGGACCGACGATCGCGACCTTCTCGCCGGGGCGCACGGTGAACGACACGGCGTCGAGCACCTTGACGTCGGACCGCGCCGGATAGGCGAAGCTGACCCGATCGAAGCCGACCTCGCCGCGCGCCGGCACCGGCAGCGCAAGCGGCGTCGCAGGCGCGGTGATCTCGGGCTTGACGTGGAGGATCTCGAACAGGCGCTCGGCCGCGCCCGACGCCGCCGAGACCTCGCCCCAGACCTCGCTGAGCTGGCCGAGGCCCGCTGCGGCGAACACGGCGTAGAGAACGAACTGGCCGAGCCGGCCCGGCGTGATCGCGCCGGTGAGCACGTCATGCGAGCCGATCCAGAGGATGGCGACCACGCTTGCGAACACGATGAAGATGATGATCGCCGTGAGCACGGCGCGGGCCTGGGTCGAGGTGCGCGCGGCTTCATAGGCCTGCTCGACCTCGCCGCCGAAACGCTTCTCGGCAAATTGCTCGCTGGTATAGGCCTGCACGGTGCGGATCGCACCGACCAATTCGCCGGCATAGGCGGAGGCGTCGGCGAGCGTGTCCTGCGCATTGCGCGACAGGCGCCGCACCCAGCGCCCGAACGCCACCAGCGGCAGCACGATCAAAGGGATGGCCAGCAGCACGAAGCCCGACAGCTTCGGGCTCGTGATCACCATCATCGCCGTCGCGCCGAGGAACATCATCAGGTTGCGCAGCGCGATCGAGACGGAGGCACCGACCGCCGATTTCAGCTGGGTGGTGTCGGCAGTGAGGCGCGAGATCAATTCGCCGCTGCGGGCGGAATCGAAGAAGGCGGGAGAGAGCGACAGCAGATGGGCGAAGACGTCGCGCCGGAGATCGGCGACGATGCGTTCGCCGATGCTCATCACGAGGTAGTAGCGCGCGGCACTGGCGATCGCGAGCACGGCGACGACCGCGAGCATCACCGAGAAGTAGCTGTTGATCAGCTCGATGCCCTCGGGCGTCAGGCCGAAATCGATCATCCGGCGCACCGCGACCGGCACCAGCAGCGTGGTCAGCGCGGCGATCGTGAGCGCGACGAAGGCCAGCGCCGCGCGACCGCGATAGCGGATCACATACGGCGCGAGCGCGAGCAGCGGCCGCAGCTTGGCGCGGCCCTTGGCCGGCGCTTCGATCAGCTCGGCCTCGATCGAGGGAGTGTCTGCGGCGTTCATTGCGGGCCGTTCGACATCGTGGTCATCCAGCCGTTCCACTGCGCTCATGAGATCCGACCCGTTGCATTGATCTGCTCCCAATAGGCCGGTGCATGAGTAGTGGCAAATCCGGGAAGTCCCTTAGGGGCAAACCCGGTCCAGCGCGCCGGCATGGCTTGTTTTGCGGGGTTTCGTGAGGTATAGAGCCGCCCAAATCCGTCATTCGCGAGCCACCCAAGAAGGCGCCGGAGCGCCGAGGAATTGCCATGAAAGCCGAAATTCATCCGAATTATCATACGATTAAGGTCGTCATGACCGACGGAACCGAGTACCTGACCCGCTCCACCTGGGGCAAGGAAGGCGACACGCTGAACCTCGACATCGATCCGAAGTCGCACCCGGCCTGGACCGGCGGCTCAGCCCAGATCATGGACCGCGGCGGCCGCGTCTCGCGCTTCCAGAAGAAGTTTTCGGGCTTTCTCAAGAAGGATTGAGCCGGCCACAAGGCTGGAGATGAAAACGCCCCCGGGAGACCGGGGGCGTTTTTGTTTTGGGGCTGTCATTCCGGGGCGCGACGAAGTCGCGAGCTACGATGCGCAATTGCGCACTGAGAGTCTATAACCACGATCGCGAGTATGGATTCCGGGCCCGCGCCAAGAGGCGCGTCCCGGAATGACGATTGGAATTGTTGATAGACCCTACCGCTCGAACGCGGCCTTCAGCGCGTTGAGGTGCGGCACCAGCGGGTTGCCGATCGTGGCCTGCTCGGCCGGCGGGGTGTGGATCGTGCTGTCGAGGCGGCGGACGCGGGTCTGCAGACTCATCGAGCGATGGATCAGGTCCTGAAGCTGCGCGGGCAGCTTCTCGATGGTGTCGGCGGGACCGGGATCGGCGGCGGTAAGCTTGACCTTGGTCTTCTCGCGATTGGCCTGGCTTAGCGTCATCTCGCCTTCCTTGACCGCGCGGTGCAGCAGCAGCCAGGAGGCGAGCTGCATCAGGCGCGTCGTGAGGCGCATGCTCTCGGTCGCATAGGTGAGGCTGACGGCGCGGTCGAGCGCCTTGGCCTCAACGCGGCCGGCGCCGTCGAGATAGGCGGCGGTCTCCTCGACGAGGTCCATGCCCTCACGGAACAAATTGCCGAACGCTGCAGAATTGGTGAATCGCTCACTGAGCTGAACGAGCGCGCCGTCGGCCTGCAAACGTTCCATGGTTAACGCCTCTTACGCAACTGTTTGACTGCCCGGCTTTGCCGCCGGCTTATGATGAACAAATCATTGCGCGGGCGGGACGCGGAGTCCAGTGACAAGCGCGGATATGGTTTCCGCGGGTCAATCCTTTCGTATGCTACCGGGATGAGAGGTGCAAACCGGGCAGTGAACGCAAAAAAAGAGCCGCCGGAGACCGGCGGCTTTGAAAGTTGATAACAGGGAGGCGTCAAACAGAGTGGACAGGAGCCACTCGGTGTCCAAACGAGGACAGTTCCAGTCATAAACCCGAAAGCTTAATCTGAAGTAAACGAGCTAATTTTTTCAGAGTTCATTAGTCATGTGAGCCAGTGGCCGAGTATGCTGCGGGAACAGACGCCTCAGTCGTCATTCCGGGGCGCGACGAAGTCGCGAGCCCGGAATGACGAGGCGGGGAAAGTTCGGCCCACGCGTCCGGGACGACAGTCGCTGTGTGGCGACCACTAAGACTTGAAAATACTGTTCGCCGCATCGCGCGAGGCGCGCTTTTTGGTGGCGGCTTCTTCCAGTCTTGCGATCTCGGTCTTGAGCAGCGCCACGCGCTCGGTCAGTTCCTCCACTGACAAAAGTGAGAGGTCCTGCCCAATTTCATGACTGATCTTCTTGCGTGGGCGATCGTCGTCTTCGATCGGCATCGTCGTTGCTCCTCTCCGTCCGCGGGTCGGACCACATGGCCTAAGGCGGTTGCCAGCCTGCACCGCGCTGGCTAAGCAAGGGCCTCGTTTCCTCCCGCACTTTTGCTCAAGGACACATCATGGACAAGCTGCCCGCGCAAATGACCGTGGTCGCCATCTCCAAGCCCGGCGGGCCGGAGGTGCTGGTGCCGGAGCAACGCAGTGTTCCGCAGCCCGGTCCCGACGAGATCCTGGTCAAGGTCGAAGCTGCCGGCGTCAACCGGCCCGACGTGGCGCAGCGCTCCGGCGCCTATCCGCCGCCGCCCGGCGCCAGCGACCTGCCCGGCCTCGAGATATCAGGCGAAGTCGTCGCGGTCGGCAGCAACGCCAAGCGGCACAAGGTCGGCGACAAGGTGATGTCGCTGGTCGCCGGCGGCGGCTATGCGCAGTACTGCATCGCCCAAGACGCCCAGGCGATGAGTGTGCCGCCGGCGCTGTCGATGAAGGAAGCCGGCGCGCTGCCGGAAACCCTGATGACGGTCTGGCACAATGTGTTCGAACGCGGCGGCCTCAAGGCCGGCGAGACGCTGCTGATCCATGGCGGCTCGTCCGGCATCGGCACTATGGCCATTCAGCTTGCCAAAGCCTTCGGTGCGAAAGTGTTCGTCACCGTGGGATCGCAGGACAAGATCGACGCCTGCCTCAAACTGGGGGCCGACCGCGCCATCAACTACAAGACCGAAGACTTCGTCGCCGTGGTGAAGGCGGAGACCAACAACGTTGGCGTCAACCTGATCCTCGACATGGTCGCCGGAGAATATGTCGATCGCAATTATGATGCCGCTGCGATCGACGGCCGCATCGTCCAGATCGCGACCCTCAACGGCCCCAAGGTCAGCGTCAACATCGCCAAGGTTATGGTCAAGCGCCTGACCCATACCGGCTCGACCTTGCGCCCCCGTAGTAATGCGGACAAGGCGGCGATGGTGGCCGCGATCGAGCAGAAAGTGATGCCGCTTTTGCGCGAAGGCCGCGTCAAGCCGGTGATGGACAGCACTTTCCCGCTGGAAAAGGCGGCAGACGCCCACCGGCGCATGGAAACGAGCGCACATATTGGCAAAATTGTGTTGGAGGCCTAGGCCGCTGGCCCACAGGGCAAGCCGGAAACCCTTTGATTTTCCTCGCTTTCGTGGCATCTATCGCGACGCACCGAACCGCATCGGTCCGGTCTGAAATCGCCTTTTAGATTTGACTTGCACTGACGAGTTTGCGTCGAACGCGGAGAACTGACCTTGCGTCTGATCAGGTGCCTCGCGCCCATCGCGCTGGGCCTCATGATTCTTGTCGCCGCGTATCCTGCGCGCGCGCTCGACGCCGTCAGCGTCCGTAGCGACGCGCCCGCGATCGACCTCACCGGCGTGCTCGAGCATCAGCGCAGCGATGCCGATCGTATCCAGGTCTCCACCGCACCCGGCACCGACGGCATCGTCCGCCGCATCGAGGTGCGCGCCCGCGAGGGCGGACAGAACTGGGTGGTGTTCGCGCTCGCCAACAACACCGACGACCAGCTCGATCGCCTGATCGTCGCTCCGCACTATCGCATCGTCTCCTCGGGATTGCTGTGGCCCGACCTCGGCCTGTCGCGCATCGCGACCATCACGCCCTCGATCGGCGACCGCCCGGAACGGCAGGAAAGCGCCACCGCGGACGTGTTCCGCATCACGCTCGACCCCGGCGCCGTCGTCACCTTCGTTGCGGAGCTGCGCACCGACAAGCTGCCGCAGCTCTACCTGTGGGAGCCGGAAGCCTACAAGGACAAGGTCAACTCCTTCACGCTGTACCAGGGCATCGTGATCGGCATCTCCGGCTTGCTTGCCTTGGTGCTGACCATCCTGTTCGTGGTGAAGGGCAGCATCATGTTCCCGGCCGCGGCGGCGCTGGCCTGGGCGGTGCTGGTCTATATCGGCGTCGACTTCGGCTTCTGGGGCAAGGTGCTCGACATGTCGAACAACGCCGAGCGCATCTGGCGCGCGGCGGGCGAAGCGATCCTGGCGGCGACACTCCTGGTGTTCCTGTTCGCCTATCTCAATCTCAGCCGCTGGCACGTGCGCTATTCGCACATCACGGTCGGCTGGCTCGCGTTCCTCGGCTCGCTGGTGGCGCTCGCGCTGTTCGACCCGGCGGTGGCCTCCGGCATCGCCCGCATCTCGCTGGTGCTGATCGCCTTCGCCGGCTTCGCGCTGATCGTCTATCTCTCCACCCACGGCTTCGACCGCGCCGTGCTCTTGATCCCGACCTGGTTCCTCCTCGTGGTCTGGGTGGTCGCGGCCGGCATGACGGTGGCGGGCTCGGTCACCAACGACATCGTCGGCCCGGCCCTGCTCGGCGGCCTCGTGCTGATCGTGATGCTGATCGGCTTTACGGTGATGCAGCACGCCTTTGCCGGCGGCGGCGCCAGCACGGGCGTCGTCTCCGACATCGAGCGGCGCGCCTTGGCGCTGGCCGGCTCCGGCGACCTGATCTGGGACTGGGACGTCTCCGCCGACAAGGTGTTCACCAGTCCCGAGACCGAAGCCCTGCTCGGGCTGAAGCGCGGGACGCTGGAAGGCCCGGCCGCCTCCTGGTTAGAAGTACTGCATCCGCTCGACCAGGACCGTTTCCGCGCCGCGCTCGACAGCGTGCTCGACCAGCGCCGCGGCCGCCTGGTGCAGGATTTCCGTCTGCGCACGCCGGACGGCCACTTCATGTGGTTCGCGCTCAAGGCGCGCCCGGTGGTCGGCTCGGACGGCGAGGTCTCGCGCGTGGTCGGCACGCTCACTGACGTCACCGAGCTGCGCAACGCCGAGGAGCGCCTGCTGCACGATTCCGTGCATGACAATCTCACCGGCCTGCCCAACCGAAAACTGTTCATGGACCGGCTGGGCGCGGTCGCGCATTTCGCCAAGACCATGCCGACGCTGCGGCCGACGCTGATGGTGATCGACCTCGACCGCTTCAAGCAGGTCAACGATTCCGTCGGCATCGCGGTCGGCGATTCCATCCTGCTCACGCTGGCGCGCCGCCTCACCCGCATCCTGAAGCCGCAGGACACGCTGGCGCGGATGGCCGGCGACCAATTCGGCCTGATCCTGCTGTCGGAGCAGGACCCGGCCCGCATCACCGCTTTCGCCGAGACCATCCGCAAGACCATCCGCGCGCCGATCGCCTTCAACGACCGCGAGATCTTCCTCACCGCGTCGATCGGCCTCGCGCTGTCCGATCCGCAAACCCAGCTCACGGACGAGATCATCAAGGACGCCGAGCTGGCGATGTATCACTCCAAGCGGATCGGCGGCGACCGCATCGACGTCTACAAGCCGGCGATGCGGGCGCGTAAGACCGACCGCCTGACGCTGGAGAGCGAGTTGCGCCGCGCCATCGAGCGCCAAGAGATCACGATCCTGTACCAGCCGATCGTGCGGCTGGAGGATCGCTCCATCGCCGGTTTCGAGGCCCTGGCGCGCTGGGACCACCCGAAGCTCGGACGCATGGCGCCCTCCGAGTTCATCACCATCGCCGAGGAGACCGGGTTGATCGTCGACCTCGGCATGTTCGTGCTCGACCAGACCGCCAAGCAGCTTTCGGTGTGGCAGCGGGCGATGCGCTCGCGCGAGCCGATCTTCGCTTCCGTCAACGTCTCCTCGCGGCAGCTGCTGCGCCACGATTTGATTCACGATGTCCGTACCGTGCTGTCGCGCTCCTCGGTGGCGCGCGGCACGCTCAAGCTCGAGCTGACGGAATCGCTGGTGATGGAGAATCCGGAGCACGCAGCCCAGATGTTGACCCGGATCCGCGAGCTCGGCACCGGGCTGTCGCTCGACGATTTCGGCACAGGCCACTCCTCGCTGGCCTATCTGCAGCGCTTCCCGTTCGACACTATCAAGATCGACCAGTCGTTCGTACGCACCACCAGCCGCGGCACCCGCCCCGTGATCCTGAAGTCGATCATCGCGCTCGCGCATGACCTCGGCATGGACGTCGTCGCCGAAGGCGCCGAGACCGATTCGGACGCCGTCGAGCTCTACCAGATGGGCTGCGAATACGCGCAAGGTTTTGCCTTCGGCGAGCCGATGGACGCGGACGCGGCGATGCGTCTGCTCACGGAAGTGCGGCTGGAAGCTGCGAGTTGATCTTCCCCTCTCCCCTTGCGGGAGAGGGTCCGCTCGCAAGCGAGCGGGGGTGAGGGGTATCTCTCCCCACGTCCAAATCCATCTGAATGCGCGGAGACATACCCCTCATCCGGCGCTTCGCGCCACCTTCTCCCGCAAGGGGAGAAGGGAAGTCACGCACTAGCGCCGCCGCTCACCCTTCTGCTTCCTGAACCGGACGCTCTGGCCGTCCGGCATGCGTGTCGCCACGAAGCCGGCGGCGAGGCAGGCTTCGCGTTGCGGCATCTGGATGTCGGGGCTGCGAAGGCTGTCCCACCATGAGGCACGCTGGGCCGCGCGCGGCAGCGCCGCGCCGATGATCTCCTCGATCTGCTCAAAGCTCAGCACGAGCTCCTCCTGCTTCTGCCGCAGCAGATAATCGCGCAACGCGTCGTAGTCGTTCACACTCGTCCTCTCGTCCGGGGCGAAGTCAGGCTGCCCAAACCGTCAGCCGCATCAACCGATTCTTAACTCATCGCAGCAGCGCCGTCGCGGCTTAAACACTACGCAAGCTTTCGGGCGCATCCACTATGGACAGGAGCGAACAATGTTCTCTGGATGGCGCGACGTTGCGGCCCGCCGGCCGTGGCGGATTTCGGCGAAGCTGCTGATCATCTCGTCCGTGGTGACGGTGATCGGCTTTTCCGCCATTTGCGTCAACGTCATGCTCGACATGCGCCGCGGCGAGGAGGCACTCGCCCGCCAGACGCTGGAGAACCTCGCGACCACGATCGAGTCCGACGTCAGCCGCAACGTCGAGATCTACGATTTGTCGCTGAAGGCGGTGGCCAGCAACATGCTGCTGCCCGAGTTGGCGACGGTCTCAAAGACGATCCGTCACCTGATCCTGTTCGACCACGCGACCACCGCCAAGCATTTCGGCGCCATCCAGGTGTTCGACGCCGAGGGCCGGCTGACCATCGATGCCTCCACGCTCGATCCCCTGCCCGAGGACCGCAGCGAGGAGGACTACTTCAAGGTCCACCGGGATAATCCCGGCACGGAGCTGTTCATCAGCCGTCCCATGCTGTTTCGCGGCGCCTACTCGATCGTGCTGAGCCGGCGCATCAGTGACGCTGACGGCGGCTTCATGGGCGTGGTCGCCGGCTCGATCCACTTCAGCTATTTCCACGAGCTGTTCGATCGGCTCAACCTCGACCCTGAGGACACCATCACCGTGCTCAAGCGCGACCGCACCATCATCATGCGGCGACCGTTCGATCTCGACATCATCGGCACGAACCTGAACGACCGTCAGAACTGGAAGGCCGACAATCTCAGGGTCGGCGCCGCCTATTCGGGACAGGGCCCGGTCGATGCGACGCCGCGGCTCTATGTCCGCAGCAAGAACAATGGTCCGCTGTTCGTGGTCGCCGGCAAGCCTTTGGCCGCGGTGTTCGCGCTCTGGCAAAGGGAGGCGCTCCGCATCGGCACCGTGGTGCTGGCGCTCATCCTGTTCGTGCTGGGATCGACCCTCGTGCTCGCGCGCGAGATCGGCCGGCGCGCCGAGGCCGAGCGCAAGCTCGAGGAGTTGGCGACGACCGACGCGCTCACGGGCTTGAAAAACCGCCGCAAATTCGATTCCGTCATCGACGTCGAATGGCGGCGCGCCATGCGCCAGAAGGCGCCGATCGCGCTGCTCATGATCGATACCGATCACTTCAAGGCTTACAACGACACGTTCGGCCATCAGGCCGGCGACCAGGTGCTGGTCGGCATCGCCATCTGCATTTCCGATTCGGTGAGCCGCGCCGGCGATTGCGCGGCGCGCTACGGCGGCGAGGAATTCGCCGTGCTGCTGCCGAACACCTCGGCCACTGAGGCCCACAAGGTGGCGGAGATGATCCGCCTCAAGGTGCAGGGCTGGTCCGACGATCAGGCGATGTCGACGGTGTCCTGCGGCATCGCGAGCCTCGTCCCCGCCGCCGGCATGGACTGGCCGCTACTGGTTGCCGCCGCCGACAAGGCGCTCTACGCCGCCAAAGCCGGCGGGCGCAACCAGTCGGTGGTGGCGAGCCTGCCGCAGCTGTCGCTGGTGGCGTGAGGCGGTCTCTCGCTCTCGTCATTGCGAGGAGCTCTTGCGACGAAGCAATCCAGACTTCCTCAGCGGAAGGATTCTGGATTGCTTCGCTTCGCTCGCAATGACGAGCGGCTCGCTACTGCCCAAGATACTTCTTCATCTCCGCGACCAGGCCGTCGCGCAATTCCGGGCGCTTCAAGCCATAGGCGATGTTGGCGCGCAGGAAGCCGGGCTTGGAGCCGCAATCATGGCGCTCGCCCTCGAACTCGACGCCGTAGAATTTCTGCGTCTTGGCAAGCCCGATCATGGCGTCGGTGAGCTGGATCTCGCCGCCGGCGCCGCGCTCCTGGGTCTCCAGGATCTTGAAGATCTCCGGCTGCAGGATGTAGCGGCCGGTGATCGAAAGGTTGGAGGGCGCGGTGCCCTTGGCCGGCTTCTCGACCATGCCGTCGACCTCGAACATCTTGCCGTTGCGCTTGCCGACGCCGCAGATGCCGTATTGATGGGTCAGGTGATCGGGCACCGCCTCGACCGCGATCAGATTGGATTTCTCGCCGAGCGAGGACGCCATTTCGATCATCTGCTTCAGGCAGCCGGGCGTGTTGAGCACGAGCTCGTCCGGCAGCACCACGGCGAACGGCTCGTTGCCGACGATGTCGCGCGCGCACCAGACCGCGTGGCCGAGGCCGAGCGGCGCCTGCTGGCGGGTGAAGCTGACCGCGCCGGCCTCGGGCTGGTTCTGCGCCAGGATGTCCTGCTCCGCTTTCTTGCCGCGCGCGGCCAGCGTCGCGTCGAGCTCGAACATCCGGTCGAAGTGATCCTCGATGACAGCCTTGTTGCGGCCGGTGACGAAGACGAAGTGCTCGATGCCGGCTTCCTTCGCCTCGTCATAGACGTATTGGATCAGCGGCTTGTCGACGATGGTCAGCATTTCCTTCGGCATCGCCTTGGTGGCAGGCAGGACGCGGGTGCCGAGGCCGGCGACGGGGAATACGGCTTTGCGAATCTTCATGGGATCGATCGAATACCTTGGGGGCACATGGGACGGGAGCAATGGCATCCTTGCTAGCCTGTTTGCAGCCGCCAACAAAGGCGGATGTGGGGCCTCGCCCCGACGGAGTTAAGAAAAAGGCCGCCACCAAAATTTCACCTTTGTTAAGCTATTGGCAACGCTAACCAGGCCTCCTGTGGCGGGTTTTTCAGGCCGACGGGTGGAAACATGATGCAATCAATGGCAGGACTGGCGAGACGGGCTGGCGGCGCAGTCGTTGCGGCCGCTTTGCTGCTGCCGGCCGGCGGACACGCCCAGGCGCAGAACGGCCTGTCCAACCTGTTCGGCGGCATCTTCTCGGGATCGAACCCGGCACCGGCGCAACCCACACCTGGCCCGAGCGGCGCGCCGACGGGTCCATTGCCGTGGAGCGGCGAGGACGGCGCCTCCGGCCATCCCTTGATGACGGCCGCCGCGATCCGCGAGGCTGCCGGCAATTTCAACAATTGCGTCGCTGCGATGTGGCCCGATGCCGCACGACGCGGCGTCACGCAGGAGAACTTTCAGCGCTTCACCGCCGGGCTCTCACCCGACCTGCGCATCATGGACCTCATGGATTCGCAGCCGGAATTCACCAAGTCGATCTGGGCCTATCTCGACATCCTGGTGAACGACAACCGCCTCGCCAAGGGCCGCGAGGTCCTCGCCAAATACAAGACGCAGTTCGACGCCACCGAAAAGGCCACCGGTGTCGACCGCTACATCATCGCCTCGATCTGGGGCATCGAGTCCAATTACTCGACGCAGATCGGCGATCGCAGCGTGCTGCAATCGACCGCGACGCTCGCCTGCATCGGCCGCCGCCAAGCCTATTTCAAGGACGAATTCCTCTCCGCGCTGGAGATCCTCAACCGCGGCGATTTGCGTCCGGAGCAGCTGCGCGGCTCCTGGGCCGGCGCCTTCGGCCCGACCCAGTTCATGCCGACCGCGTTCAAGCGCTTCGCGGTGGACGGCGACGGCGACGGCCGGCGCGACGTCGTCGACAATCCGACCGACCTGATCGCGTCGACCGCCAACAATCTGAAGAAGGACGGCTGGCAGCCAGGCCAGACCTGGGGCTACGAGGTCGTGGTACCGCAAGGCTTCAACTACATGCTGGCCGACCGCGCCAAGGCGATGCCGATCGCGCAATGGGAGAAGCTCGGGCTCAAGCGTCCGAACAACCAGGCCTTCCCGCATCCTGCGGACAAGGCTTACCTGCTGGCACCCGCCGGCGCGCAGGGACCGGGCTTTTTGATGCTGCAGAATTACCGCGTCATCATGAAGTACAACCCGGCGGAAGCCTATGCGCTGGCGATCGGCCATTTCGCCGACCGCCTGCGCGGGGGACAGCCTTTCGTGCAGCCCTGGCCGCGGCAGGAGCGCGAGCTGTCCCGCACCGAACGGCTGGAGCTGCAGCAGCTGCTGGCTCAGCGCGGCTACTACAAGGGCACCCCGGACGGCCAATTCGGCGGCCTGACCAGGGAGGCCCTGCGCAACTTCCAGGCCTCGATCGGGGTCCCCGCCGACGGTTTTGCCTCCTCCGACGTGCTGGACCGGCTGCGCGGGCGGTAAAATCGCGCCTGACGTAACCTTGAAGGGGGATTTTGGCTGATAGCCTTGACCGGGACTGGTGTTCCCCGGTCTATGGACAAGAATCTGCGATGGAATTTGCCCGTTTGGCGCCTGATTCCGTTATTATATTGAGCTAACTCCGATCCCCCATTGCGCGTGCCCGAGATCGCATGTCGAAGAAGTCCCTGTTCAAGGCGCTGACCGAGACCGGCCCGTTGATCGCGCTGGGGACGGCGCTTGCGATCCTGGTGTCGGTGGCGGCACCCGCTTCGGCGCAGTTCTTCAACTTCCCTGGCTTCGGCGGTCCGCCGCAGCGTTCGGCCCCACCACCGCCACCACGGGGCGGCGGAGGTGGCGGATGGTTCGGCGGCGACTTCTTCGCACCCTTCCAGCCGCCGCCGCAGGCGCCGCGCCAGGATTTTTCGCGCGCGCCGGCACCGGCCAAGCGCGACACGATTCCTGAGAAGAACGTGCTGGTGATCGGCGATGCCATGGCCGACTGGCTCGCCTATGGCCTCGAAGACGCCTACGCCGAGCAGCCCGACATGGGCGTGATCCGCAAGCACAAGACCACGTCCGGCCTGATCAGGTACCAGCCCAAGGGCGAGCCCGCGGACTGGGCCGCGGCGGCCAAGGGCATTCTCGAGACCGAAAAGCCCGACGTGATCGTCGTCATGCTTGGCCTCAACGACCGCGTCGCGATCCGCGAGCCGGCCGCCGACAAACCCGACAAGCCGGCCGCGGAGAAGGACAAAGATAAGAAGAACGACAAGGGTGCGCGCGCAAAGCCGCAAGGCAAGCCCAGCGACGCCAAGCCCGGCGACGCCAAGCCCGGCGACAGCGCGGCCAAGCTGGACGATAAGCCTGCCGACGCCGACCTGCCGCAGGACGACGCCGACAATGCCGACACGCCGGCAGCCGCGCCGGAAAAGACCGCGCGCAATCCGAACGGCCTCTACGAATTCCGTGACGAGCGCTGGGTCGAGCTCTACGGCAAGAAGATCGAGGAGCTCGCGGCCGTCCTCAAAACCAAGGGCGTGCCGGTGCTCTGGGTCGGCCTGCCCGCGGTCCGCGGACCGAAGGGCACCGCGGACACGCTTTTCCTGGATTCGCTGTACCGTGAGGGCGCGGCCAAGGCCGGCATCACCTATGTCGACGTATGGGACGGCTTCGTCGACGAAGCCGGCCGCTTCCTGCAGAAGGGCCCGGACTTCGAAGGCCAGATCCGCCAGCTCCGCAGCTCCGACGGCATCTATTTTACCAAGGCCGGCGCGCGCAAGCTCGCGCATTATGTCGAGCGCGAGATCACGCGTCTGCTTGCCGGACGCTCCGGCCCGATCGCGCTGCCGAGCGAGCCCGCGACCCCCGACACCAGCGCCGAGCCGGGCAAGCCCGCGCCACGGCCGTTGGCCGGACCGATCGTGCCGCTGGTTGCAGCCTCGATCTCGACCGATCAATTGCTGGGCGGACCGGGCACGCGTCCCGCCGCTGTCGATGCGCTCGCCGCCAAGACCATGGTGAAGGGTGAGCCGCTGGCGGCTCCCGCCGGCCGCGCCGACGATTATGCCTGGCCGCGCCGGGAAGTCGGCCGCGAGCAGGCCAAGGGCGATACGCCGATGGCGGCAACGACGCCGGACGGCGGGGCGGCTCAGGGCGCACCGGGCGCCGCCGCCGCGATCGCACCGCCAAAGCTCGCGCCGAAGAAGCCGCAGGTCGCCCCGCAACTGCCGGCCCAGGCAACGCCCACATTCCGTGATTTCTTCGGCTTCGGCTCGCCGCAGCCCCCGCCGCCGCGCCAAATGGCGCCGCCGCCCGGGCCGCGCAATCCGAATCCCAATCCTGGGATCCCGCGTCCGCCGGCTAACGTCGGCCGTTCCGCCGAGATGTTCCGGTAAGGTAAGATCTCGTGTCCCGGACGCGACGCTGCACCTTCTGGTGATGCGGCGCAGAGCCGGGACCCAATTCGTGCGGCATTCAGAAAAGATGGCCCCGGCTCAGCGATGCAGCGTCTCACGCTGCATCGCTGAGCCGGGGCACGCGTGACAGGCGTTTCGGCAACTAGCCGTAATAGCGCCAGCGTGACGGCGGGCGGCGGGCGGGACGCGACATCAGCAGCGCCAGCGCGAAGCCGATGCCGCCGGCAACCAGCAGCGCGCCGAGCGGATTGTCCTGCACCTTCTGCGCAATGGCCTTCGAGCCGTCGCGGAAAGTCTCACCACTGTTCTCGTAGGCGTCCTTGGCATAGCCCGCGGCGGTGTCCGTGGCGTCGCGCACGGCATCCTTGGCCTGGCCGTAGAGATTCTGCACCGTGCCCGCGGCTTCCCGCGCCTTGCCCGACGCCTGCGTCTTGGCATCGCCTGCCATGTCTCCGATCGCGCCTTCCGCGCGTCCGGCATATTCCTTCGCCGATCCAACAATCCGATCCGTGTCCATGATGATCCTCCTCGGTGGTCAGCCGAAGTAACCGATCAGACGCAGCGCGGTTCCTTAGGCTCTCCTATAGAATCAGGCCGCCATCGACGACCAACGTCTGGCCGATGATGTAGGACGACAGCGGCGAGGCCAGGAACAGCGCTGCGCCCGCCATGTCGGCCGGCGTACCCAATCGCCGCAGCGGGATGCGTGCGAGCGCGCCTTCGAGCCGCTTCGGATTGTCGGTCGTCACCTTCGTCATCTTGGTGTCGACGAGCCCTGGCGCGATGCCGTTGACGCGGATGCCGTCCTCGGCCCAGGCCTCGCCCAGCGTCCGCGTCAATCCGACCGCACCGGTCTTCGAGGCATTGTAGGCGGGATTGCCCATGGTGGAATGATAGGCCGCAGTCGAGGACACGATGATCAGCGCGCCCTTCGCGTCCCGCAACATGGAATGAAAGCGCGTCGCGCAGGCCATCAGGCTCACCAGATTGACCTCGACCACCTTGCGGAAGCCCGCCATCTCGAATTCGCCGCGGCGGTAGATCACCGCGCCCTGCGCGAGCACTAGGACGTCGAGACGGTCGAACGGCGGCCTGAATGCTTCGATGGCATTGGGATTGCTGACGTCGAGCTGCGCGTAAGCAAGACCTTCGAGATCGGAGCCTTCGTCGGCTGAATATTCCGTTGCGCGAGCACGCGTGCCGCAGACGGCAACAGCTGCGCCCTTGGCGCGAAAGGCCTGCGCGATGCCGTTGCCGATGCCGCTGGAACCGCCGACCACCAGCACCTGCTTGCCTGAGTAATCGAGCTCGTTTGCCATTGTCGGCCTCCCCTTTTGTTTTCTGCTTGTTTGACCTGTCTGCGGATCGATGCCAGCCTTGTCAATCATAACAAGAACCAGCTCGGCGCGAGGGAACAGCATGTCCGACGTCAGGGAGCTCAGCCGGTCCGTGAAGGGGCTCACCGTGCTCGTCACTGGCGCAGCCAGCGGCATGGGGCGCGCCACAGCGCGCGTGTTCGGAAACGAAGGTGCGAACGTCGCCGTCACCGATTTCGACGAGCAAGGCGCGCAGGACGTCGCCAGGGAGATTGCGGCAAGCGGAGGCGCGGCAAGGGCGTGGAAGCTCGACGTCGCCGACGGCGGCGAAATCAAACGCGTGGTCGGCGATGTCGCCGCGCATTTCGGCGCCCTCGACATCGTCGTCAACAATGCCGGCATCTCCGTGCGCGTCGCGATCGACGATGAGGGCTACGAGGACGCCTGGGCGAAGGGCATCGCCGTGATGCTGACGGCGCACCCACGCATCATCCGCGCCGCGCTGCCGCACTTGCGCAAGTCGAAGAGTCCCCGCATCGTCAACATCGCCTCGACCGAGGCGCTCGGCGCCACCGCATTGCACAGCCCGTATTCGGCCGCGAAGGGCGGCGTCGTGAGCCTCACCCGCTCGCTGGCGGTGGAGCTCGGCCGCGAGGGCATCACCGTCAACTGCATCTGCCCCGGACCGATCCGCACAAAAATCACCGACCGCATCCCGGAGGAGCACAAGACCATCTACGCCAAGCGCCGCACCGCACTCGGCCGCTACGGCGACCCTGAAGAGGTCGCGCATATGACGCTGAGCCTGTGCCTTCCGGCGGCGTCCTTCCTCACCGGCGCGGTGATCCCGGTCGATGGCGGGCTGATGGCGCGGAACGCGTGAGAGCCATGCGCGCGGCGCGTTGACATCGCCGGATGCGGGAGTCATTTTTTCCACAAACAGAGCGGGGAAACCGCTCGTAGATGCGGGAGGAACGCAATGACCATCGCCATCCGGCAGCTTCAGAAACATTTCGTCGGCGAGGTGTCCGGCCTCGACTTGCGCAAGCCGCTCACGCCGGATCAGGCGCGCGAGATCGAGGCCGCCATGGACAAGTACGCGGTGCTCGTCTTCCACGACCAGGACATCACCGACGAGCAGCAGATGGCATTCGCGCTGAATTTTGGCCAGCGCGAGGAGGCGCGCGGCGGCAACATCACCAAGGCGGATGAACACCGCCTCACCTCAGGCCTGAACGACGTCTCCAACCTCGGCAAGGACGGCAAGCCGCTGCCCAAGGACAGCCGCGCCAATCTGTTCAACCTCGGCAATTGCCTGTGGCACTCGGACAGCTCGTTCCGTCCGATCCCCGCAAAATTCTCGCTGCTATCGGCGCGCGTGGTGAACCCGAAGGGCGGCAACACCGAGTTCGCCGACATGCGCGCGGCCTATGACGCGCTCGACGACGAGACCAAGGCGGAGATCGAGGATCTCGTCTGCGAGCATTCGCTGATGTATTCGCGGGGATCGCTCGGCTTCACCGAATACACCGACGAAGAGAAGGAGATGTTCAAGCCGGTGCTGCAACGGCTGGTGCGCACGCACCCCGTGCATCGCCGCAAGTCGCTGTATCTGTCATCGCATGCCGGCAAGGTCGTCGGCATGAGCATGCCCGAGGGGCGGCTATTGCTGCGCGATCTGACCGAGCACGCCACGCAACCCGAGTTCGTCTACGTGCACAAATGGAAGCTGCATGACCTCGTGATGTGGGACAACCGCCAGACCATGCACCGCGTCCGCCGCTACGACCAGTCCCAGCCCCGCGACATGCGCCGCGCGACGGTGGCGGGGACGGAGCCGACGGTGCAGCAGCAGGCGGCGGAGTAGGCCGGGTCGGAGTAGCCACAAATTCGGTCGTCGTCCCGGACAAGCGGAGCGCTGGGCAACGCGTAGCGTTGTCCGGCGCGAAGCGCCGATCCGGGACGACAGCGGAGAATAACTGAGGGCAGTGGAGAGTGTGGCAATAGCGGCCGATAACGCTACGCGTGCCCGGCCTCGTTCGAGAGCATACCGGGGTCGATGCCGATCTTCTGCAAAGCGCGATTGTACTTGTCCTCGACGTCGTCGCCGAAAATCAGATCCGCGTCCGCGTCGCAATGCAGCCAGCCGTTGCTCTGGATCTCCGTCTCGAGCTGGCCCGGCGCCCAGCCGGCATAGCCGAGCGCGAGGATGGCGTGCTTGGGGCCGGAGCCGTTGGCGATGGCGCGCAGAATGTCGACCGTCGCGGTCAGGCAGACGCCGTCATCGATCCGCAGCGTGGCGTTCTCGATGTAGAAGTCGCTGGAATGCAGCACGAAGCCGCGCCCGGTGTCGACCGGCCCGCCCCGCAGCACCTTCATACTTTCGGCATTCTCCGGCAGCTTGATGTGCTCGCCCTTCTTGATGATGCCGAGCTGCTGCAAGAGCTCGGGGAAATCGATGCTGCCGGCGGGGTGGTTCACGATGATGCCCATCGCCCCCTCCGCCGAATGGGCGCAAAGATAGATCACCGAGCGCTCGAAGCGGGAATCGCCCATCACGGGCATTGCGATCAGGAGCCGGCCGTCGAGATAGCCGCCGGAACTGGGCAGCGCGGCGCCCGAGCTGCGGGTGCTTTCGCCCGTCCTCTTGCCTGTGGGAGCCATCGCTCGAGCACTCCGGTTTCAATTCCTATCCTGATGTCGGGCCGGGCGGCTGTCAAATCAAGGCTTGCGGCGAGTTGATTCGAGTGCATCCATCACAAGCAATTCAATGGTTTGGCCCTGGGTGACCCTGTAAAGACGTGCCATGTCCAGCATTGTTCCCCTGCGTGCGGCGATTGGCGTCGCGACAACCCTGCTCGCGTCGTCGTTGGCTATCGCGGCCCGTGCCGATGACGCATCGCCTTGGCAGCGCGATGGACATTCCGCGGTGCGGCTCCTGGCGGGCTCGCGCAGCGGCGCGGTGCTGCTCGGCGGTATCGCCTTCCAGCTGCAGCCCGGCTGGAAGACCTACTGGCGGTCGCCCGGCGATTCCGGCGTTCCACCCCGGTTCGACTTCTCCAAGTCCGACAATGTCGAGGCGGTGACGGTGATGTGGCCGGCGCCGCTGAAGTTCGACGACGGCGCGGGCGGCCATTCCATCGGCTATCGCGACCAAGTCGTGCTGCCCCTGCGCATCGTCGCCAAGGCTGCAGACAAGCCGGTGACCTTGAGGGCCGAGATCAACTACGCGGTGTGCGAGAAGCTCTGCATTCCCGTAGAGGCCAGCGCCGAGCTCGGCTTCAACAGCGTCGCCTCGACCGAGGACGCGAACTTGCGTGCCGCGCTCGACACCGTGCCGAAGCCCGCCAATATCGGCGACCCCAATCCGCTCACCATTCGCGACGTCAAGCGGGACGGGCCCAAGAACGTAGTGGTCGATGTGGTGGCGCCGGACAGCCGCAAGGTCAATCTGTTCGTGGAAGGCCCGACTCCCGATTGGGCGCTGCCGATTCCAGCGCCGGTGCAGCCCAGCCCGCCCGGGGTCGTGCGCTTCTCGTTCGAGCTCGACGGGCTGCCGCCGGGCGCCAAGCCCGAGGGCGCGGCGCTGAAGTTCACGCTGGTCGGGCCGGAGAAGGCGTACGAGTTCAACACGAATTTGAACTAGCGTCCGCCCAACCGAATCTTAACGAATGGTTGCTAATCCCTCGCCTGCCGCTGCAGGTCGCTGGGGATTGTTCGAATTGGCCGTGATGGATGCACCACCCGCAACGACCGGACCGGCCGGGCTGGTCGCGCGGCTGCGTGCCAGGCTCGCGGGCGGATCGAGCGAGGCGTCGCTGACCCGACGGCTCGCCGGCACCATCTTCATCATTCGCGTCATCAGCGCCGGCCTCGCTTATGTCTCGCAGGTGCTGCTGGCGCGCTGGATGGGCACGTCCGATTACGGCATCTACGTCTATGTCTGGACCTGGGTGCTGCTGCTCGGCAGCATGATGGATTTCGGCATATCGGCCTCCGCGCAGAAAATCATTCCGGAGTACCGCGCCAACGGCGCGCACGCGCTGCTGCGCGGCTTCCTGTCCGGCAGCCGCTGGCTGACCTTTGCCGTGTCCACGCTGACGTCGCTCGGCCTTGCTGGCATCGTCAAATTGCTGTCGCCCTGGATCGATCCCGCCGAGGTGCTGCCGCTCTATATCGGCTGCATGACGCTGCCCGCTTTCGTGGTCGCCAACACCCAGGACGGCATCGCGCGCTCGCACGACTGGATGCAACTCGGCCTGATGCCGCAATTCATCATCCGCCAGGCGCTGATCATCGGCATCACGGCGCTCGCCTTCCTGCTCGGCTATCACCTCGGCGCCGTCGCCGCGATGGTCGCAAGCCTTTGCGCGGTATGGATCGCGATGGCCGGGCAGATGGTCGTGCTGAACCGCAAGCTCGCCGATCACATCACACCGGGACCGAAGGCCTATGACGTCAAGGGCTGGCTCGCCGTCTCGCTACCGATCCTGCTGGTCGAGAGCTTCTACCTGCTCCTGTCCTACACCGACGTGCTGGTGCTGCAGCAATTCCGTCCCTCGGACGAGGTCGGCGTCTATTTCGCCGTGGTGAAGACGCTGGCGCTGGTCTCGTTCATCCACTACGCGATGTCAGCTACGACGGCACACCGCTTCGCCGAATACAATGCCAGCGGCGACGAGGCGCGCCTGTCGGCCTACGTCGCGCATGCCATCACCTGGACGTTCTGGCCGTCGCTGGCCGCGACCATCGTGCTGCTCGCGCTCGGCAAGCCGCTGCTCTGGCTGTTCGGGCCGCAATTCACCGTCGGCTACGACATCATGTTCGTCGCCGCGATCGGGCTCGTGGTCCGCTCTGCGATCGGGCCGGTCGAGCGCCTGCTCAACATGCTCGGCCAGCAGAAGATCTGCGCGCTCGCCTATGCGCTAGCCTTCGTGATGAACCTCGTGCTCTGCATCGCGCTGGTGCCGCGCTACGGCGGCCATGGCGCCGCGGCTGCGACCTCGATCTCCCTCACCTTCGAGACGGTGCTGCTGTTCTGGATCGTGCGGCAGCGGCTGGGGCTGCACGTGCTGGCGTTCGGCAAATAGACGACGATCGAAAACGCCGATCCACTCTCGCTGTCATCGCCCGGCTTGACCGGGCGATCCAGTACTCCGAGGCGGCTGTGATTAACCGAGAGGCCGCGGTGTACTGGATGCCCCGCCTTCGCGGGGCATGACCGAGAGTTGTCAGGTCGGCACGAATTACTCCGCGGTCCAGCCGCCGTCGATCGAGAGGTTGGTGCCGGTGATCTGGGCGGCGTCGTCGCTGCACAGGAACAGGGCGAGCGCGGCGACCTGCTCGGAGGTGACGAACTCCTTGGTCGGCTGCGCATCGAGCAGCACATCGTTGATGACCTGCTCGCGAGTCAGATTGCGTGCCTTCATCGTGTCGGGGATTTGCTTCTCGACCAGCGGGGTCCAGACGTAGCCGGGGCTGATGCAGTTGCAGGTGATCTTGTGGGTCGCGACTTCCAGCGCCACGGTCTTGGTGAGGCCGGCGATGCCGTGCTTGGCCGAGACGTAGGCCGACTTGAATGGCGAGGCCACCAGCGAGTGCGCCGACGCCGTGTTGATGATGCGGCCCCAGCCCTTCTTCTTCATGCCGGGCACTGCGGCGCGGATGGCGTGGAAGGCTGAGGACAGATTGATCGCGATGATCTGGTCCCATTTCTCCGGCGGGAATTCCTCGATCGGCGAGACGAACTGGATGCCGGCATTGTTGACGAGGATGTCGACCGAGCCGAACGTCTTCTCGCCGAGCGCGATCATGCCGGCGACCTCGGCGGGCTTGGTCATGTCGGCGGGCGAGTAGACCGCCTTGACGCCGAAATCGGATTTGATCTTGGCGCGCTCCTTCTCGATGTCCTCCGGCGAGCCGAAACCGTTGATGACGACGTTGGCACCGGCGCCGGCGAAGGCGCGCGCGTAAGCGAGCCCGATGCCGCTGGTCGATCCGGTCACGACGGCGTTCTTGCCTGACAGAGTACCCATTCTATTCGCTCCTTTTTGCCGGGGGCGCGGTGACGTCCCCCGTGAGATCGTAGGTCACCATGGTCTCGCCGGACTGCGGCCGCTCCAGCCAGTCCTTGTGGCGCATCGACAGGTGCACGTCACGAACGCCGGCCTCCCAATGCTCGACCATGGCAATGTGCGAGAAATCGTAATCCTTGGACGAGGATTCGTAGTTCTTGCTGCGGTAGATCAGATGCACCACGGTGACGGTGCTTTCGCGCGACACTTTCGCCAGGAATTCGACGGAAGGATCGTTCTTGAGATAGTCCGGCAATTTGCCGATCAGATCGCGCACGGCCCTGCGGGCGTTGTGCAGCTGCTTGTTCTTGTCGGTGTTCATCCGCGTGCGGCTGGAATAGCGGATGTCCTTCTCGCGCTCGGCCGCCTCCAGCAGCGAGTTCGGCAGGTCGCCGCGCGCGGAAAACAAATCGACCTGAAAGATCAGCATGTCGCGTTCGACCTCGGCATCGAGCACGTAGTCGAGCGGAGTGTTGGAGGCGATGCCGCCGTCCCAATAATGCTCGCCGTCGATGACGACGGAGGGAAAGCCCGGCGGCAGCGCGCCGGAGGCCATGATGTGCTCGGGGCCGATCTTCTTGCCGAGCTTCTTGAACGCGTAATTGTCGAAATATCTGAAATTGCCCGAGGTGACGCCGACCGCGCCGACCGACAGGCGTGTCTTCAGATCGTTGATGCGGTCGAAATCGACGAGTCGCTCCAGCGTCTTCTTCAGCGGCGAGGTATCGTAATAGCTTTCGGCCTCGCGATGCCCCGGCGGCCACAGCGGCGCCGGCGGAATGCGTGGTGTGAAGAAGCCGGGCACGCCGAACGTCGCAATCAGCGCGGCACTGGTGGAATTGAACAGCTCGCGGCTGCGGTCACTCTTGCCGACCGGCTTCCACGGCACCGGGGCCGACACCATTTCCCAGAATTCCTTGAGCCGCTCGACGCGGGTGTGCCCCTCGTTGCCGGCGATGATGGCGGCATTGACCGCGCCGATCGAGATGCCGGCGACCCATTCCGGATCGAAGCCGTAGCCACACAGCGCCTGGAAGGCGCCAGCCTGGTACGAGCCGAGCGCGCCGCCGCCCTGGAGGACCAGGACGCGTTGCGCATTCGTGGGGATTGTTGCGGTTTCCGGACTATGATCGGTCATGCGGGAACAATAGCAAAAGGCTGGCCACCGTGGCGACACTCCGCCGCGACGTCAATGCATCCCCGGGATCAAGTCTGGCTTATCGAGGCTCGGTGGAGGCCAGGATCATGGTCCAGAACACCTTGTATTTGGTGCCTGGAGCATAGCTCGCCGCGATGCCCAATTTTGTGACACCGCTCTTGAGCATGTTGGCGCGGTGCGGAGGCGAGTCGCGCCAGCCGGAAAACGCTTCCGCCAGCGTATGATAGCCGGCCGAGATGTTCTCGACCGCCACGGTGGCAGGATAACCGCCAGAGGCCAGACGCTTGGCGAGCGGCGCGCGGACGTCGTGGTCCATCTTGTTGGCCGCCGCCATCGCGCCCGATTGGGATTCGGCGAGCCGAGTCAAATCCGGGTCGACCACGACCGTACCGAGCCCGTTGTTCTGGCGGTATTGCGAGATCATGATCGCAGCTGCCTGGACGTCGAGCTTGGAGCCCGGGACCGCCATGTCGGCATACATCGACGGCTGCTGGACCGGCGCTTCGTTGCCGGCACAGCCGGCGAGCAGCAACATGATGAGAATTGCGGCCGCAGCGCGCATGAATCGGGGCCCCCAAATGAGGGGCTGTTGTTGCATACCAACAATGGCTGAAAGGTGAATTTTGAAGAGAATTTGAGCCGTCATTCCGCGGCGGAATGACGGCGGGGTTTAGCCCGCAAAAATCCGGTAGCGACGCGGATTGAGGCCGATGGTGTCGCCGGCGCGCAGTTCCTTGTCGCGGGGGGCGTCGATTTCGATGGTCTCGCCGCCGGACAGGGCTACTTCCGCCCGCTGCACCGGACCGAAATTGCGGACGTGCTGGACCGCGCCCTCGAAGGCGCCGCTGCCGGGCGGGCCGACCAGCATGTCATGTCGCCGCACGAACAGCTTCGACGCGCCAGGCGCAAGCCCATCGGCCGCCAGATCGAGCTGCCGGTCGCCGAGCCGGATCGCACCATCGCCGATCTGGATCGGCAGCACGATGGATTCGCCGATGAAGCCGTGCACGAACGCCGTCGCCGGATTGTCGTAGACATCGTCGGGCGAGCCGATCTGCTCGATCCGTCCCTTGTCCATCACCACGACGCGGTTGGCGACTTCCAGCGCCTCCTCCTGGTCGTGCGTGACGAAGATCGAGGTGACATGGATCTCGTGATGCAGCGAGCGCAGCCATTTGCGCAGCTCCTTGCGCACCTTGGCGTCGAGCGCGCCGAAGGGTTCATCGAGCAGGAGGATGCGCGGCTCGATCGCAAGCGCACGGGCGAGCGCGATGCGCTGACGCTGGCCGCCGGAGAGCTGGCTTGGATAGCGGTCGGCGAGCCAGTCGAGCTGCACCAGATCGAGCAGCTCCTTGACGCGCGAGCGGATCGCAGCCTCATCCTTTCGGACCGCGCGCGGCTGCACGCGGAGGCCAAAGGCAACGTTCTCGAACACCGTCATGTGGCGGAACAGCGCATAGTGCTGGAACACGAAGCCGACGTGGCGCTCGCGGGCTCCTTGCGCCAGCGCGTCCTCACCGTTGAAGGAGACTTCGCCCGAGTCCGGCCAATCGAGGCCGGCGATGATCCGCAGCAAGGTGGTCTTGCCGGAGCCGGACGGTCCGAGCAGCGCCAGCAGCTCACCGTCATTGACCTTGAGATCGACGCCGTCGAGGGCTGCAAAACTGCCGAATTTCTTGACGAGATTCTTGACTTCAATGGTCACTGGCGTCTTGTCCTTCGTCGAGATGACGTTCGAGAAGTGTTTTTGCGATCAGCGTGATCAGCGCCAGCATTGCGAGCAGCGAGGCGATCGCGAAAGCGGCGACGAACTGGTATTCGTTGTAGAGGATCTCGACCAAGAGCGGCATGGTGTTGGTCTCGCCGCGGATGTGGCCGGAGACGACGGAGACCGCACCGAACTCGCCCATCGCGCGCGCGTTGCAGAGCAGGACGCCGTAGAGCACGCCCCATTTGATGTTGGGCAGGGTGACGCGGAAGAAGGTCTGCAGGCCGGAGGCGCCGAGCGAGATCGCGGCCTCCTCCTCCTGCGTGCCCTGCTCCTGCATCAGGGGGATCAGCGCGCGCGCCACGAAGGGGAAGGTCACGAAGGTGGTGGCGAGCGCGATGCCGGGGACCGCGAACAGGATCTGGATGTCGTGCTCGCGCAGCCAGCTGCCGAAATAGCCTTGCGCGCCGAACAATAGCACGAAGACGAGGCCCGAGATCACCGGGCTGACCGAGAATGGCAGGTCGATCAGCGTGATCAGGAAGGTCTTGCCCGGAAACTCGAATTTTGCAATCGCCCAGGCGGCGACGAGGCCGAACACCAGATTGAGCCCGACCGAGATCGCCGCGACGATCAACGTCAGCTTGATCGCCGCCATCGCCTCCGGCTCGGCGAGCGCGGCGAAATAGGCGAGGATGCCGCGCGAAAATGCCTGCGCGAACACGACGACCAGCGGCAGCACGACGAAGACGGTGAGAAACAGCAACGCCAGCGTGATGATGATGATGCGGACAGCGCGCGGCTCGGTGCGCAAATTGTTCCGCGCCGCCGCCGCGTGCGCGCGTGCCTGCGAGTCGGAGGCCGAGAGCGACACGGAATCTGCGATCTGCATCGTCATGGTCCGCCCTCAGCGCGCCGGGATCCGGCTCTGCGCCCAGCGCTGGAGCCGATTGACCGCGAAGATGATGACGAAGGAGACGACCAGCATGACCACCGCAATCGCGGTCGCATCGGCGTAACGGAATTCGGACAGGCGTATCACGATCAAGAGCGGCGCGATCTCGGAGACGTTGGGCAGATTGCCGGCGATGAAGATCACCGAGCCGTATTCACCGACCGCGCGGGCGAAGGCGAGCGCGAGGCCCGTGAGCAGCGCCGGCGCGAGCGAAGGCAGGATCACGCGAACGATGGTCTGCAAGCGGCTGGCCCCCAGGCTGCCCGCGGCTTCCTCGATTTCAGGGTCGAGATCCTGCAGCACCGGCTGCACGGTGCGGACAACGAAGGGAATGCCGATGAAGATCATGGCGACGAAGATGCCGACCGGCGTGAACGCCACCTTGAGGCCGAGCGCGGCGAGCGGCGCCCCCAGCCAGCCCTTCTCGGCGAACAGCGCCGTCAGCGCGACGCCGGCCACCGCCGTCGGCAGCGCAAACGGCACGTCGACGATGGCATCGAAGATGCGGCGGCCGGGGAAGCGGTAGCGCACCAGCGCCCAGACGATGATGCTGCCCATCACCAGATTGACGCAAGCCGCCGCAAAGGCGAGGCCGAACGAGACGCGGAGCGCGTTCAGGGTGCGGCGGCTGGAGAGGATGTTCCAGAACTGCTCGGGGCTGAGCTCAAGCGATCTCAGGAACAGGCCGGCGAGTGGAATCAAGATGATCACGGACAGCCAGGAAAGCGTCAGTCCCATGGTGAGACCGAAGCCCGGCAATGTCCGGCGTCGTGCTGCGAGTGCGCTCACCAGGCCCCCTGCTAAAGCCCCCTACGACAGCGCCCGATCAGTTCTTGTAAATCTGATCGAAAACGCCGCCGTCTGCAAAATGTTCCTTCTGTGCCTTGGTCCAGCCGCCGAAGACGTCGTCGATCGTGAACAGCTCGACCTTGGCGAAGGCATTTTCGTACTTTTTGGCGGTCTCGGCATCACGCGGACGGTAGAAATTGCGCGCGGCGATTTCCTGCCCTTCCTTGGTGTACCAGTATTGAAGGTAGGCGTCAGCCGCATTGCGGGTGCCCTTTTTGTCGGCAACCTTGTCCACGATCGCGACCGGCGGCTCGGCGAGGATCGACTGCGGCGGTGCAACGATCTCGAACTTGTTCGCACCGAATTCCTTGAGGGCCAGGAACGCCTCGTTCTCCCAGGCGAGCAGCACGTCACCGACGCCGCGCTCGACAAAGGTCACAGTGGCGCCCCGGGCGCCGGTATCGAGCACCGGCACCTGCTGGAAGAGCTTCCCAACGAAGTCCTTGGCCTTGTCGGCCGAACCGTATTTCTTTTGCGCAAAGCCCCAGGCGGCAAGATAATTCCAGCGCGCGCCGCCCGACGTTTTCGGGTTCGGCGTGATGATGGCAACGCCCGGCTTGATCAGATCATCCCAGTCCTTGATGCCCTTGGGATTGCCCTTGCGCACCAAGAACACGATGGTCGACGTGTAGGGCGACGAATTCTGCGGCAGCCGCTTCTGCCAATCCGTCGCGGTGAGGCGCTTGCTCGCGATAGCGTCGATGTCATAGGCCAGCGCAAGCGTCACCACATCGGCCTGCAAGCCGTCGATCACCGCACGCGCCTGCGAGCCGCTGCCGCCGTGCGACTGCTTGATCTCGACGCTCTTGCCGGTTTCCTTCTGGTAGGCGCTCGCGAACGCCTTGTTGAACTCGACATAGAGCTCGCGCGTCGGATCGTACGACACGTTCAGCAAATTGATGTCGGCGGCCAGAGCCGAGCCTGCCCAGAACCCCGTCGCGAGCAATCCTGCGGCGAGCGGAACGATACGGCGCATCATGTCCATCTCCATTCACCTCGACGACATCGGCGTCATCGACGGCAGGCATAACTCGTGGCGAAACGCTCTTGTGTCAACGGAACCCGATTTTCTTGTTCGCTAGCTCGCAGCGTGACTGTGCTACGAAGTCTTCATCGTATGGATGCCGCATTCTGTCTTGGCCCGGCCGCGCCACCGGCCGGCGCGTGCATCCTCGCCCTCAGTCGTTCTGCTGGTGCAAGGCATACACCCAACCGACAGGAATCCTGACACAACCAGAGGGTGCCGCGGCAATTTAGCGCGGGTGAAGATCGCCTCGATCTCCTCGCGCGAGACATTGGCGAAGGGATTGAACTTCAGCCGCGCGCCATCGTCCTCGACGACCGGAATGTCGGCGCGCGCATTGCCCTGAAAGCGCTTGCGGCCGTTGAGCCAGGCGCCGAACGGCTTCAGCGCACGCGCCAGCGGCTCGACCTTGCGGATGCGGCAGCAGGCGTCGGGATCGGAGAACCAGAGGTCGCGGTCGGGATCTTCGCGCGACAGCGTCTCCTCGGCCGGCTTGATCGAGCGAACGTCCTTCAGGCCCAGCGTCGCAATGAGCGTATCGCGATAGGCCAGCGTCTCCTCGAACAACCAGCCGGTGTCGAGAAAGATCACGGGGATTGCGGGATCGACATCCGACATGACCTTCAACAGCGTCGCCGATTCAGTACCGAACGAGGACACCAGCGCAAGCTTCTCGCGCCCGACCGTCTTCAGCGCCGCGGCAATGACCTCCGCAGGCGAGGCATCGCGCAAGGCGCGATCGAGCTCGTCCGCCGAAGGTAGCGCAGACACGGGCGAAACCTGAGGCGCGATCGCGTTCACGTGCCGACCCCTTCGGAGTGGCGCAATTGCATGCGCCGGTGCAGCGCTGTGATGCGGCCATCGCCGGTCGGCTGGTAGAACACCGAATAGCGCTTCGCGGTCTGCATGAAGGCCTCCGCATCGGCCTGCTTCTTGACCTCGAAGGCATCGAAGCCGGCGCGCAGCATGAACACGAACTGGTCGCGCAGCACCTGACCGGTCGCGCGCAATTCGCCGCGGTAGTTGTAACGTTCGCGCAGCAGCCGCGCCTGGCTGTAGGCGCGCCCGTCACGGAAGGTCGGGAACACCAGCGCGACGGCGGCGATCTGGCCGAGATACGGCACGAGCTCGGCGATGTCGCGATTGTTGGGCCAGATCACCCCGACCTTTCCGGCGCGCTTGAGCAAGCCCTCGGCCTCGCCGAGGAAGCGCTCGGCGGGCACCAGGATGTCGCCGCCCTCGGGCAGCGGCGTGTCGACGGCGAGCTTGACGAAGCCGTCGTCCGTGATCTTTCCGCCATTAACGAGTGGCATAGACGCGCTCCTTGAAGGGTTCGACGCCGAGGCGCTTCACCGTGTCCATGAACAGCTCTTCGGGCCGCTCGCGCAGCGCCAGATAGGCTTCCACGATGTCCTCGACCACGTCGGCGACCTCGTCGAACTTGACGCCGGGACCGATCAGGGTGCCGAGCGCGGCGTTCTCGTCGGCACGGCCGCCGATGGTGATCTGGTAGACCTCCTCGCCGTTCTTCTCGACGCCGAGAATGCCGATATGGCCGACATGGTGATGGCCGCAGGCATTGATGCAGCCGGAGATGTTGATGTGCAGACGGCCGATCAGGTTAGCGAGCTCGTGATTGGCGAAGCGCCGCGTCAGCTCCTGCGCGATCGGAATCGAGCGGGCATTCGCCAGCGAGCAATAGTCGAGCCCGGGGCAAGCGATGATGTCGGTGATCAGGTTGACGTTGGGCGTCGCCAGCCCGAGCTTGTCGAGCGCCTTCCACAGTGCCGGCAGGTCGCGCTTGGCGACGTGCGGCAGCGCTAGATTCTGCTCGTGGCCGACGCGGATCTCGCCGAAGGAATATTTGTCGGCAAGATCTGCCAGCGCGTCCATCTGCTCGGCGGTGGCATCGCCCGGAGGCCCGCCGGTCGGCTTCAGCGAGATCGTGACGATGGAGTAACCTTGCACCTTGTGCGGGGCCACCGAGTTCTTGCGCCATGCCTCGAAATCAGGGTCGGCCGCGGCCTGGCGCAGTTCGTCCGGCATATGCGGCAGCTTCTCGTAAGCCGGATAAGTGAAGCGCGAGCGGATGTCCTCGATCACCTCCTCGTCGATCTGGAGCGAGGAGTTGCGGATATGCTGCCACTCCTCCTCGACCTCGCGGGAGAATTTCTCGATGCCTAGCTCGTGGACCAGGATCTTGATGCGCGCCTTGTAGATGTTGTCGCGGCGGCCGTACTGATTGTAGACGCGTAAGATCGCCTCGATGTAGCTGAGGATGTCGCGGCCGTGCACGAAGTGCTTGATGGTCTTGGCGATGAACGGCGTGCGGCCGAGACCGCCTCCGACCAGAACCTCGAAGCCGGTCTCGCCCTTTTCGTTCTTGATCAGGCGGAGGCCGATGTCGTGGATCTTGATCGCGGCGCGGTCGTGGTCCGAGGCGGTGATCGCGATCTTGAACTTGCGCGGCAGGAACGAGAATTCCGGATGCAGCGTGGTGTGCTGGCGGATCAGCTCCGACCAGATGCGCGGATCCTCGATCTCGCCCGGCGCGACGCCGGCCCACTGGTCCGAGGTGACATTGCGCATGTTGTTGCCGGAGGTCTGCATCGCGTGGATGCCGACCTTGGCGAGGTCTTCGAGTGCATCCGGCAGCTCGGCGAGCTTGATCCAGTTGAACTGGATATTCTGCCGCGTGGTGAAGTGGCCGTAGCCGCGATCGTATTTGCGCGCGACATGGGCGAGCGCCCGCATCTGGTTCGTCGCCAGAGTGCCATAGGGAATCGCGACGCGGAACATATAAGCGTGCAGCTGCAGATAGACGCCGTTCTGCAAACGCAGGATCTTGAACTCGTCCTCGGTGAGCTCGCCGGAAAGGCGCCGCTTCACCTGGTCGCGGAACTCCGAGACGCGCTCGTTGACGAGCGTGCGGTCGATTTCGTCGTAAGCATACATAAGTGGGTGCCTTAAACCTGGGCCGGCTGTCCGATGGTGACGCCGGTGCGGCGAATCTGCTCGCGCAGATTGCCGGGCTGGACCTTGCCATCGTCGCCGATCTGCACCGGCGCGATATAGGGGCCGATGGCGCCGACGTCATCGGCCACGGCTTCCGCAAGCAACGCCTTGGCCTCGTCGGAGTTGCGCACGATCGCGGCTTCCGACAGCTCGGCGGACCAGCTCTTGGCGGCGGTGCGGTAGACCACGATGCCGTCCCAGGTGCGGTTGGCGGTCACGACCGAGGGGCCGGCGATACGGATCTTCTTTTGTTCGAGCGGAGAGGTCATTCGGCTGCATCCAATAGGTCAGAGATGATTTGTTTGGGTGTCTGGCGGCGAAGCGAGCCGGCATGCCGGACCACGTCGCCGATGATGAGGATGGCGGGACCGCCATGGATCCGCCGCACCAGTTCCGGCAGATCGCACAGCGTGCCAATTGCGCCTTGCGCATCCGGCCGCGTGACGCGGGCGAACACGCCGACCGGCGTCTCCGGCGAGCGGCCGGCCGCGAACAAGCCTGCGCGCACGGCGGGCGCTGCGGTCATGCCCATGTAGACCACGACGGTCATCTTGGTGTCGGTCAGTGTCGACCAATCCACGTTCTCTGCATCGCGGGCCTTGTGTGCGGTGAGGAAGGTGATGCGGGTCGCTTCGTGGCGGTAAGTGAGCGGCACCTCGAAATCGGCGGCGGCGCCGAGCCCTGCGGTGATGCCGGGAATGATCGAATAGGCGATGCCGGCGGCGCGCAGCGCTTCCACTTCTTCGCCGCCGCGGCCGAACACGAAGGGATCGCCGCCCTTCAACCGCACGACGCGCTGGCCCGATTGCGCGGCCTCGATCATGCGCTTGTTGATGGCGTCCTGGCCGATGCCGGGCTTGCCGACGCGGCGGCCGACCGCAACGCGCGTGGTGTCGCGGCGAATGCGGTCGAGAATCTCGGGCGAGACCAGCTCGTCATGGAAGACGATGTCGGCGTCCTGCAAAGCGCGCAGCGCCTTGATGGTGAGCAGATCGGGATCGCCGGGTCCGGCGCCGACCAGTGCGACGGAGCCTTCCGGCTTGTCAGCGCGCGCGAATGCGGAAAGGTCGGCAATCGCCTTGAGCGATGCATCGGCTTCGCTGTTGCGGCCGGCGAGCACGGCGGCGCCGATCGGACCGTCGATGACGCGCTCCCAGAAGCGGCGGCGCAGCGGAAACTCGGCGATGCGCTCGTTGATCGACTTGCGGAAGGTGCCGATGAACTCGGCGAGTTCGCCAATGCGCGCCGGCAGCAGCGCCTCGATCTTCTCGCGTACGCGCCGCGCCACCACCGGGGAGGTGCCGCCGGTGCCGACGGCGACCACGACATCGCCGCGATCGACGATGGCCGGAAAGATGAAGCTGGAATGCTCGAGGTCGTCCATGACGTTGACGGGCAGGCCAGCCGCCTTGGCGCGAGCCGACATGGCGACACCGACATCACCTGCGCCCGCGCAGACGACGGCGATGACGCCGGAAATATCCGCCGTGAGCGGATCGCCTGCCGCGATCTCGATGCGCGCCAAGTCTTCGGAGCCGAGGCCAAGGTCGTGATTGCCATCGATCGCATGCACGCGCAGGCGCGCGCCGGCAGCGGCGAGCACGCGCAGCTTGGCGCGCAAAAGCTCGCCCGCCCCGATGAGGACCACCGGGCCGGCCTTGAGATCGAGAAACACCGGCAAGAACCGCATGTGATACTCGCTTCCCCACAAACGGGGTTGACTGGAATTATTTTCTATATATGTCTCGTTTCGAGCGCGCAAAGAGAAAATTTTTTCTTCTCTTCTGCATCGCAACTATAGAATTTTCGCCTCCAAACGCAAAGTGGCAGAGATGCATCTTCTCAAGGACGATTCCGCTGCTGATCGACTGAGCAATCCGGCGCTGGCTGAGCGCGTGCGCGCGCAAGAATTTGCTGCCGAACTTGCCTCGAGCATGGACCATCTCGACCAGCTCGAAGCGCAGAGCATCTACATCTTCCGTGAGGCCTTTGCCCGGCTGAAGAAGATTGCCCTGTTGTGGTCACTCGGCAAGGACTCCAACGTCATGATCTGGCTGGCGCGGAAAGCCTTCTTCGGCAAGATGCCGTTCCCGGCCCTTCACGTCGATACCGGCAAGAAGTTTCCGGAGATGTATCGCTTCCGCGATCATTACGGCAAGGAATGGGATCTCGATCTGCGCGTCGAGCCCTGCCCGCCGATCGATGCCGTCGACCCAACGCTGCCGCCGGCCGCCCGTTCCGCCGCGCGCAAGACCGAGGGCCTCAAGATGGCACTCGCAAAGTATGGCTTTGACGGCCTGATCGCCGGCATCCGCCGCGACGAGGAAGCAACGCGCGCCAAGGAGCGGGTGTTCTCGCCGCGCGGCTTGGAGGGCAATTGGGACGTGCGCGACCAGCCGCCGGAATTCTGGGATCATTTCAACGCCTCGCCGCCGCAAGGCGCGCATCTGCGCATCCATCCGATCCTGCATTGGACCGAGGCCGACATCTGGGCCTACACCAAGCGCGAGAACATCCCGATCATTCCGCTGTACCTCGCCAAGAACGGCAAGCGTTATCGCTCGCTGGGTGACCAGGACATCACCAATCCGGTTGCCTCGAATGCCTCGAACATCGACGAGATCCTGATCGAGCTCGAACAGACCAAGGTGCCGGAGCGCTCGGGGCGCGCGCTCGACCACGAGACCGAGGACGCCTTCGAGCGCCTTCGCGTCGCCGGCTATCTCTGATCAAGGACGCGGCCATGAACATGATCGTCACGTCAGCCTCGCCCGGCACGCCGAACGGCACCACGCGTCCCCAGGTCCGCATCGTCATCGTCGGCCATGTTGACCACGGCAAGTCGACCCTGGTCGGCCGCCTCCTGCATGAAACCGGCAGCCTGCCCGAGGGCAAGCTCGAAATGCTCAAGGCCGTCAGCGCGCGGCGCGGCATGCCGTTCGAATGGTCGTTCCTGCTCGACGCGCTGCAGACAGAGCGCGACCAGGGCATCACCATCGACACCACCCAGATCCGCTTCCGCACCAATTCGCGCGACATCGTGCTGATCGATGCGCCCGGCCACGCCGAATTCCTCCGCAACATGATCACCGGCGCCTCGCAGGCCGACGGTGCGGTGCTGATCATCGACGCGCTGGAGGGCGTGCGCGACCAGACCAGGCGGCACGGCTATCTCCTGCATCTGCTCGGGGTGAAGCAGGTCGCCGTCGTCGTCAACAAGATGGACCGCGTCGATTTCTCCGCCGCACGCTTCAAGGACATCAGCGACGAGATCTCCGCGCATCTGAACGGCCTCGGCGTGACGCCCACGGCCGTGATCCCGATTTCCGCGCGTGACGGCGACGGCGTTGCGATGCGCACCGACCGCATCTCTTGGTACAAGGGACCGACCGTGGTCGAGGCGCTTGATCACCTCGAGCCGGCGCGTCCGCTGGAAGCGCTGGCGCTGCGGCTGCCGGTGCAGGCGATCTACAAGTTCGACGACCGCCGCATCGTCGCCGGCCGCATTGAATCCGGCAGCCTGATTGCCGGCGACGAGATCGTGATCATGCCGGCCGGTAAGATCGCCAAGATCAAGACGGTCGAGAGCTGGCCGGCGACGCCGGTAGCGGGCCGTCAGGGCGCCGGCCGCTCGGTCGGCATCACGCTCGACCGCGAATTGTTCATCGAGCGCGGCGACATCATCGCGCATGCGGGCAGCGCCCCGCGCGAGACGCGGCGGCTGCGCGCGCGCATCTTCTGGCTGCACGACAAGCCGCTTGCCAAGGGCGACCAGCTTTTGGTGCGCTGCGGCCCCAAGGAAAGCCGCGCCACCGTGGTCGCCATCGAGAAGGCGGTCGATCCCGGCGAGCTCTCGAGCAGCGAGAACAAGGCGATCGGTCGCAACCATGTCGGCGAGATCGACATCTCCCTGTCCAATCCGATCGCGACCGATCCCTACACCGAAAATCCGCGCACCGGCCGCCTCGTGATCGAGGTGTCCGGGCGCATCGCCGGCGGTGGCCTGGTGCTGTCGGTCGATGCCGGCCAGCGTGCCGTGCCTGTCGACATCGTGCCGGTGGAATCGGCGCTGCGTAGCGACGAGCGCTCGGCCCGCTACCGCCACAATGGCGCCGTGGTCTGGCTTACCGGCCTGCCGGCCTCCGGCAAGTCGACGCTGGCGCGGGCGCTGGAGCGGCGTCTCTTCACCAATGGCGGCTCGCCGATCCTGCTCGATGGCGACACGCTGCGCGCCGGGCTCAACAGCGATCTCGGCTTCTCCGCCACTGATCGCAGCGAGAACATCCGCCGCCTCGCCGAGGTCGCGACGCATCTCGCCCGCAACGGCCACATCGCCATCGTCGCGGCGGTCTCGCCCGCGCGCGAAGATCGCGCCGCCGCGCGTCGCATCGCCGACACCGCGTTTCGCGAAATCCATGTCGCGACGCCCGCCGAGGTGTGCGAGGAGCGCGATCCCAAGGGCCATTACAAGAAAGCCCGCGCCGGCGCACTCGCCTCGTTCACCGGCATTGGCAACGACTACGAGAAGCCTGAGGCCGCCGAGCTCGTGATCGATACGTCGAAGCGGACGGTTGCGGAAGCGGCCGACGAGATCGAGCAGATGCTGAAGGCATCAGGCGTGCTGTTCGACGAGCTCGTGGACCTCGCTGCGAATATTTGAGGCCGCCCTAGTCGTCGCCCGGCTCGGCCGGGCGACCCAGTATTCCAGAGACAGCGTTGGAATACGAAGAAGCCGCAGCGTACTGGATTCCCCGCTTTCGCGGGGAATGACACCGGTGCGTGGGACCGTCTCCCACCTCTCCTTGACATTTTGACAAGCTCCCGGGGGTCTTCTCACGGCCTCTTTTTTGGGGCTAATAGGCCCCCGAAAGCCGCCCCGCGTGGGCGCATTTTGCTGCTGTCGGGTCAAAAGCAGCCAAAAACAGCCATTTCCAACAAGAAAGCCCATCATGAAACGCGTCGACGCCCACGGATTGAAGATCGCACCCGTCCTGTTTGACTTCATCGCCAAGGAAGCGGCCCCGAAAACCGGGATCGCGCCGGATGCGTTCTGGGCCGGGCTGGCCGGCATCATCAAGGAGCTGGGACCGAAGAACCGCGAGCTGCTCGCATTCCGCGACAATCTGCAGGCCAAGATCGACGACTGGCACCGCGCCAATAAAGGCAAGGCGTTCGACCTCAATGCCTACACCGCCTTCCTAAAGGAGATCGGCTATCTCGTCCCGGAGCCGGCGACGCAGAAGGTCGAGACCGCCAATGTCGACGAGGAGATCGGCAAGATCTGCGGCCCGCAGCTTGTCGTGCCGCTCACCAATGCGCGCTACGCGCTGAACGCGGCGAACGCACGCTGGGGCTCGCTCTATGACGCCTTCTACGGTACCGATGCGATTCCGCATGATCCGTCCGAGAGCGGCAAGGGCTACAACAAGGCACGCGGCGACAAGGTGATCGCCAAGGCCAAGGCGTTCCTCGATAACGCCGTGCCGCTCGCGACCGGCAGCCACACCGACGTGACCGGCTATAGCATCGTCGCGAGCCAGCTCGCGGTGAAGCTGAAGAGCGGCAACGCCACCGCGCTGAAGAACGCCGCGCAGTTCGCGGGCTTCCAGGGCGATGCGGCTGCGCCGAGCGCCGTGCTGCTCGTCAACAACGGCCTGCATATCGAGGTCAAGATCGACCGCAGCAGCGCGATCGGCAAGGACGATCCGGCCGGCGTCGCCGACATGATCATGGAGGCCGCGGTCTCCACCATCCTCGACATGGAGGACTCGGTCGCCGCTGTCGATGCCGAGGACAAGGTGCTGGTCTACCGCAACACGCTCGGCCTGATGAACGGCACGTTGTCGGCCGATTTCGAGAAGGGCGGCAAGACGCTGACGCGTTCGCTCAATTCCGACCGCCTCTACAAGACGCCGGACGGCAAGGGCGAGCTCAAGCTGCACGGCCGCAGCCTGCTGTTGATGCGCAATTGCGGTCACCACATGTTCACGGACGCGGTGCTCGACGAGAAGGGCGAAGAGGTTCCGGAGGGCCTGCTGGACGCCGCCGTCTCGGGCCTGCTCGCGATCCACGACCTCAAGGGCAATTCCAAGGTCAAGAACAGCCGCACCGGTTCTGCCTACATCGTCAAGCCGAAGATGCACGGCCCGGACGAGGTCTCGCTGACCTGCGAGATTTTCGACCGCGTCGAGAAGATGCTCGGCCTGCCCGAGAACACGCTCAAGGTCGGCATCATGGACGAGGAGCGACGCACCACCGTCAACCTCAAGGCCTGCATCCAGCGCGCCTCCAAGCGCATCATGTTCATCAACACCGGCTTCCTCGACCGCACCGGCGACGAGATCCACACCTCGATGGAAGCGGGCCCGATGATCCGCAAGAACGAGATGAAGGCGCAGGCCTGGATCAAGGCCTATGAGGACTGGAACGTCGACATGGGCCTGATCGATGGCCTGCCCGGCCACGCCCAGATCGGCAAAGGTATGTGGGCCGCGCCCGACAAGATGGCGGACATGCTGGCACAGAAGCTCGGCCATCCGCAGGCCGGCGCCACCACCGCCTGGGTGCCCTCGCCGACCGCGGCGACGCTGCACGCGCTGCACTACCACCAGGTCAACGTCATCGCGCGCCAGGAGGAACTCGCCAAGGGCGGACCGCGCGCAAAGCTGTCCGACATCCTCACCATTCCGGTGTCGAAGTCGAACTGGGCGCCCGATGACGTCAGGCAGGAGATCGACAACAATTGCCAGGGCATCCTGGGCTATGTCGTGCGCTGGATCGACCAGGGCGTCGGCTGCTCGAAGGTGCCCGACATCCACGACGTCGGCCTGATGGAAGACCGCGCCACCTTGCGCATTTCCAGCCAGCACCTTGCCAACTGGCTGCATCAGGGCGTCATCACCGAGGCGCAGGTGATGGAATCGCTTAAGCGCATGGCCGTCGTCGTCGACAAGCAGAACGCGGATGATCCCATCTACAAGCCGATGGCGCCCGCCTTCGACGGCGTCGCCTTCAAGGCCGCCTGCGACCTCATCTTCAAGGGGCGCGAGCAGCCGAACGGCTACACCGAATACATCCTCACCGCGCGCCGCCGCGAGGCCAAGGCTCTTGCATAAAAAGGCTCTTGCATAAAGAGGCTCTTCGATAAAAGAGGCTCTTGGATAAAGAGGCGCTCGGCTGAGCAGAGTCACGGAACATCGAAAGCCCCGGCGGAAACCGGGGCTTTTTCGTTGGGCGAAACGTCGCGCTGTGTCACGGAACAGGCTGCGTGCGCCTCGCGTTGTCGGGCCATCAACCAACGGGAGATGGTCATGGACTGGAATCGGATCGAAGGAAACTGGAAGCAGTTCAAGGGATCGGCCAAGGAGAAATGGGGCAAGCTCACTGACGACGACCTCCAGCTGATCGAGGGCCGCCGCGAGCAGCTTGAGGGCCGGTTGCAGGAGCGTTACGGCAAGGCCAAGGACCAGGTCCGTCAGGATGTCGACGACTGGCTGAAGTCGCTGCACTGAAGCAGCACGAACGAAGCCCCGGCGAAAGCCGGGGCTTTTGATTTGAAAACATTTGCATTCGTAGCCCGGATGCAGCGTAGCGCAATCCGGGATCGGTTTCGCTGTGGCAAGACTCCGGATTTGCTTCGCTCCATCCGGGCTACGCGCCTACCCCCGCTAGAACACCGCGAGATATTTCAGCAATGAGACAATGCCGATGATGATGACGATGACGCGCGCGATCTGCTTGGCGCGGCCGTCCATTGGCAGCATGTTGATGAGATAAAGCACAAGAATGACGACGAGAAAGGTGACGAGTACGCCGACCAGCATCGCGAGGCCCCCTTCAGGCAATTGCTACGCTGTTCTAACGCGCTGCACCCAAGCCGGTTCCATCTCGGAAACCCTGCCGCGCAACGTCCCGCGGCGGGCCTAGTCCAGCATTTGGCCGTCCGACAAGGTTCGGACGCCGTCCGATCGGGCGCTCCCTACTCCTTCGCCACCACCGGGACTTGACGGAATCTGGCACGCACCGATTCCGGCAGCGGCGAGAAGTTCATCGCGACGCCACGGCGGTCATTGGCATTGCGGCTGGCGACCACGAGGCCATTGGCGCCGGCGACGATGTCGCCCTTGCGCAGGGTCGGGTCGTCCTCGACCTTGACCGATGCGAGCCCGACCGGGTCCTTGCCGTTGCAGGTACAGCCCGCGACGATCTCGTTGCGATAGCGGAACGCGTTCGGCAGGTCGGAATAGGACTTTCCCTTCTCAGTCGTGGCATCGTCGATGTTGCCGCCATAGACGAGCGAGGTCTCCGAGGCAGGGCAGAAGCTCTTGCAGGATTGCGCCTTGCTCTCGGCATCATTGCCTTGTGCCGGGAAGTAGCGACCGTCGCAGCTGCGCACGCAATAGGCGGTGCCGCCGCCGTAGGACGCGCGCTGGCGTGGCGCCTCATAGCGCGGCATATCGTCGGTGGGGAAAGGCATCCGGATTTCCGGCGGCGGCCGCATCCGAAAGCCGCCGAACAGGCCCGAGAAGAAATCCTGCGCATGCGCCGACGGCGCCATCGCCAGCCCGCTGGAGACGACGACGACAATCGCCGCTCCGCCCGCCAGTTTGTCAATCAGCCGTCTCGCCATAGGACCTCGCAGACTAATTCACGGCCGACGTGGTCATGTTCAGCGCCTGCCGACCCGAAGGCAGTGTCGTCACGGCCGGACGCTTGCGCACGGGATCACCTCCCTTCGCCATTAACGGCGCGTTCTTCGGCAGCACCACGACCTTGGCGCCGACATTGACGCGGCTATACAGGTCGACGACGTCCTCGTTGGTCATGCGGATGCAGCCGGACGAGACGAACTTGCCGATGGTGGAGGGATCATTGGTGCCGTGGATGCGGTATTGGCTCGAGCCGAGATACATCGCGCGCGCACCGAGCGGGTTGCCGGGCCCGCCGGCGACGAAGCGCGGCAGATAGGGCTGGCGCGCGATCATCTCGGCCGGCGGATGCCAGTCCGGCCACTCGGCCTTGCGGCTGACGCTTTGCACGCCCGACCAGGTAAAGCCCTCGCGGCCGACGCCGACGCCGTAGCGGATCGCGCGGCCGCCTCCGAGCACGTAATAGAGATAGGTGCTGTTGGTATCGATGACGATGGTACCGGCCGGCTCGCTCCGGTCAAAGCCGACGATCTGCCTGCGCAGCCGGTCGGGCAATTGGGCATCCTCATCGGCGACCTGCGGCGCCTCGTTGATGTCATCCTGCGAATAGCCTTGGTCCTGCAAGTGTTGGCCCTGCAAGTATTGGCCCTGCGAGTAAAGGTCCTGCGGATACACCCGCTGCATCGGCGCATAGCCGAAGGTTTGGGCGCTTGCGGTGCCCACCGGCACTGCGAGAAGAGCGGTTGCGAAGGCGAACGCGCCGACGGCGCGCGGCGAGAAGCTGCGACGGACTGCAAACAACTTTGTCATGAGCTGCCCCGTTGGATGTGCATCAGGTGATGCGCTGCCTCAACAAACTCCGCCGCCTCGATCGAAGTTCCGGCGCAGCGTGCGGCAGCGACGTCACAGTCAAGCGAGCATCCGTTCACGAAGCCGCGATGGAACCAGCACGCCGCCCAAGCATTAGTCACGTCATCAATGGGCGCGCGGATCACGGATTCCGTGCGGGAGAGATATTGTGCGCGTCCTACCCAGTGAACGTTTGATTTCCGGCAACAGCGAAGGCGATCCGCTTCCCGAGAGCCATGTCGAGCTGCCGCCGGTGATCCGCCGCACTGAATTCGTCGCGTTCGCGCTGGCCGGGCTGTTGCTGATCGCCATCGTCGCCGTGCTCTATGTCGGCCGGGCGTTCTTCCTGCCGGTCGTGATGGCGTTCGTCATCGGGACCATGCTGTCTCCGGCGGCCACCTTCCTGGAGCGAAGCAAGGTCCCACGCAGCGTCGGCGCCGTGCTGATCGTGGTCGCAGTGAGCGCGGTGGTCGCTTTCGCCGTCGCGTTGATCGCTTCGCCGGTCATGGCGTGGAGCACGCGCCTGCCAGAGCTCGGCGCGCAATTGAAGGACAAGCTGCACGTGTTCGACCGGCCGCTTGCGCTCTGGCGGGAGCTGCAAGCCATGCTCGGCGGCTCGGAGGGATTGCCGAGCCTGCACATGCCCAAGATCGAGTGGGTGCAGCCGACGCTGGAATTCCTGTCACCGACCTTTACCGAATTCCTGCTGTTCTTCGTCACCCTGATCCTGTTCATCGCAAGCTGGCGCGACCTGCGGCGGGCCATGATCATGACCTTCAGCAATCACGACGCGCGGCTGCGCACGCTCCGGATCCTCAACGAGATCGAGGTCCATCTCGGCAATTATCTGCTGACCGTCACCCTCATCAATGTCGGCGTCGGCGTCGCCACCGGCCTGATCTGTGCGCTGACCGGAATGCCCAATCCGGCCGGGCTCGGCGCACTGGCGGCCACGCTCAACTTCATCCCGATCATCGGGCCCGTGGCGATGTTCGTGGTGCTGGTCGTGGTCGGGCTGATCGCCTTCCCGACCCTCGGCGGCGGCCTGATGGCCGCGCTCGCCTTCGGTGGCCTCACCTTTCTCGAGGGTCACTTCATCACGCCGACGATCATCGGGCGGCGGCTCGCCCTGAACGCGCTCGCCGTGCTGCTCGCGCTCGCGTTCTGGACCTGGCTGTGGGGGCCGATGGGCGCGTTCCTGTCGTCGCCGCTCCTGATCGTCGCGCTGATCCTGAAGGACCACCTATTGCCGGAGAATTCGCCGCAGCTGCCGCAAGCCTGACCGGTTTCAGCGAACGGAACTTACCCGGCGACGAAACGTTCTCCGCCCATCTCAGCCGTCAACAGTTCGGAGCTCCCGATGTCCACGCCCAATGCCGAAGCCGGGATGAGAGACTGGACCGACAAAGCCACCCGAGACCGCCTCGAAAAGGATGTAGCAGCCGTGAAAAGCGATATCGCCGCCCTCACCGACCAGATCACCGACGCGCTCAATACTTTCGCCAACTCCACCAGCAAGCAGGCTCGCCGCGGCTATCGCCAGGCGCGCGAGAACATGGACTCCGCGATGGACGACATGTCCGAGCGCGGCAGCGCGATGATGGAAGCTGCACATGACGCCTACGGCTCGATCGAGGAGACGCTGGAAGAGGCGATCACGCAGCGGCCGCTGGCGACCGTCGGGCTGGCGCTCGGCATCGGCTTCCTGATCGGCGTCGCCTGGCGTCGCTAAGGATGTCGACGCCCATTTGATACGGCGGCGGCACGCCGCCGCTGTTGGCTCGTGACCATTCGGCTGGCGGGGATTGAGGAGCAAGGCCATGTTTCAGCGCATCATCGACGGCATCAGCGCATCAACCGGCACGACGGTTCGGCTGACCTCCCTTGCCGCGGGCGCTGCCTTCGCGCTGCTCGTGACCACAGGCTTCCTCTGTGCCGCCGTCTTCATTTGGGTGCTGCAGAAATATGGCCCGGTGCAGGCTTGTCTTGCCGGCGCCGGCATCTTCTTCCTGTTGACCCTGGCCGCGGCAGGCTCCTATTGGAGCTACAAGCGCGAGGTGCAGAAACGCGCCCAGATCGCGGCCGAGCGCGCCGCGAAATCGGCCGCGCAGAGCATGCTTGCAGATCCGATGCTCCTCGCCACCGGGCTCCAGATCGTTCGTGCCATCGGCGTCAAGCGGCTGCTGCCGATCCTGGCGATCGGGGGCGTCGCCCTGGGCATCCTGGCGAGCCGCGCCGGCGTATCCGACGAGGTGTCGGCCGAACCTGCCGAGTAGAGTCCGGCATTATAATTACTGTGCGCGCATCTATCTGCATTTCATAGAGCAAGCGGCACATTTGACGCCGTTTGGCGCGGTTCTTCCCTGCTCACGCAAACGCTACTCGGACGAGCAGGCGGTTGCCGTTAAAAGCATCATCCTGATTCCCAAAGCTATTTTGCTCAATGAAACCGTCCGTCAAGGCGAACCTCGCCGCATTCCAGCATGACGCCAGGCTCTATCTGACGCTCGGCATCGCCAATTGGTCCATATTCGTCGACCATATTCCCAACAACGTCGTCAACCTGCTGACGCTGCGCAATTTCGGCTTCAGCGGCGCGGCGGACCTGTTCGTGTTCGTGGTGGGGTATGGGGTCGCCATCATCCATGGCAGGATGGCGCTGGAACGCGGCTACTTGGTCGCGGCGACGCGCATCTTTCGCCGGGTCTGGCGGCTCTATGCCGCCTATGTCGTGCTGTTCGTGATCTATATCGATGCCATCGCCTATGTCGCCAGGCAATCGATGGCGCCGGAGATCATCCACCAATACAACATCTCCGGAATTCTCGAGCATCCACTGCGCATCCTGGTCCGCGGTCTCGTGCTCCAGGAAGAGCCGCTGAACCTTGACCTGCTGCAGCTGATGGTCCCGCTGATGGCGTTCTTTCCGTTCGCGTTGTGGGGCCTGCTGCGGGGCCCGAACCTGACGCTGGCGGCATCGGTCGCGCTGTATCTCGCCGCACGCTGGTTCGACTGGAATTTTCGGATCTATCCGGACGGGGAATGGACCTTCAATCCGCTGTGCTGGCAGATGTTGATGGTGCTGGGCGGCTGGTTCGCCGTGACGGGCGCTCCGGGACGTGCGCTGCACGGCATGTCCTGGCTGCGGATCCTCGCCGGCGCCTACCTGGTCTTCGCGATGGCCGTCACCTTGATGCGCCATTCGCCGGCGCTGTCGGCTTACCTGCCCGATCTGCTCCTCAACAGCATCGCTCCGACCGACAAGGAAAACCTCGCTCCCTATCGGGTGGTCCACTTCCTCGCCCTCGCGTTCATTGCCACCCATCTCATTCCGGCGGATCACCCCGGCCTGAGATGGAAACCGCTGCAAGCGGTGATCGCATGTGGTGAGGAATGGCTCGCGGTATTCTGCGTCGCCGTGTTCCTATCCTTCGCTGGCCACCTCATCCTAATCACCGGGCCGAACCTGGCGGTGATGCAGGTGGCGGTGAGCATCACCGGCTTCGCGGCGATGACCGGGCTCGCCTACTACATCGCCTGGTCGAAACGGCAGGATCTGCCGGCAGCCCTGCGGCAGCAGGCCCAGAGCTGATCGCTTCGCGACGAAATCGTGCGATTCTGCTAGGCCGAATGCCGCCCCTGGGCTATGCCGGGACCCTGCGTGAGGAGACCGGGCGTGGCGATGGCGAAAGACGGGCGTGAAGAGGCGGAGCGCGCGCCCCGGCGCGGCCGGCCAAGGTCGATTGAGACCACCAACGCCATCCTCGAAAGCGCCTATGCACTGATGGCGACCACCGGCCTTGCCGCCACCACCATCGATGCGATCGCACGGCACTCCAGCGTCTCCAAGATGACGATCTACAAATGGTGGCCGTCGCGGGAAGCGCTGCTGATCGACGCCTTCCTCCACCATGCGTCGCAGATGCTGCCGCTGCCGCCCGCGAGCGCGGGCACGCCCGCGGCGCGCGCGCGGCGCCACGCCGCCGCCTATGCCGAGGCGCTGCAGGGCGAGTTCGGCAAGGTGCAGCTCGCCGTCGTCTCCGAATGCATTTCCAAGACCGGGTCGGCCGAGCTGTTCTACGCCCGGTACCTGCAATTCCGCCGCGACGCGCTGGTGGACATGATCGCCGCCGGCCAGAAGGACGGCAGCATTCAGGCCGAGGGTCCTCCTGAGAATCTCTACGACGCGATCTATGGCAGCCTGTTCTACCGCTATATCTTCGGCATCGCGCCGATCACACCCGGCTACGCGCGCAGCCTCGTCGATCTGGTGTTGCAACCGAAAGGTTAGCCGCGCACCGGCCTGACCGGCGCCGAGATTTTATCCGTGCGGTCGCGCTCGGTCATGTCGACGACCGTCTCCATCGGCGCGGTCAATTCATAGACGTAGGAGACGTCGGTGAAGAAGCGCTTGGCGGTCCCGCCCAGCGCCTCGGGCGCGACGCGGTCGAGCAGGATCAGGCCGAAATCGGAATCGGGCCGGCGCGTCGCCTCGCTGGTGTTGAACTCCTCCCAGCGGAAATGGAAGACCTCGTCGCCCTCCTCGCCGGTCACCGTCCAGTTGGCGGTGATGTGCGGGTGCTTGCCGACCAGCGACAGGCCCTCGTCGGAATGCGAGGCGAGCTCGAAGAACAGCAGCGACAGGCTCTGTGCGGCACGCGCGCTGACCGCGATGTCGGGGCCGGTGACGGCGATGCGATCGGCATGCGGAATCGCGCGCGCCTCGAACAGGCCCTTCAACTTGACACCCTGCCACTGGCTCTCGCTGAGCAGCGACACCACATTGGACATGGCGTGGATGCGCCCGATCAGGAGCTCGCGCGCGATGTCGATGTCCGAGCCGTGGCGCAAGGTGCGCGTCACGATCGACTGGATCACCGCCAGGATGTTCTTGACGCGGTGGTTGAGCTCGTCGATCACCGCGGTCAACCGCCGCTCGAATCCGATCCTGACCTGGATCTCCCGGCTGAGCCGCAGATTGTTGTAGGCGACGTAACCGAACAGGCCGCACACCATTGCGGTGATGGCAAAGCCGATCGCCGCTACGATGATGGCGGTCTGCTCGGCGCGGCGCACCGAATTGGTCTTCGCGTAATAGCCGAGCTGCCAATCGCGGCCACCGAAGCTCACCGTGCGCGTCGCCGACGGGGCCCCGTCCGCCGCCGCGATCCGCGTCGAGACCACGCCCTGATCATTGGCGATCAGCTCGCCGCCGTCCTTGCGCGGATCCCTGAGCGCCACCGCGAACAGCGACATGTCGTCATTGGCCAGCATCAGCGAGGCGAGCTCGTAGGAAAATGTGACGAAGCCGGCCGGCTCCGTCGCACCCTCGGGAACGACTGGCGCGGCCACGATGATGCCGATCGGCCCGTTTCCGCGGATCAACGGCACCGGGTCGGAGGCAACCGACCTCTTTTGGGCGCGCGCCCGCGTGAGCATCGCGCTGCGAACCGGATCCTGATCGTAGCTGCGGCCGGGCAAGGCCGTGGTCTCGTTGCTGCGCGGCTCGAGATCCAACAGCACGTCGATCGGCTGGGTGACATCGGCAGGATTGATCGGCTTGTCGTCAAACGAGCGGATCTGCGGATTCGGGAAGCCGGCGCTGGCGATGGCGGCTTGCGCGTCCGCAAGCTCGTTCGGCTTCAGCCGGGCGATCCAGCCGGCCACCACAAAGTCGGTCTTGAAGGCGTAGATCGCCGAGCGCAGCGGCTCCAGCATGTTCGGCTTGATCACCGACGGCGCGCGGAACAGGCCCGAGGCGACACGCGCGAGCAGCTCCCGCTCGGTCAGGCGGTCCTGAACCAGGCTCGCATGCACGTCGATCGCCCGCGCTAGCGCGATCCGGTCCAGCGCCAGCTCCTGGTCGTGGACGCGATAAGCCGCAAGCCCGGAGAGCAAGGCCCCGAGCAGAGCGATGAAGCCGATGATGAAACCCAGCCTGACCACGCGATTACTCAGGCGAAAGCAGGAGGTCGGCAATGAACACGGAGCACATGAACGCCGCTCGAACGGCCAGAGGCCGAAGCAGGGTAAACCCCAGTGGCGGAGATAATGAAGGAGGAGGCATCAGTACGCAACTTGGGTCGCCTGAAAAGCTTAATCAGCCCGGCCGATGGTCTGGCCGGGATGAATTCGCCCCGGGCGCCGGAGGTAGTTAATCGCCGTGTCCGAAATTTGTTCCGTGGGTTGCGGCACGGCCCAGGCGTTAACGACGAAAAACGCCTGCGCCAACTGGTCGCGTCCGGTCAGCCCGCCCGTTTCAGGCCGCCTTTGGCCTCGATGAAGCCGACGATTCGGTCGAGCCCCTCGCTCTTCTTGAGGTTGGTCATGACGAAGGGACGTTCGCCGCGCATGCGCCTGGCGTCCGTCTCCATCTTCTCCAGGGAGGCGCCGACATGGGGCGCAAGGTCGGTCTTGTTGATGACCAGGAGGTCGGACCGGGTGATGCCGGGGCCGCCCTTGGACGGGATCTTGTCGCCAGCGGCGACGTCGATGACATAGATGGTGAGGTCGGCCAGCTCCGGGGAAAAAGTGGCAGCGAGATTGTCGCCGCCGGATTCGATCAGCACGAGGTCAAGTCCGGGAAACTTGGCGCGCATGTCCGCGACCGCAGCGAGATTCATCGAGGCATCCTCGCGGATCGCCGTGTGCGGACAACCGCCGGTCTCGACGCCGGCGATGCGATCCGGCGTCAGCGATCCCGAACGCACCAGGAACTCCGCATCCCATTTGGTGTAGATGTCGTTGGTGATCGCCGCAATGTCATAGCGCTCGCGCATGGTCTTGCAGAGCAGGTCCATCAGCGCGGTCTTGCCCGATCCGACCGGACCGCCGACGCCGACACGCAAGGGACCGTGAGATTTCGCCATGTGACTCGTTCTCTCCTGATGACTTGACGGCCGCACCGCTCACGACCGAAACAAGCGGGTATATTGCGTCTCGTGCCGCAAGCTGGCGAGATCGGCCCGGAACGTCGCGCTGCCGAGATCATCCAAGGTTGCATTCAGCGCGCGATTGGCGGTGGCGGCGACGGCGGCTTCCAGCTTCACCAGCACACGCTGGCTATCGGTCTGGCCGAGCGGAATGAGCCGGCTGGCGGCGGAAATCCAGTTCGAGACCAGCGCATGCAGGAAGGCGTGCAGCGTCGGCGCCAACGGCACGGCGTGCATCGCGGCAACCACACCGACCGCGACCGGATAGACTAGCGGCGCGCCGCATGCCGCGACCGTGGCATCCAGTCCGTCGGCATCCCATGCGGCGCGCGAGATATCGATGAAGGCGCGGCCCTGTGAGGTCGTCTCCAGCTGCCGCTCGCGCGACGGCACGAAGGCGCTCGCGAGCTCGGCGATCTCGTTCAAAGCGGCCGTCTCGCCCGATTCCGTGGCGCGATAGGCGTGGACCAGAAACGTCGCGTCACAGAAGCCGGAGCCGTCGCCGAGCATCGCATCGAGCCAATCCGCCAGCGTCGTCGTGTCGGTGATGTCGCCCGCCTCGACCGCCCATTCGATGCCGCTGGAGTAGGAGAAGCCGCCGACCGGGAACGCCGGCGAAAGCCAGGTCATCAGCCGGTACAGCGCCGCCGCCTCGCCCTCGGCAAGATCACCGGCGCCGACCGGCTCATTTGTGGTCATGAGCATGCTTGTGGCCGTGGTGATGGTCGGGATGATCGCAATGCTCGTCGTGGTGATGGTGGTGCTCGTGGCTATGGTCGTGCGAGCCATGATCATGGAGGTGACCATGGTCATGGTGATGATGGCCGTGATCGTGATGCGCATGGTCGTGTCCATGCGCGTGGCCGGCATCGGCGTAGGCGCCGCCTTCGGGATCGAACGGCGCCTCGATCTCGATTACACGCGCGCCAAGGCCCTTCACCATCGCCTCGATGACGTGATCGCGGCGGATGCGCAGGGCCTTGGCCATGATCTGGGTCGGCAGATGACGGTTGCCGAGATGCCAGCCGACGCGGACGAGGTGGTGCGGATCGCGGCCGCGGATTTCGAGCAGCGGCTCGGGCGCCGCGACCACCTCGATCAGCCTTCCGTCCTCAAGCACCAGCGCATCGCCGCCGCGCAGCGCGACGGCATGCTCCAGGTCGAGCAGGAATTCGAGACCACGCGTTCCGGTCATCGCCATGCGGCGGCGGTGCCGGTCGTCGAAATCGAGCACGATCGTGTCCACTGGTGCTTCCGTGAAACGGTGCTGTCCCCTGACCTGCGTCGCCCGGATCATGCGTCTTACCTCTTTACCGTGTCTCGACCTTCTCGGGCGTGATGTATTCGATCTTCGGCGGCGCCGTGAAGCATTTCACCGCAACGCGGCCGAACGTCTTCATGTGCTCGGCAGCGCGATGCGGCCCCAGTGCCTCCATATTCTCCCACTGCTCGACGAACACCATCTTGGCAGGGTCGGTGACGCTCTCATGCAGGTCATAGGCGATATTGCCGGGCTCTTTCCGCGTCTCCTTGATGCAGGCGGTGGCGGCTGCAATGAATTCGGCGCGCGTCTCGGGCTTGATGGTCAAGGTTGCAACGACGTAGATCACGAGAAATCCTCCCGGCTTTTCTTCTGAGGGTTACGATACCGGGCGGGACATTAGACCAGGCGGGACCGAACGCAAAACCGCAAAAAGCCGTCCCCGGACACCGCCGGGGACATGCGTCGAGACGCTATTTCAGTACATGAAATATCGCTGCGCCATCGGCAGCACCTCCGCCGGAGCACAGGTCAGGAGCTCGCCATCGGCGTGCACTTCATAGGTCTCCGGATCGACCTCGATATCGGGCGTCGCGTCGTTGTGGATCATGCTCTTCTTGGAGATCTTGCCGCGGGTGTTCTGGACGGCATAGAGCTTCTTCTCGAGGCCGAGCTTGCGCGCGAGGCCACCGGTGATCGCGGCCTTGGAAGTGAACACCACCGAGGAGGCCGTACGTGCCTTGCCGAACGCGCCGAACATCGGCTGGTAGTGCACCGGCTGCGGCGTCGGGATCGAGGCGTTGGGATCGCCCATGGGCGCCGCGACGATGGTGCCGCCCTTGACGATGCAGTCCGGCTTGACGCCGAAGAAGGCCGGCGACCACAGCACGAGATCGGCCATCTTGCCCTTCTCGACCGAGCCGATCAGCTTCGACACGCCATGCGCGATGGCGGGATTGATGGTGTACTTGGCGATGTAGCGCTTGACGCGGAAATTGTCGTTGTCCTTGCCCTTGTCCTGCGGCAGCGACCCGCGCTGCTTTTTCATCTTGTCCGCGGTCTGCCAGGTCCGGATGATGACTTCGCCGAGGCGGCCCATGGCCTGCGAGTCCGAGGACATCATCGAGAGCGCGCCGAGGTCGTGGAGGATGTCCTCGGCCGCGATCGTCTCCTTGCGGATGCGGCTTTCGGCGAACGCCAGATCTTCGGCGATGGACGGATCCAGATGGTGGCACACCATCAGCATGTCCAGATGCTCGTCGATGGTGTTGCGGGTGAACGGCCGCGTCGGGTTGGTCGACGAGGGCAGCACGTTCTTCAGGCCGGCGACCTTGATGATGTCAGGAGCATGGCCGCCGCCGGCGCCTTCGGTGTGGAAGGCGTGGATGGTGCGTCCCTTGAAGGCCTTGATCGTGTCCTCGACGAAGCCGGATTCGTTCAGCGTGTCGGTGTGGATCATCACCTGGATGTCGTGATCGTCGGCGACCGACAGGCAATTGTCGATCGCGGCCGGCGTGGTGCCCCAATCCTCGTGCAGCTTCAGCGCACAGGCGCCGGCCCTGATCATCTCGACCAGCGCGGCGGGCCGCGAGGCGTTGCCCTTGCCGGAAATGCCGAGATTGACCGGGAAGGCGTCGAACGACTGGATCATCCGCCCCATATGCCAGGGCCCCGGCGTACAGGTGGTCGCGAAAGTGCCATGGGACGGTCCTGTTCCTCCGCCCAGCATCGAGGTGACCCCTGACATCAGCGCGTGCTCGATCTGCTGCGGACAGATGAAATGGATGTGGCTGTCGAAGCCGCCGGCGGTGAGGATCTTGCCTTCGCCGGCAATCACGTCGGTGCCGGGGCCGATGATGATGGTAACGCCAGGCTGGATGTCGGGATTGCCGGCCTTGCCGATCGCCGAGATCATGCCGTCCTTGATGGCGACGTCGGCCTTCACGATGCCCCAATGGTCCACGATCAGCGCATTGGTGATGACGGTATCGGCCGCGCCCTGCCTGTTGGTGACCTGCGACTGCCCCATGCCATCGCGGATCACCTTGCCGCCGCCGAACTTCACCTCCTCGCCATAGGTGGTGAAATCCTTCTCGACCTCGATGATGAGGTCGGTGTCGGCCAGCCGCACCTTGTCGCCGGTGGTCGGACCGAACATGTCGGCATAGACGGAACGCTTCATCTTGACGGACATCACAAGCCCCGTTTGCGATTGAATGTCTGGTTTGTCACAGCAAGGCCTTTGCTGCTTTCACGGCGTCATCGAATTTTTCGTCGAGCCACGCATTGCCGCCGCGGCACCCCGCCACGACCTGCGTGGCCCAGGCGATATAGTCGGCGAGATCTTCGCGCTCCCCAGCATTCGGATCGGTCTGAATGCGCGCGCCCGTATTGCTGATCTTGTCGGCGATCTTGATCAGCTTGGCGCCCGGCGATTTGTGGGGCGCGTCCTCGATCTGCTTCTGCCGCCGCTTCGCTTTCGGCAAGCTCATGTCGTCGGTGCACTCGGCAACGAGGGACGCGACCCGATCGGAAAATCTCTGCGCGAGCTCCTCGCGCGTGGTGTCGGTGTCCTCGATGGTGTCGTGCAGCCAGCCGGCCGCGACCAGCTCGGCATCGGCGCCGTCGGTCGCAGTCGCGAGCAGGTTCGCGACCTCTGCGAGATGATTGATATAGGGCTCGTTGCCGCGGCCCTTGCGCGCCATGCCGTTATGGCGCTGCGCGGCGAGCTCGGCAGCTTCCGAGACGAGGCGGATTGGCGAGAGCATGGAAATTACCTCCGTTTCCGCCTCAACCATGCCGCGGCGTGCTCGTTCCTGCGGAGGTCACAGCTTCCCCATCACATCGCCGCGGAAGCCGTAGATCGTCTTCTTGCCGGCCATGGCGACGAGCTGGACGTCGCGGGTCTGGCCGGGTTCGAAACGGACGGCGGTGCCGGCGGCGATGTCGAGGCGCATGCCGCGCGCCTTCTTGCGGTCGAACTTCAGCGCGGGGTTGGTCTCGAAGAAATGGTAGTGCGAGCCAACCTGGATCGGGCGGTCGCCGGTGTTGGCCACGGTCAACGTCACGGTCTTGCGGCCGGCGTTGAGCTCGATCTCGCCGTCCTGGATGAAGAATTCGCCGGGGATCATGCTCTGCTCCTACCTGATCGGCTCGTGCACGGTGACGAGCTTGGTGCCATCAGGAAAAGTCGCCTCGACCTGGATGTCGTGAATCATCTCGGGAATGCCCGGCATCACCTGGTCGCGGGTCAGCACCTGCGCACCTGACTGCATCAGCTCGGCGACGGTGCGGCCGTCACGCGCGCCTTCCAGAATGAAGTCGGAGATGATCGCGATCGCCTCGGGATGGTTGAGCTTGACGCCGCGGTCCAGCCGGCGGCGGGCCACGATCGCCGCCATCGAGATCAGAAGCTTGTCCTTTTCGCGGGGAGACAGATTCATGCGACATCTCTTCCGTTCAACACGTCAATTCAACCAGTCTAGTTCAGCCAGAGCCGCGGCAGGGCCGCACCGGTGCGCGCCAGCACCGTCATCATATCGGCGCGCAAGCGCGCCGCATCTTGGGCACAGAACCGCGCCATTGCAAAGCCATTCCAGGCCGAGATTCCGACTTCGCCGGAGAACGATTCCGACGCCTCCCGGATGCGCTCGACCAGGACTTCGTCGCCGGGCACGATCAGGGCTGTGCCGATCGCCGCGCCACCTTTGGCGACGGCGGACCGGCCGAGCTTGGCACCGATATCGCCGTCGAGCCGGACGGTTTCTGCGAATACCAGTCTGCCGCCGCGGCGTAGCCGCCAGCGGTCGACGAACTCGCCCTGCTCCATCCGCTCGCCCATGGCGGTGCGGCCGAACACGACGATCTCGCAGAGCAGGAGCGAGGCCGCCTCGTCGAGATCGATGTCGAAGCGGCGCTGGACGCGGGCACGGTCGAACAGAATCGTCTCCTGGGGCAGCCAGGCAAGATGCGCGCCCGCGCCGACCTTCAAGGCGATGTTGAGCTGCGCTGCCGCTCCGGGCGTGCGATAGACTTTTTCGGCGGCCGCCGTGGTCAGGGTCAGACGCGCTGCATCCGCCGCCGCTATCTCGATGTCGAAGCGATCGCCGCCGGCAACACCGCCCGCCGTGTTGACGAACACGCCGGACAGACCCTGATCTTCCGGCGAGGGAAAGCGGACGCGGAGCGAACCGGATTCATGCAAGGTGCCGCGCCGTGTCACCCCGTCGCGCGCATGCACGTCGAAGCGCACGGTGCCACGGGCACGGTTGGCCTCGAACAGCGTGGACGTGGCTGACAATTCGCTGCGCATCCGTCTCCCCCAACCGGTCGCGGCAGGTCTGTTCCGGCTTACAGCGCCATCTGGCGGCTGATCTCGCCCGGATCGAGATTGGAGCGGTCGCAGGTGAACTTCACCGCGCCGCGATCCATCACCGCGAAACTGTCGCCGAGTTCGCAGGCAAAGTCGAGATATTGTTCGACCAGCACGATGGCGATGTTGCCGAGGTTGCGCAGATACGAAATGGCGCGGCCGATGTCCTTGATGATCGAGGGCTGGATGCCTTCGGTGGGCTCGTCGAGCAAAAGTAGTTTCGGCCGCATCACCAGCGCGCGGCCGATCGCGAGCTGCTGCTGCTGGCCGCCGGAGAGGTCGCCGCCGCGCCGGCCCAGCATGGATTGCAGCACCGGAAACAGCGAGAACACATCGTCGGGGATGTGCTTGTCCTCGCGCTTGAGCGGACCGAAGCCGGTCTTGAGGTTCTCCTCGACTGTCAGCAACGGGAAGATCTCGCGGCCCTGCGGCACGAAGCCGATGCCCTTGCGCGCCCGCTCGTACGGCTTGAGGCCGGTGATATCGCTGCCGTCGAACACGATTGCGCCCGACGAGATCGGATATTGCCCGACCATTGCGCGCAGGAGCGAGGTCTTGCCGACGCCGTTACGTCCGAGCACGCACGTGACCTTGCCGGGCTCGGCCGAGATCGAGACGCCGCGCAGCGCCTGGGCAGCACCGTAAAACAGGTTGATGTCTTTCACTTCAAGCATCGGAAACACCTTTGCGGGCGAATAGCGAATGGCGAGTAGCGAATAGGAGAAGCGGCCAGTCCATTCGCCATTCCCTATTCGCCATTCGCTACCTTCCCAAATACACTTCGATGACCCTCTCGTTGGACGAGACCTGGTCGATGGTCCCTTCCGCGAGCACCGTGCCTTCGTGCAGGCAGGTGACCTTGACGCCGAGCTCGCGCACGAAGGTCATGTCGTGCTCGACCACCATGACGGTGTGGGTCTTGTTGATTTCCTTCAGCAGCTCGGCGGTGAGATGCGTCTCGACGTCGGTCATTCCCGCGACGGGCTCGTCGACCAGCAGCAGTTTCGGATCCTGCGCCAGCAGCATGCCGATCTCCAGCCATTGCTTCTGGCCGTGGCTGAGGCTGCCGGCGAGACGATTGCGAGCCTCGGTGAGGCGGATCGTCTCCAGCACCTTGTCGATGCGTTCGGCCTCCGCCTTGCTGCCGCGCCAGAACAGCGTGCCGCGGACCGAATGGTCGACATTGAGCGCCAGCAGGAGGTTGTCCTGCACGGTCTGGCTCTCGAACACGGTCGGCTTCTGGAACTTGCGGCCGATGCCGAGCTCGGCGATGCGGGTCTCGTCGAGGCGCGTCAGGTCGGTGACGCCGTCGAACAGCACGGTGCCTTCATCCGGCTTGGTCTTGCCGGTGATGATGTCCATCATCGTGGTCTTGCCGGCGCCGTTCGGGCCGATGATGGCGCGCATCTCGCCGGGCTCGAGCGTCAGCGACAGATTGTTGATGGCGTGGAAGCCGTCGAAGGAGACGTGCACGCCATCCAGATAGAGCATCGCGGAGGTCGCGCGGGTGTCCATGACGTTCATGACCGCTTACTCCGCCATCTTGGGTTCGGTGACGCCGTCTTCGGCCGCGGCGCTCACGGAAGTCGCGGGGGTGCGTTTTTCCTTCGACTGATCCCACCAGGCATTGAAGGTGCCGACGATGCCCTTGGGCAGCAGCAGCGTCACCAGGATGAACAATGCGCCCAGCATGAACAGCCAGTACGGCGCGAGCACGCCCGAGGTGAAGAACGTCTTGGCGTAGTTGACGACGACGGCGCCGAGCGCCGCGCCGACCAGCGTGCCGCGGCCGCCGACCGCGACCCAGATCACCGCCTCGATCGAATTGCCCGGCGCGAATTCGCTCGGGTTGATGATGCCGACCTGCGGCACGTAGAGCGCGCCGGCAACGCCGGCCATGCAGGCCGACACCGTGAACACGAACAGCTTGTAGGATTCGACGCGGTAGCCGAGGAAGCGCGTGCGCGATTCCGCGTCGCGCACGGCAATCAAGACCTTGCCGAGCTTGGAGGAGACGATGGCGCGGCAGATCAGGAAGCCGATGATCAGCGCCAGACAGCTCAGCGCGAACAACGCGGCGCGCGTCCCCTCCGCCTGGACGTTGAAGCCCAGGATGTCCTTGAAGTCGGTCAGGCCGTTATTGCCGCCGAAACCAAAGTCGTTGCGGAAGAAGGCGAGCAGCAGCGCGTAGGTCATCGCCTGCGTGATGATCGACAGATAAACGCCGGTGACACGTGAGCGGAAGGCGAGCCAGCCGAAGCAGAAGGCGAGCAGGCCCGGTACGACCAGCACCATCAGCGCCGCGAACCAGAACATGTCGAAGCCGTACCAGTACCAGGGCAGCTTCTCCCAGTTCAGGAACACCATGAAGTCGGGCAGGATCGGATTGCCGTAGACGCCGCGGGTGCCGATCTGCCGCATCAGGTACATGCCCATGGCGTAGCCGCCGAGCGCGAAGAAGGCGCCGTGTCCGAGCGAGAGGATGCCGCAATAGCCCCAGATCAGGTCGATCGACAGCGCCAGGATGGCGTAGCAGACATACTTGCCCCAGAGCGCGACGAGATAGGTCGGCACCTGCAGGATCGAGCCCGCGGGAAGCAGCAGGTTGGAGAGCGGAATGAGGATGCCGCAGGCCGCGACGACGGCAAGGAAGATCGTCGCGCTGCGGTCCAGCGATCGCGTCAGCATGTGAGGGGTCATGCTTCCACCGCACGGCCCTTGAGCGCGAACAGGCCGCGCGGCCGCTTTTGAATGAACAGGATGATGAGGACCAGGATGGCGATCTTGCCGAGCACGGCACCGGCGACCGGCTCCAGGAATTTGTTGGCGATGCCGAGCGTGAAGGCGCCGACGAGCGTGCCCCAGAGATTGCCGACCCCGCCGAACACCACGACCATGAAACTGTCGATGATGTAACTCTGGCCGAGATTGGGGCTGACATTGTCGATCTGCGACAGCGCCACGCCGGCGATGCCGGCAATGCCCGAGCCGAGACCGAAGGTCAGCGCGTCGACGCGCGAGGTGGCGATGCCCATGGAAGCCGCCATGCGGCGGTTCTGCGTCACCGCGCGCATTTCGAGGCCCAGCGCGGTGTAGCGCAGCATCGCGAGCAGGATCGCGAACACGGCGAGCGTGAAGAGAAGGATCCAGAGCCGGTTATAGGTGATGGTGATCTGGCCGAGCTCGAACGCGCCGCTCATCCAGGAGGGGTTGCCGACCTCGCGGTTGGTCGGGCCGAACATGGTGCGCACCGCCTGCTGCAGCACCAGCGACAGGCCCCAGGTCGCGAGCAGCGTCTCGAGCGGGCGGCCGTAGAGGAAGCGGATGATACTGCGCTCGATCAGCACGCCGATCGCGCCGGCGACGAGGAAGGCGAGCGGCACGGCGATCAAGAGCGAATAGTCGAACAGGCCGGGATAGCGGGTGCGGATCACCTCCTGCACCACGAAGGTGGTGTAGGCCCCGATCATCACCATCTCGCCGTGCGCCATGTTGATGACGCCCATCACGCCGAATGTGATGGCGAGCCCGATCGCGGCGAGCAGCAGCACCGAGCCGAGCGAGAGGCCGTACCAGGCATTCTGCACCATCGACCAGACCGCGAGCGAATTCTGGATCGAGCCGATCGCGCTCGCGGCGGCCTTGGTGACCGAGGCCGGCTGGTCGCCCATTCCGGTGAGCAGCGCCAGCGCATCCTGGTCGCCCCGCGCCTTGAGGGTTGCGACCGCTTCGAGCTTCTCGACCTCGGTGGCGTCGGACTTGAACAGCAGGATCGCGGCTCGGGCCTCAGTGAGCGCCGCCTTGACGGATTTGTTGGCTTCCTTGGCAAGCGCGGCATCGACCGCCTCGAGAGCGGTCTCCTCGTGCGACTTGAAGACGGACTGCGCGGCTTGCAGGCGCGTTCCCAGATCCGGAGACTGCAGCGTTAGGCTCCCGAGTGCGGCGTCGACGCTGCGACGCAGGCGGTTGTTGAGGCGAACCGCGCTCGCACTGTCGGGAACGCTGGCGACAGCCTCCCCGGTCGCAGCGTCGATCGACTTGCCGTCGGCACCGGTGACGTAGACCTTCTTGCTGTCGGGATCGGCCATGAGACGGCCGTCCTGGAGCGCATTGATGATGGGAAAAGCCAGCTTGCTGCCGCTGCCCGCGATCACACCGATCGCTTCTTCCGTGTCGGAAAAATCATCGTTGGCGAATTTGGCGACCGCATCCTCGAACGGACCGGCGAAGGCCGGCAGCGCGAACGCAATCAGGAACAACGAGAGTGCAAGCGAACAGAGACGAGCGGACAAATGGGCTGGCACTGTGAATGACCCCGGCAGAAATGAGTGGAGAAGGCGGCGGGATCGCCGCCCTCTCCGGTCTTGCAATGGAGCGTCAGATCGGGATCAGGAGCCCGAGCCGAGGCACTTGTTGGACTTGGTGTTGAAGTTACCGCACTTCTTGCCGACCCAGTCGCCGATCAGGTCCTTGGAGCCGTCGAGCTCCTTCGACCAGGCGTCGCCGGGGACGAGGCTCGGGGTCTTCCAGACCACGTCGAACTGGCCGTTGCCCTTGATCTCGCCGATGAACACCGGCTTGGTGATATGGTGGTTCGGGAGCATCTTGGAGGTGCCGCCGGTCAGGTTCTTGGCTTCGATGCCCGGGAGAGCGTCGATGACCTTGTCGGGATCGGTCGACTTCACCTTCTCGACCGCCTTGACCCACATGTCGAAGCCGATCACGTGCGCTTCCATCGGATCGTTGGTCACGCGCTTCGGATTCTTGGTGTAGGCCTGCCACGCCTTGATGAACTTCTCGTTCTCCGGCGACTTGATCGACTGGAAGTAGTTCCAGGCGGCGAGGTGGCCGACCAGCGGCTTGGTGTCGATGCCGGCGAGCTCTTCCTCACCCACCGAGAACGCCACCACCGGGATGTCCTTGGCCTTGATGCCCTGGTTGCCGAGCTCCTTGTAGAAGGGAACGTTGGCGTCGCCGTTGATGGTCGAGACCACCGCGGTCTTCTTGCCGGCCGAGCCGAACTTCTTGATGTCGGCCACGATCGTCTGCCAGTCGGAATGACCGAACGGCGTGTAGTTGATCATGATGTCTTCCTGGGCGACGCCCTTGGACTTCAGATAGGCCTCCAGGATCTTGTTGGTGGTGCGCGGATAGACGTAGTCGGTGCCCGCGAGCACCCAGCGCTTCACCTTCTCGTCCTTCATGAGGTAGTCGACGGCAGGGATCGCCTGCTGGTTCGGCGCAGCCCCCGTGTAGAACACGTTACGCTCGCTCTCCTCACCCTCGTATTGCACGGGGTAGAACAGGATGCTGTTGAGCTCCTTGAACACCGGGAGCACCGACTTACGCGACACCGAGGTCCAGCAGCCGAACACGACCGAGACCTTGTTCTTGGTGATCAGCTCGCGCGCCTTTTCGGCGAACAGCGGCCAGTTCGATGCGGGATCGACGACGACGGCTTCCAGCTTCTTGCCGAGCACGCCGCCCTTCTTGTTCTGCTCGTCGATCAGGAAGAGGATGGTGTCCTTCAGCGTGGTTTCGCTGATTGCCATGGTGCCGGACAGGGAGTGGAGTACACCCACCTTGATGGTGTCGTCGGCGGCCTTTGCGCCAGTCAATGAAGCCAGACCGAGCATCAGTCCGGCGGTCGCAGCGAGCACGCCGCGGCGGCTAAATGACGCCGCTATATCGTGAGTGGATTTGTTAAACATGAGTGCCTCATCTCCCTGACGCAGACGTGAAAAACGCTGCGAAACGGCCCCACGGCCGCCTGCGGTTAACGGAATCGCAAGAACCATGCCATGGGCTGAGCACCCATCAACTTATTGAATTTACAAAACTAATTGACAGAAATCGAAGTTTCTCCGCAGACTTGCAGCCTAAATCGTAGGCAACATAAATGTATGCGAAAGCGGCAGTCAGACTACTTTCTAAGCAAATCGCCAATTCTGGCTAAATTTCTGGCAGCAGTATTTTTGCATCGCACCCGCTGTTTCGGAGGCAAGTGCCTTGAAAGCGCGCCCTCGATGTTCCATATGAGCGTCCGAGACCTCTTGCGAATCAAGGGGTCGTAGCGAGCCGCGTGTTCTTAAGCCCTCTACGGGCCTCTGGCTTGCCCCATATCATCCAAGCCATCCGACACCCCAAACACGCAGGTGTCTTCTCGACACCCTTTTGCGCGCGCCGCGCTGATGCGCCGGGCGTTCGCTTTTGACATGGAAAGAACCCCTCTTTTGACTTCGTTTCAGGACTTCGGCCTCGCCGAACCCATCGCGCGCGCTCTTCGTGAAGAGAATTACGTCACCCCCACTCCGATCCAGGCCCAAACCATCCCGCTGGCATTGACCGGCCGCGACGTCGTCGGCATCGCCCAGACCGGTACCGGCAAGACCGCGTCCTTCGCGCTGCCGATCCTGCATCGTCTGCTCGAGAACCGCATCAAGCCGCAGCCCAAGACCGCCCGCGTGCTGGTGCTGTCGCCGACCCGCGAGCTGTCCGGGCAGATCCTCGACAGCTTCAACGCCTACGGCCGCCACATCCGCCTGTCCTCGACGCTCGCGATCGGCGGCGTGCCGATGGGCCGCCAGGTCCGCGCGCTGATGCAGGGCGTCGACGTGCTGGTCGCCACCCCCGGCCGCCTGCTCGATCTCGTGCAGAGCAACGGCTTGAAGCTTTCAAGCGTCGAGTTCCTCGTGCTCGACGAAGCCGACCGCATGCTCGACATGGGCTTCATCAACGACATTCGCAAAATCGTCGCCAAGCTGCCGATCAAGCGGCAGACGCTGTTCTTCTCGGCCACCATGCCGAAGGACATCGCCGAGCTCGCCGATTCCATGTTGCGCGACCCCGCCCGTGTCGCGGTGACCCCGGTGTCCTCGACCGCCGAGCGGATCAACCAGCGCATCCTGCAGGTCGACTTCGCGGCCAAGCCGGCCTTCCTGACCAAGCTGCTGCAGGACGAGGCGATCAACCGCGCGCTGGTCTTCACCCGCACCAAGCACGGCGCCGACAAGGTGGTGAAGACGCTGGCCAAGGCCGGGATCGCCGCCAACGCCATCCACGGCAACAAGTCGCAGAACCATCGCGAGCGCACGCTGGCCCAGTTCCGCTCGGGAGAGATCCGCACCCTGGTCGCCACCGACATCGCCGCCCGCGGCATCGACGTCGACGGCATCAGTCACGTCATCAACTTCGACCTGCCGAACGTGCCGGAGACCTACGTCCACCGCATCGGCCGCACCGCGCGCGCCGGAGCCGACGGCACCGCAATCTCGCTGGTCGCGGGCGGCGAGGAGCTCGGCTATCTGCGCGACATCGAGCGGCTGATTCGCGTCGCCCTGCCGCGGGAGGACCACCGCACCGACGCCGGCCGCCGCGATGCTGGTCCCGCCCCGTCGCAGCAACGACAGGGCCGGCCGGGCGGTCGTCCGGGCCAGCGCCCGCAAGGCGCACGCCACGGTGACGGACGTCGCGCCGACGAACGGCATGCCGACGGGCGCCACCATAGTGCCGGTAAGCAAGGCGACGGCAGGCACGGTGAAGGCCGGCACGCCGAGGCGAGGCATGCCGACGGACGGCCCGGCAGTGGCCCGAATGCTTCCAAGGGTTCTCGCCGCCGCCGCTCCGGTGGTAAGATGCATTCATCGCCTGTCGACCGTCCGGAACAGCGTTCCGCGCATAGCGCCGGGACCCCTGATGGGATACAAGGCGTTGCCTTTTTGCGCCGCCAGAGTCGGCCAAACAGCCAACCGAACCGCAAACCCTATTCGCACTAGCCGTCCACGACCTGGAGATATCAATGGCTAAGGAAGAGCTGATCCAGTTCGAAGGACTGGTCACCGAAATCCTCCCCGATGCCCGCTACCGCGTGCAGCTCGACGCCGGACACGAGATCGTTGCCTATACCGCCGGCAAGATGAAGAAGAACCGCATCAAGACGCTCGCGGGCGACCGCGTGACCGTGGAGATGTCGCCCTATGACCTCGAGAAGGGCCGGCTGATTTTCCGCCACAAGGACGAACGTCCCAGCACGCCGGGCGGACCGCCCCGTCCCGGACAGCGCGGCGGCCAATTCCGCCGCCGCTAGTCGGCTGCGGCGCGGGTTCGAATTCCGATCTGGTAGGTGATCCGCCGTTGACATCACGGCGGATCAAAAAATCGTGCGCGTCCGGATTGTTTCGAACCGTTGCTTCCGATAAAATGAATTAATCGATTTTCGGCCGGACGACATTGGCATCCACCGGTACAGCCGGTTCAGACACGCTGACGACCCTTCCAGAAATTCGATCTAACCCTGCCCGCGCGAGCGGGCTCCGACATAGTGTTATCTGAGAGGGACTACCCCCGTGAGCATGGGAACCGTGAAGTGGTTTAACGCAACCAAGGGCTATGGCTTCATTCAGCCCGACGATGGCGGCCAGGACGTGTTCGTTCACATCAGCGCCGTGGAGCGCGCCGGCCTCGGCTCGCTCCGCGAGGGCCAGAAGATCTCCTACGAGATCGTGGCCGACCGCCGTTCCGGCAAGTCTGCGGCGGACAACCTGCGCGCTGCGGGCTGAGCCCGCCGGGCGCCGGCCCGATCAGCGAGCCAAAGCAAAAAGGCCGTGCGCAACGCACGGCCTTTTTCATGTCACGGGCGGCTGACAGATCTCAACACGTCGACGGCACGTTGTTGTAGGGCACGCAGGTGACCTGACGCGGCCGCGTGTAGGAGAGATCGCTCAGGGTTACGCTCGACTTCAACACGTAGCCGATGGTCGGCGTGTAAGTGTAGTTGGCTTCGCTCAGGATGAGATAGCTCGACGGAATCAAGAGTGCCGGGGGAATCATCGTGGTGACCGTGTCGCCGGCGTTCCGAGCCGAGGTCGCAAGCGTGGCTTGCGTCGCGCCGCTCGCAATCGTGCCGGCCCTGCTCCACTGGACCTTGGCGATGCTGTTGGCGTCGATGTAGATCTGGGAGATCGTGCCCTTCACGAGCGCAGCGTCGTAAGGCATGACGACGGAGATGCTTGCCGTGAACGTATCCTTCATGCCGGCATCGTTGAGCGTGGTCGACTGCGAGGTCAAATCGGACAATGTCCGCGCGATCAACGTGATTTTGCGGTCGATCGCCACGGCGGACGAAAATTCCACGGTGCCGAAGAACATCACCAGCATCAGCGGTACGATGATCGCGAATTCGGTCGCCGCCAGGGCGCGCTTGTCGGCGACGAAGCCGCGCACGGAGCCGCGTGCATTCCTCCAGATGTTCGCAATCGCCCGCATCGGTCCGCCCAGATCCATCTGCCTCAGAAGGGTTCGTTCTTGAACGCCACCGTCGCCACCATCAGCCGCTTGTTGCTGCATCCCGCGTTGTAGCCGAGGCCGGTGACGATGAGCGGCCATTGATAGAACAGGCGCACCACGACGACCTGACCGGAGCTTCCGGCACTGTACTGCATGCCGGAGGGATTGAAGGTGCAGGAATTGCCGAAATTGGTGAGGCTGAGCGTCCCGAACGAGCTGGTGCTGACGACGTCGACGTACAGCTTGCTGCAATCGAACAGCGCCGGAATCTTGCTGCAGACGAAGGTCTTGAACGTCGTCTGATCGCATGCAGCGACCGTGTTGGGCGCGGACTGGCAGGCCGCCACCGAGCCGCCCTGCGCCTGAGCCTGGCCGGTTAGAATCGCGCGCGCGGAGTCCTGCGCGATGGTCTCGAGCACCTGGCTGGAGAAGAACATGAGCGCCGTCTCGAGGATCGCGAACAGCAGCGCGAAGAACATCGGTGCGACCAGCGCAAATTCGACGGCTGCGGAGCCGCGGCGGTTGCCGCGAAACCGGAGCAGCGCTTTCCGGAGCGTGAACCTCGTAGGTGCAGGCGATGGCATCTCGTCAAATTCCCCAGCGGCCGGCGTTCATCTGCCCGTTCAATAGCGGAAACTGATTGTCTAAGTGTTTCAGACGATCCGCTTCCGGCGGACCGCGCCGTTAACACCGCGTTAACCAGCGCCCGCAAGCGGGAGGAAGCACGGCATGCAACGAGGTGCCGCCCTCGAATCGAGTGGCTTGGCGGGATCGAGGCCCGCCCGTGGGCTAGTTTGGCTTGGCAGCCGCGCCGGCACCCGCACCTCCGCTGGCGCTGCTGCTCAGCGTACCGGCCTGGCTCATCGCGTTGTTGAAATAGGTGTCGCTGTCGCCGAGCGTCACGCGGCGCTGGCAAAGCGGCACGCAACTGTAGGACTCCCGCTCGACCCCGCGATAGACGGTGACGAGCCGGTCGCTCGGACCTTCGACCTGGATCTGGCGGTCCACCAGAATCTCGCCGCCGCGGTCGAGCGCGATGAAGTTGGTGGCCCCGTAGCCCTTTCCGGTCACGACGATCATGCCGCCGGGCTGGAGCGTGACGTCGGCGATCAGGGGATTGCCGACCACGATGGTCGCCACCTTGCCGGGCAGCCGCACCAGCTTGGCCTGGTCGACATTGACGGCGATGGTATCGGCGACGGGCTCGGCAAGGCTGGCGGCCGGCGAGGCCAGCACCGCAGCGGCAACCAGAACACAGACGCGCACATGACGGCGCAGCATTTCTTTACGCATACTCTTACCCCCGGGACGTCACAAACCGGCAGAAGCGACGAATACAGCGGAGCCGGTGCCCGACCCGGCTAACCTGCCTTTAATTCGTGAACGTTCCGCAAACTCGCCGCGTATTGTTTGAACGGACGGACATTTGCGGGGCCCGTCCCCTAAAGCGCGATGAGTTTTGGATGAATCGTCATCGCGCTTTAGGTTGTTGTTTACGCATGATCTTTCCGGAAAACTGCTTCGCACTTTTTCGGATTATGCTTTAGTGCCGGAACGGATAGGCGAGCTGGCCCCCGATCTCCTTGGGCATGGCCGCTTCGTCCTTGCCGTAATCCTGTGGCAGCCTGCCCTCCGGCATGCGGAAGGTGCCGAACAGCACGTCCCAGATCGGGAACGTTCCGGCGAAATTGGTGTCGCCGCCCTCTTCGAGCGAGGTGTGGTGCCAGCGATGGAAGACCGGCGTCGCCAGCACGTATTTGAACGGTCCGAAAGTCCAGTTCAGGTTGGCGTGCACGAAGGCCGAGTGGAAGGTGGTGAACGGGCCGACCCAAACCATGACGTTCGGGGAGATGCCTGCCATCAGCAGCACGACGTCGACGCTGATCGTCCCGAGCAAGAGATTGACCGGATGGAAGCGCGCCGCGGAGATCCAGCCGATCTCCTCCGACGAATGATGGATGGCGTGATATTTCCAGAAGCCGCCGTCGTGGAAAAGCCGATGCAGCCAGTACAGCATGAAATCGGACAGCACCAGGAACAGCACGGCCTGCAGCCACAGCGGCAGCTGCGCCAGCGGACCGTGGCCATTGTCGTAAAAGGCGATGAGCTCGTCGGCGTCGTGGATGTTGAAGACGACGCTGGCGCCGACAACCAGCAGCCCGATCCGCATGGTGCGGGCGAACACCGGAACGAAGAACCAGTAGCAGATGTCGGTGACGATCTCCCGCTTGCGCCACCACGGCGCGCCGGGATTGCAGGCCCAGAAATGCTCCAGCACGGTGAAGACCGCCGCGAGCACCAAGGTGACCGGGATCACCTTGACGATGGTCTCGCCGAGCATCAAGGCGACTTGCATGGGCAGGCTCGACATCGTCGCCTCTCTCCGCGAATTCCGCTGTAGCTTAAGGCCTACTCCGCGAAATTTAAGGGAGGGTGAAGCACGCGCCGCGTTGGCGGCGCATCCGGAACCGCAACGAATTTGCAGGTGCCGTCTTAAGGCGAAATTCACTCTGGGCAAAAGCATCGCGCCGGACGTGGGATTACCCGGTCGAATTAACTCTCCCGAAAGAGCTCGGCTCTCATGGTCGTCGCGTCAACGACAGCGCCGAACGAGGCGGTCCCCACCCAGACGGAGTTTTGTTCATGAAGAACTTGATTGCGCGTTTCGCGAAGGATGAATCCGGCGCCACCGCCATCGAATACGGCCTGATCGCCGCCGGCATCGCGCTGGCCATCATCACCGTCGTCAACAATCTCGGCACCACGCTGAACGCCAAGTTCAGCTCGATCAGCACCTCGCTGAAGTAAGCGGGTCCACGAACGACGGCAAAAGCCCCGGACCTCCGGGGCGTTTGTTTTTCTGAAGACGGCGAGTTCCAGTGGCGTTGCACGAGTTCAGAACCGATGCCGCGGTCGCGGCGCACGAGGCGGAAGCGGCGCAGGCCGGCTCGTCGGTCTATTGGATCTGCCTTGCGCTGCTGGTTGCGACGGTCGCGCTCGCCGCACGTATTGCCAGCTTCTGGTGAAAAGCGCGTTCGTCGGCCGAGGCCCCGGCGCGCCCGTGCCTCCGTTGTCGGTTTGTTTAGCATCGCGCGCTAGCATCGCCCGAAGCAGCTCCCGCGACAAACCCAGGCCTCAAGACGCAGCCCATGATTCTCGACCTTGCGCGCCTTCTGCTCTTCCCGGCCCTGATGGCGTTCGCCGCCGCGAGCGATCTCTTCACGATGACGATCTCGAACCGCGTATCGCTGGCGCTGGTGGCGGGCTTCTTCGCGCTCGCCCTCGCCGGGGGCATGGCACCTTACGAGATGCTGAGTCATGTCGGCGCCGGTGCGCTCGTTCTGGTCGTGGCCTTCACCTGCTTCGCCATGGGCTGGGTGGGCGGCGGCGACGCCAAGGTCGCTGCCTCCGTGGCGCTCTGGTTCGGCTTCCCACATCTGATGAACTTCCTGCTCTACGCCTCGCTGTTCGGCGGCGCGCTGACGCTGCTCCTGCTGCAGTTCCGGCAATGGCCGCTGCCTTACGGGCTGGCAGGACAGGCCTGGCTCGCACGGCTGCACGCCAAGGAGAGCGGCATTCCCTACGGCATCGCGCTCGCGCTGAGCGCGCTGATGGTCTACCCGGAGACCGAATGGGTGAAGGCGATCGACCTCGCTCGCCTCGCGCTGCGCTGAACGCTCCGGGTAAACCCGGCGTTAAGGCGATTTAGATACGCCTCATTAACCATGCTTTGACGAATAGCTGGTCAACTGCCGATCACGGCGGCGGCAGCGTCGCGGCGTATTGTTGGAAAGTTGAAGCGTATGAATAGGGCACGCATTGTCGTCCTGACGGTCGCCATCTGCGCCGGCGGCGTCGCCGCGTACCTGGCGAGCGGCTCCGACAATTCTGCGCCGCCTCCGGTTCCGGTCGCGCAGCTGCCGACCGTCGACGTCCTTGTGGCCAAGAACGATATCGGCCTCGGCCAGACCGTGAAGCCCGAAGACGTGCAATGGCAGACCTGGCCGACCGCGACCGCCAGCGCCACCTTCATCCGACGCAACGAGCGCCCCGACGGTGCGACCCAGGTGACCGGCTCGATCGCGCGCGCGCCCTTCATCCAGGGTGAGCCGATCCGCGACCAGAAGCTGGTCAAGGCCGAAGGTTCCGGCTTCATGGCGGCAATCCTGCCCACCGGCATGCGGGCGATCTCGACCGAGATCTCGCCGGAGACCGGCGCGGGCGGCTTCATCCTGCCCAACGACCGCGTCGACGTCCTGCTCACCCGCCGGCTCAAGAACCCGGATCAGAGCAGCGGCGCTCCCGACATCGTCACCTCCGAGATCATCCTGGCCAATATCCGGGTCCTGGCCATCGACCAGGCACCCAAGGAGAAGGACGGGCAGAACGCGGTGATCGGCAAGACCGTCACCCTCGAGCTCAATCCCGCGCAGACCGCAACGCTCTCCGCGGCTCGTCAGAGCGGCACGCTGTCGCTGGCGCTGCGCAGCATCGTCGACGTCAAGATGAGCGAGATCACGCTCGATGACTCCGCGCAGAAGCGCGACGGTGTCTCGATCATTCGCTACGGCATTCCAAGTCAGACGGCTAAGGCACGATGAAGACAGTCGACATCAAATACAGGGCAGATTCGGCGACGATGCGGACCTCACTGGTCCGCGCCCTGTCGTTTTCGGCCGCCCTCGCGCTGGCGCTCAACCCGGCGATCGCCCCGGCGGTCGCCGCCGATTACCGCCCTGTGCCGCAGGCCGCGGCGGACGGCCAGATCAACGCGCGTTTCCTCTCGCTCGGCATCGGCAAGTCGGTCGTGATCGACCTGCCGCGCGACATCAAGGACGTGCTGGTCGCCGATCCCAAGATCGCCAATGCGGTGGTCCGCTCCGCACAGCGCGCCTATATCATCGGCGCCGCGGTCGGCCAGACCAATATCGTGTTCTTCGATTCCGCCGGGCAGCAGATCGCGGCCTACGACATCGCGGTGAAGCGCGACCTCAACGGCGTGCGGGCCGCACTGAAGCAGGTTCTGCCCAACTCAGACATCCAGATCGACGGCCTGGGCGACGGTATCGTCCTGTCCGGCACGGCCGCCAACCCTATGGAAGCGCAACAGGCCAACGAGCTCGCTGCGCGCCTGGCCGGCGGCGTCGACAAGGTGGTGAACTCGATCGTGGTGCGCGGCCGCGACCAAGTCATGCTCAAGGTGACCGTTGCCGAAGTCGCGCGTACGATCGTCAAGCAGCTCGGTATCGACCTCACCGCCAACCTCAACTACGGCACATCGGTGGTGAGCTTCAGCAACTCCAACCCGTTCACGGCCCTCGGCCGTAATCTGGTGGATGGCAACAATCTCACTGCGAGTTTCGGCGCGACGCCTTCGGTGCAGGCGACCCTGCGTGCGATGGAGAGCGCGGGCGTGATCAGGACGCTGGCCGAGCCGAACCTGACCGCGATCTCCGGAGAGTCCGCCACCTTCCTCGCCGGCGGCGAATTTCCGGTGCCTGCAGGTTATTCGTGCGATCCCGTCACGCGCGTCTGTACCACTCAGATCAGCTTCAAGAAGTTCGGCATCTCACTCAACTTTACGCCTGTGGTCCTGAGCGAAGGCAAGATCAGCTTGCGGGTGATGACCGAGGTCTCCGAACTGTCCAATGAGAATGCGATCACGCTGTCGCAGGCAGTGACCTCGAACACGGTCAACTCGCTGACGGTACCCTCAATCAAGACACGCCGCGCAGAGACTTCGCTGGAAATTCCGTCCGGCGGCGCGATGGCGATGGCCGGCCTGATCCAGCAGCAGACCAAGCAAGCTGTCAACGGAATGCCGGGGCTGATGCAGCTCCCGATCCTCGGCACGCTGTTCCGCAGCCGCGACTTCGTCAACAATGCAACCGAGTTGGTCGTGATCGTGACGCCCTATGTGGTCCGCGCGGTGGCGCCGAAAGACCTGTCGCGGCCGGATGACGGCTTCGCCCCGCCTGCGGATCCGCAGGCGCAGCTGATCGGCAATATCAACCGGATCTACGGCGTGCCGGGCCGGACCGAAGCGGCCAAGAACTACCGCGGCACCTACGGCTTCATTACCGACTGAGGCGGAACGGGGATTTCACGATGATCACGAGACCACCCCAGCTTCGCAAGCGCGCCATCAGCCTCGGTGGCGCGCTCATCGGCCTCGCGCTCGCGGTCGGGGGCTGCCAGCACGACGAAGTCCTCACGGCGTCCATTCCCGACGACTACAAGCAGCGCCATCCGATCGCGGTCGAGGAGCAGAATCGCTCGATCGTCGTCTTCGTGGGTCATGCCCGCGGCGGATTAACCGCGGCCCAACGCGCTGACGTGATGGGCGTGGCATCGGCGTGGTTGCAAGAAGGCACCGGCGCGATTCGCATCGACGTGCCCTCCAATACGCCCAATGCTCGCCCGGTCGCCGATACGATGCGTGAGATCCAGGCGATGCTGGCGGCGGCAGGCGTTCCGCCGCGCGGCGTCAGCCTTCACCCCTACCAGCCGCAAGACAAGCGCTTCCTCCCCCCGATCCGGCTCACCTATTCCAGGATTGCCGCAGTCGCCGGTCCCTGCGGCCTGTGGCCGGAAGACATCGGACCCTCGATGAAGAACAAGCGCTGGTTCGAGAACAAGGACTACTACAATTACGGCTGCGCTTATCAGCGCAACCTCGCGGCCATGGTCGACAATCCGTCGGATCTTGAGCAGCCGCGGCCCGAAACTCCGTCATACACGCCGCGGCGCATCACCGGGTTCGAGAAGTATCGCAAGGGAACGACGACGGCGACCACCTATCCCGAGGCCGACAGGGCCAAACTCAGCGACACCGGCAAATGATCAGTTACGCGCGCCAGACACACGAAGAGCAGCCGGCAGCAGCTCCTCCGCCGGTCGAGGAGCATATTGCGCCCGCGCCGCGCGTCTCGGTTCAGGCCTTCTGCGAAACCGTGGAGACGGCCGCCGCGGTGCAGTCGGCCGGCGAGGATCGCCGTCTCGGCAAGGCTCACCTGAAGATCCAGATGGGCGGCATGGCGGCCGCGATCGAAGCCTACCGCTCGGCTCCCACGCCGAACGTGATCGTGCTCGAGAGCGACGGTCGCAACGACCTGCTGGGCGGACTCGACCAGCTCGCCACTGTCTGCGATGCCGGCACCCGCGTGGTGGTGATCGGCCGCATCAACGACGTCACGCTCTATCGCGAGCTGGTGCGCCGCGGCGTCAGCGATTACGTGCTCGCGCCAGTCGGCGCGATCGACGTCGTACGCTCGATCTGCAACCTGTTCTCGGCCCCCGAAGCCAAGGCAGTCGGCCGCATCATCGCCGTGGTCGGAGCCAAGGGTGGCGTCGGGGCTTCGACAATCTCGCACAACGTCGCGTGGGCGATCGCGCGAGACCTCGCGATGGACGCCGTCGTCGCCGATCTCGACCTCGCCTTCGGCACGGCCGGGCTCGACTACAACCAGGATCCGCCGCAGGGTATCGCCGACGCCGTGTTCTCGCCTGACCGCGTCGACACCGCGTTCATCGACCGCCTGCTGTCGAAATGCACCGACCATCTCAGCCTGCTGGCGGCGCCTGCGACGCTCGACCGGGTCTATGATTTCGGCACTGACGCTTTCGATGCCGTATTCGACACGCTGCGCTCCACCATGCCCTGCATCGTGCTCGACGTTCCGCATCAATGGTCGGGCTGGACCAAGCGCGCCTTGATCGGGGCGGACGACATCCTGATCGTGGCCGCCCCGGACCTCGCCAATCTGCGCAATACCAAGAACCTGTTCGATCTATTGAAGGCCGCCCGCCCCAATGACCGGCCGCCGCTCTACTGCCTGAACCAGGTCGGCGTGCCGAAACGGCCCGAGATCGCCGCCGCGGAGTTCGCCAAGGCAATCGAGAGCCAGCCGGTCGTCTCGATCCCGTTCGAACCGCAGATCTTCGGCTCGGCGGCCAACAACGGCCAGATGATCGCGGAGATCTCCGCCAACCACAAGTCGATCGAGATGTTCCTGCAGATCGCCCAGCGCCTGACCGGCCGCAGCGAGACCAAGAAGCAAAAGTCGTCCCTGCTTTCACCTCTGATTGAGAAGTTGCGGGGAAGATAAGCCGCCGCATGGAGTTGTTAAGTGTTCGGTAAGCGTAGCGGAACAGACACCGACCTTCGGGCGCCCAAGCCCGGCGCCGTGTCGCTCGAGCCTGCCCCGGCTCAGGCGCCGACGGTGTCGCGCGCTCCGCCTCCGCCGGCCGTCGCCTCGCCGCCGCTTGCGCCCGCCAAGGCTCCGCCGCCTCCGACCATGGAGAGCCGGCGTTCGGACAATTATTACGAGGTCAAGGCGACCATCTTCGGCGCGCTGATCGAGGCCATCGACCTCGCCCAGCTCGCCAAGCTCGATTCGGAGTCCGCGCGCGAGGAAATCCGCGACATCGTCAACGAGATCATCGCGATCAAGAACATCGTGATGTCGATCGCCGAGCAGGAGGAGCTGCTCGACGACATCTGCAACGACGTCCTCGGTTACGGCCCGCTCGAGCCGCTATTGTCGCGCGACGACATCGCCGACATCATGGTCAATGGCGCCAACACCGTCTACATTGAGGTCGGCGGCAAGATCCAGCGTACCGGCATCCGCTTCCGCGACAACCAGCAGCTTCTCAATATCTGCCAGCGCATCGTCAGCCAGGTCGGCCGACGCGTCGACGAATCCTCGCCGATCTGCGACGCGCGCCTCGCCGACGGCTCCCGTGTCAACGCCATCGTGCCGCCGCTGTCGATCGACGGCCCCGCGCTCACCATCCGCAAATTCAAGAAAGACAAGCTGACGCTGGATCAGCTCGTCAAGTTCGGCGCGATCACGCCGGAAGGCGCCGAGATCCTTCAGATCATCGGCCGCGTCCGCTGCAACGTGCTGATTTCCGGCGGTACCGGCTCGGGCAAGACGACCCTGCTCAACTGCCTCACCAACTACATCGAGCACGACGAGCGCGTCATCACCTGCGAGGACGCCGCCGAGCTCCAGCTGCAGCAGCCTCACGTGGTGCGGCTGGAAACCCGTCCGCCCAACATCGAGGGCGAGGGCCAGGTCACGATGCGCGAATTGGTGCGCAACTGCCTGCGTATGCGTCCCGAACGCATCATCGTCGGCGAGGTCCGCGGACCCGAAGCCTTCGACCTGCTGCAGGCCATGAACACCGGCCATGACGGCTCGATGGGCACGCTGCACGCCAACAACCCGCGCGAGGCGCTGTCGCGCTGCGAATCCATGATCACGATGGGCGGCTTTTCCCTTCCGTCGCGAACAATTCGCGAGATGATCTGCGCCTCGATCGACGTCATCATCCAGGCCGCGCGCCTGCGCGACGGCTCCCGCCGCATCACCCACATCACCGAGGTGATGGGCATGGAAGGCGACACCATCATCACCCAGGACATCTTCCTCTACGACATGGTCGGCGAGGACGCCAACGGCAAGATCATCGGCCGGCACCGCTCAACCGGCATCGGCCGTCCGAAGTTCTGGGAACGCGCCCGTTATTACGGCGAGGAGAAGCGCCTCGCCGCGGCGCTCGACGCGGCGGAAGTCGCGCCGAAGACGTGAGCAGATTGGCAGCGCCATGAACATGCAGGTCCTCGCCCTCGCCTTCCTCGCCACCGCAGCAGTTGGTGGCATCGCCTGGGTATTCCTCTATCCGGTGCTGTCTGGGGAGCGAAAGGCGGAAAGCCGCCGTGCCTCGGTCGCGCGCGCCGAAGCGCCCACGGCCCGGCAGGCCGAGAAAACCCAGCGCTCTCGCCGCGAGCAGGTCGAGTCCACGCTGAAGGACCTCGAGGCGCGGCGCGCCCAGGAGAAGAGCGCTCCGCTCAGCGTCCGCCTGTCGCAGGCCGGGCTCGACTGGACGCCCCAGAAGTTCTGGACCGTATCCGCCGTGGTGGCCGGCGTTTTTTTCGCGGCCGCTATGTTCGCGGGCGGCGGCCTGATCGGCGCCGCCGGTCTTGCCTTTGCCGGCGGCTTCGGCCTGCCGCGCTGGGCACTCGGCTTCCTCAAGAAGCGTCGCGAAACCAAGTTCCTGGCTGCACTGCCCGACGCGGTCGACGTGATCGTCCGCGGCATCAAGGCAGGCCTGCCCTTGTTCGAATCGATCAAGGTCGTAGCCGCCGATTCGCCCGAGCCGCTGCGCAGCGAGTTTCTGGCCATCATCGAGACGCAGGCGATCGGCATGCCGCTGGGCGAAGCCTGCGCGCGGCTCTACGAGCGCATGCCGCTGCCGGAAGCCAATTTCTTCGGAATCGTGGTGTCGATCCAGCAGAAATCGGGCGGCAACCTCTCCGAAGCGCTCGGTAACCTCTCCAAGGTGCTGCGCGACCGCAAGAAGATGAAGGAAAAGATCCAGGCGATGTCGATGGAAGCCAAGGCCTCGGCCGGCATCATCGGCTCGCTGCCGCCGATCGTGATGTTCCTGGTCTATCTCACGACGCCGCAATACATCTCGGTGCTTTGGACTCATCCCACCGGCCAGCTGATGCTGGTCGGCTGCGTCGTCTGGATGTCGATCGGCATCCTGGTGATGAAGAAGATGATCAACTTCGATTTCTGACGGTGTCGCATGGTCGAATTCCTCGTCTCGAAACTGCACGACGTCCGTTTCATGACCATGCTGCTCGCGGCCATCGCCGCGAGCGCCACCGTCTATACGCTGGTGATGCCGTTGTTCGCCGGCGAGGGCCTCTCCAAGCGCATGAAGGCGGTGGCGAGCGAGCGTGAACGCATCCGGCAGCGCGAGCGTGAGCGTCTCAACAAGAGCGAGAAGGTTTCGCTGCGCCAGACGCCGAAGCAACTCGTCTCCAAGGTGGTTGAGGACTTCAACCTGACCAAATGGCTCGCGCAGGAGGCTGCGCGGGACAAGCTCATCATGGCGGGTTACCGCGGCCAGGCGCCCTACATCACCTTCCTGTTTGCCCGCATGGTCGCCCCGATCGTGTTCTTGATCGGCTCGGCCCTCTACGTGTTCGTGATCGGAAACATGCAACAGGCGATGCCGATCAAGATCGGCATCTGTATCGGCGCCGCCTATCTCGGCCTCCAGGCGCCGATGCTGTTCCTCAGGAATGCGATCTCCAAGCGCCAGCTCTCGATCAAGCGTGCGTTTCCCGACGCGCTCGATTTGCTCCTGATCTGCATCGAATCGGGCATGTCGGTCGAGATGGCATTCCGGAAAGTTGCGACCGAGATCGTGGGCCAGTCGATCGCGCTGTCGGAGGAGTTCACCCTGACCACGGCCGAGCTGTCCTACCTGCAGGATCGCAAGGTCGCCTATGAGAACCTGGCACGGCGCACCGGGCTCGAGGGCGTCAAGTCGGTGTGTCTGGCGCTGCAACAGGCGGAACGATACGGCACTCCGCTCGGCCATTCCCTGCGCGTCATGGCGCAGGAAAATCGCGACATGCGCATGAACGAGGCCGAGAAGAAGGCGGCCGCGCTGCCGCCGAAGCTCACGGTGCCGATGATCCTGTTTTTCCTGCCTGTGCTGTTCGTGGTCATTCTCGGACCCACCGCCATCAAGGTCACCGAGATGCAATGAGCCGGGCTGGACCGTACGGTCCGCCACCAAGGCCAGGAAGTCAGATGATCAGCCGGGCTGGCTCAGCGAAGCGACCGGCGTCCGCTTCGGCGCGCCGCGCGGGGCCTCGCTACGGCTCAGCATCTCCTTGAGATAGGCGACATTGGCCGCAGCTTGGTCCGGCGGCAGGTCCGCCTTGACGATGGTCTCCGCCTCCGCGAAGCGGCCCTGCAGGCCGACGACCAGGCCGAGGTTCTGCCGGACCCGGGCGCTGGCCCGCGGCGAGGCATGCGCCTGCCGCAGCGCCTCTTCCGCCTTCGGCAGCTCTTTCGACAGCATGTAGGACAGGCCGAGGTTGGAGAGCACGCCGGGATCACCCGGTGCGATCTTGAGCGCGCTCGCGTAATAGGATCGCGCCTCCTCATGACGGCCCATCTGGTCGAGCGCGGTGCCCTGCACGGAGAGCAGGCGCCAGTCCGGATTGTCGGGCGAATGCGCCTTCGACAGCACGTCGAAGGCCTGCTGGAAATTGCCGTTGTCGGCGAGTGCGCGGCCGTACTGGGCAAGCAGCGCCTTGTTGCCGGGGTTGGCGATGGTCGCCTGCTCGAGCACGGCGGCGGCCTGGGCGCGCTGGCCGTTGGCGCGCAAGGCCTGTCCATAGGCGAGCGCGGCGTCGGCGTCTTTGGGATTGGCGCGGTAGCGCTCGCCATAGGCTTCGACCGCACGCGCCGGATCGGTGGGCGCGCGATCGGCGGAGGCCGCGTCCGCCCGGGGGCCGACCGAGCCCGTCACCTCCGAGAGTTTCGACATCGCCGTGCAGCCGCCGAGGCTCATCGCCACCGTCGCGACCAGCGACGTCGAAGCAAGTAGCCGGGTAAGCCTGATCCGTTGACGCATGACGCTTTGACTCTCGAGCTGCTCGATCGAGCCGAACGTGTCAGCAGTAGAATGTTAACCCTAACGGCCGGTTAACAGCGCTCAGACGCGCTTCTCTCACGCCGGCGATGGTTGCGGCGGCGCTTTGCCGCCGAGGCCGAGATCGGGGCCGAGCGCCTGCACCTGCTGATCCAGCTCCAGCAGCAGTTGCAGCCTCTGCCGCCCCCGCCGCTGAACGTCGACACCTTCAGAAGGCAGCCGAGGCACCTGACGCAGGAAGTCGTTACAATTGATCAGGCCTCTCCCGTAGAGCTCATCGAGCTGAGCGCGATCGATGCCGAGCACGTCAGCGGATTGCTCGATCAATCGGCCGAGCAACGTCTTCACCGCGGCGAGCGCGTCGCTGTCGAATCCCGGCCGGGATCTCGCGGTCTTACGCTCGAGCTCCGCCCAGGCATGGGCCGAGACCATGTAGGTGTAGAGCGCTATCGCCCAGTTCGGCTCCGCCTCATCGTAAAAGCTGCCACGCATGAACAGCCGGCGGACGATCGCCGCGACCTGGTCGCGTTTCAGTGTGCGGGACGAGGCCGCCTCGATCGCCGACTGGACGGCCGGGTCGCGGGAAAAATCCCGCCCCGCCGGCAGCCTGATGACGCCGCCCGGCAGGTTGGAATCGAGCGGCCTGAAGGCCGCATCGTTGCGGAGCCTCGTATAGCGGGTGATCGCGAAGCGGTGCTCGTTGCGGCCGGCATGGGACGCGGGGCCGAAATGGACGAGGTTGAAACCGGCATCGTCGCCGGCTTGCCCGGTCGAGGACGGACAGGAGAGCACGTAGATCGTGCGCCAGAACGCCTCACCGCTCTCGCTCGACGTCGCACGCGGATCGGGGATGGAATAGCGGGTCAGCCCCTCGACATGGCGATGACCGTGCAGAACCAGATCGACATTGAGCGAGGTGGCGGCCTCGAGGAAGGTCGCGGGTGCGGCGAGATACATCAGCGGCTCGTCCGGCATGCCTAGAAAGCGCTTTCCTTCGCCGGTGGCCTGCGGCAGTGGGTGATGGTGCAGGGCCAGCACACGCACCAGATTTTCCGCCGGCTCGGCGTAGTCGACGCGCCCGGCCGAACCGATGCTTCCCGCGACCTCGGTGCTCAGCCGGGCGGAATCGGCGACCATCGCCTTGTAAGCGCTCTCGTCGATCTTGCCGCTCGCGAGCGCCTTCAAGTTGGCGCGATTGGAATCGAGCAGCACCAGGTCGAGGCCTGCCTGACGGTAATAGACATTCTTCGCCGTCCGCGGCAGGTGCAGGTAATCGTAGGCGTCGTGACGGCCCGCACGCTGGCTCGGCCGCTTGACGTCGTGATTGCCTGCCACGGCTTGGATGTCGGTGAATAGCCCCGTCTGCCGGAAGCATGCGATGACGGCGAGCGCCTCGTCGAGCGCGCGCGGCGTTGGGTCGTCCACCAGATCGCCCGTGATCAGCAGGATGCGATCGGGAACATTCGCGGCAGCCGCCATCTTCTCGCAAATCGCGGCCCTGAGCGTCTCGATGGCCGGAAGCAGCCGGCCCGACCCGTCCAGATGCAGGTCGGAAATCTGCGCAACAACGAACGATCTATCCATTTTGCGCCGCTCATCTGCATATGCTGCGCCGCCCAAACAACGAGAAAAATGCTTCGACGAGCAGATTCAGCCGTATCGACCAACCTGGGCAGGCACCATGCCGCCGCGTGTCTGCGTTCGGGTTCATGCAGAACAAGCGACACAATCTAAAATGTTCGTCGATAATGCCACAACCGAAGCGCTAGTAAAGCCCTGCGGCCGTGGCGTTGCGAACGGCAGCTCTCGGCGTGAGATACGAGATTTGTCCGCGGACGGTTTCGTCGCGCCCGTTCGATACTCGATGGCAAGCCGCTCGCGGATCTCGTCGAGCGCATCGAACCGCATGCCCACCTTGCGGCGAGTAGCGGCTCGCTGAACGGTGACGGCAAAGCCGATTGCAGCGGCGGCCAAACTCTGCGAAGTCTCGTCCGTTCGCATGACTCGCCTGAACTGACGATCCGGACCCGCCAATGCCTTCTGTCTTCGAGACGTCATCCACCGCCACCCCGATCACCTTCGTCACCAAATCGAGCTGGGATCAGGTCGCGGAGACGCTGCCGCCGGCGCAACGTCAGTTCGCGCGTGCCAGCGCCTTCGCCGCCAAGCCGGGCAGCTATCTGGCGCTGCCCGCGACCGACGGCACCATTGCTCAGGTGCTGTTCGGGCTCGAGGAAGAGGATGCAAGATCGCGCGACCTGTTTCGGCCCGGCGCCCTGCCCGGCCTCTTGCCGCCCGGCACCTATCGGTTTGCCAATGCACCGCACGATGCGCGGCTGGCCGCGCTCGCCTTCGCACTGGGTTGCTACCGCTTTGCCCGCTACCGCAAGGCAGATCGCCCCGAGATCCGGCTGGTGCCGCCTGACAGTGTCGACGCGGCCGAGATCGAGCGGATTGCCGATGCGGCAATGCTCGCGCGCGACCTCATCAACACGCCGTCCAACGACATGGGCCCGGATGAGCTCGCCGCAGCCGCGCAAGCGCTCGCCGCCGAGTTCGGCGCGAGCTTTTCCTGCACCGTCGGCGAAGAGCTGGCAAAGAACTTTCCGCTGATCCACGCCGTCGGCATGGCCTCCAGCCGCGCGCCACGGCTGATCGACATCGTCTGGGGCGATCCTGATCATCCCAAGGTGACGCTGGTCGGCAAGGGCGTCTGTTTCGACACCGGCGGGCTCGACCTGAAGCCGTCGAGCGGCATGCTGATCATGAAGAAGGACATGGGCGGCGCCGCCAACGTGCTGGCGCTGGCGCGCATGGTGATGGATGCGAAGCTGAAGGTGCGGCTGCGCGTGCTGATCCCGGCGGTGGAGAACGCCGTCGCGGGCAATGCCTTCCGTCCGCTCGATATCTTCACCTCGCGCAAAGGGATCACCGTCGAGATCGGCAATACCGACGCCGAAGGCCGCCTCGTTCTCGCCGACGCGCTGGCGCTGGCCGACGAGGAGAAGCCCGATCTGCTGATCGACCTGGGCACGCTGACCGGCGCGGCCCGCGTCGCACTGGGGCCGGATCTGCCGCCCTTCTACACCCATGATGAGACGCTGGCTGCCGACCTCGCGCGCTGCGCGATGAGGGAGAACGATCCGTTGTGGCGCATGCCGCTGTGGCCGCCTTACGATGCCTGGCTGGACTCCAAGACCGCCACCATCACCAATGCACCCTCGGGCGGTTTCGCCGGCTCGATCACCTGCGCGCTGTTCCTGCAACGCTTCGTCGAGCACGCCAAGAGCTGGCTCCATGTTGACATCTATGGCTGGACGCCGTCGGCGAAGCCGGCGCGGCCCGAGGGCGGCGAATGCCAGGCCGCACGCGCCATCTACGCATTGCTGAGCGAGCGCTATGCCTGATCCAGGACACGACCCGAGGCTGACGCCGGCGCGGGGCGACCTTGCCGCCAAATATCTCGAAGGCAAGGTCGAGGCGCAGCGCTTCGTCGAGGGTGACGAGTTCGAGGTCGTCGAGCCGATCGCGCCCATGCGCGAGCAGCCGTCCTCCAACGCGACGTTGATGACCGAAGCGCTGCGCGGCGAACGCGTCACCATCTACGACCGCAACGGCGAGGGTTGGGCCTGGGGCCAGCTCAGTAGCGATGGCTATGTCGGCTGGCTCCCGGATGCGGCGCTCGCAAAGCCGTCGGCCGCCCCAACGCACGTGGTCGGCGCACTGCGGACGTTTGCGTTCCCCGGCCCCTCGATCAAGCTGCCGCCGGCCGACACGCTCGTGATGGGATCGAAGCTTGCCGTGGCGCGCGAGGACGGCAGCTTCGCCGTGACGCACGACGGCAGATATCTGCCGAGAACGCATCTCATCCCGCTCGATCATCGCGAGCCGGATTTGGTCGCGGTGGCCGAGCGCTTCGTCGGCACGCCCTATCTCTGGGGCGGCAAGAGCAGCTTTGGCATCGATTGCTCCGGCCTCGTCCAGGTCTCGCTGACATCAGCCGGGATCGGCTGCCCGCGCGACAGCGACATGCAGCTCGCCGGTCTCGGCCGCACGCTGGAGCCGCATGAGCGGAGCAGCTTGCAGCGCGGCGATCTGATCTTCTGGAAAGGTCATGTCGCCATCGTGCGCGACGCCACCACCATGGTTCACGCCAATGCGCATCACATGGCAACGGTGATCGAGCCGATCGAGCCGGCGATCGCGCGGATCAAGGCGGCTGGCAGCGAGGTCGTCGCGATCAAGCGGCTCTGACGGAGCGCTACGTCGCCACCGCCCCGTTCCCGGCCGTCTCCAGCCGGAACGCGGCCGCGAACAGCGCTCGGGTATAATCCGTCTTCGGATTCCTGAACAGCTCGGCCGCCTGCCCCTCCTCGACGACCTTGCCGCCGCGCATCACGATGAGGTGGCTGGCGAGCGAGGCGACGACGCGCAAATCGTGCGAAATGAACATGTAGGTGAGCTCGCGCTTGCGCTGAAGCTCGCGCAACAGATCGACCATCTGCGCCTGGAACAGCATGTCGAGCGCGCTGGTCGGCTCGTCCAGCACGACGAAATCAGGCTCCAGCACGATCGCGCGCGCGATCGAGATGCGCTGACGCTGGCCGCCGGAGAATTCGTGCGGATAGCGGAAGCGCGTCTCCGGATTGAGTCCGACATCCTCGAGTGCCTTGACCACGCGCGCCTCGCGTTCCTCGCGCGAGAGCGCCGGCTGATGCACGGACAGGCCCTCGGCGATGATGTCGGCGACCGACATGCGCGGTGAGAGCGAGCCGAACGGATCCTGAAACACGATCTGCATGTCGCGCCGGAAGGGACGCATCTCCTTGAAGCGCAGGCCCTGGATGTCGTTCCCTAAGAACACGATGCGTCCGTTCGAGGAGATCAGCCGCAGCAGCGCCAGCCCCAGCGTGGTCTTGCCCGAGCCGGATTCGCCGACGACGCCGAGCGTCTCGCCCTTGCGTACGGCGACACTGACCCCATCGACCGCCTTGATGTGACCGACCGTTTTGCGCATCAGGCCGCGCTTGATCGGGAACCAGACTTTTAGGTCATTGGCCGACATCACCACCGGCGCATTCGGCTGCGGCGGCGCCGGATCGGGCTTGGGCTCCGCCGCGAGCAGGTCGCGTGTATAGGGATGTTTCGGGGTCTTGAAGACCTGCTCGACCGGACCCTGCTCGACGATCACGCCCCCCTTCATGACACAGACGGTGTCGGCAATGCGGCGCACGATGCCGAGATCGTGGGTGATGAACAGCAGGCTCATGCCGAGCCGCGCGCGGATCTCGGCGAGCAGCGCCAGGATCTGCGCCTGCACGGTGACGTCGAGCGCCGTGGTCGGCTCGTCCGCGATCAGAAGGTCCGGCTCGTTGGCGAGCGCCATCGCGATCATCACACGCTGGCGCTGGCCGCCGGAGAGCTGGTGCGGATAGCTGTTCAGGCGCGTCTCTGGATCGGGAATGCCGACCTGGGTCAAGAGCTCCAGCGTGCGCTTGCGGGCCTGCGCATTGCTGGTCGGATTGTGCAGCTGGATGATCTCGCCGATCTGCGCCTCGATCGTGTGCAGCGGATTGAGCGAGGTCATCGGCTCCTGGAAGATGATGGAGATGTCGCTGCCCCTGATCTCCCGCATCTGCTGCTCGGACTGGTCGATCAACTCCTGGCCCTTGAAGCGGATGCTGCCGGAGGGATGGGAGGCATTCGGATACGGCAGCAGCTTCAGGATCGAGAGTGCGCTGACCGACTTGCCGGAGCCGGACTCGCCGACCAGCGCGACGCATTCGCCGCGCTTGATCTGGAACGAGACCTTGTCGACCGCAAGCGTGGTGGCGCCGCCCTGGTGAAAGGCCACCGAGAGGTCGCGAACGGCGAGCAGGGGCTGGTTGATCGCATCCATGGCCTTACCTGAACGTCTTGCGCGGGTCGAAGGCGTCGCGCACGGCTTCACCGATGAAGATCAACAGCGAGAGCATGATCGCGACCGAGAAGAAGCCGGAGAAGCCGAGCCACGGTGCCTGCACATTGGCCTTGGCCTGCGAGAGCAATTCGCCGAGCGAGGGCGATCCCGGTGGCAGGCCGAAGCCGAGGAAATCGAGCGCCGTCAGCGTCATCACCGAGCTCGAAACGATGAACGGCAGGAACGTCATGGTCGCGACCATCGCGTTAGGCAGCAGGTGGCGGAACATGATCAGAGGATTGGAGACGCCGAGCGCACGTGCCGCCTGGACGTATTCGAAATTGCGCCCGCGCAGGAATTCGGCCCGCACGAGGCCAACCAGCGAGACCCAGGAGAACAGCAGCAAGATGCCGAGTAGCACGAAGAAACCGGGCACCAGCACCGAGGACAGGATCAGGAGAAGATACAGCGATGGAATCGCGGTCCAGATCTCGATGAAACGCTGGAAGATCAGATCGACCCAACCGCCGAAATAGCCCTGCACCGCACCCGCCGCGATGCCGATGACCGACGAAACGATGGTGAGGCAAAGGCCGAACAGCACCGAGATGCGGAAGCCGTAGATCAGCCGCGCCACCACGTCGCGGCCCTGATCGTCGGTGCCGAGCCAATTGTATTCGAGATCGCGGCAGCTCTTCAGTCCCTTCTTCTCCACCACCGGCTTGCACTGCTTCTCCGTCAGCATCCAGGTCGGCGGCGACGGCGCCGGCGTCGGCAGATCGAGATTGTGGGTATCGTAGGAGTAACGGATCAGCGGCCAGACGATGCTGCCGCCCTTCTCCTTGATCAGCTTCTGCAAGTAGGGGTCACGATAGTCGGCCGCCGTCTCGAAATCGCCGCCGAACGTCGTCTCCGAATAGGTGACGAAAGCCGGCCAATAGAGACGGCCATCGAACTTGATCAGGAAGGGCCGATCGTTCGCGATCAGTTCGGCGAACAGCGAAATCACGAACAGGCCGATGAAGATCCAGAACGACCAGTAGCCGCGGTGGTTCGCCTTGAAGTTCTGCCACCGCCGCCGGTTAAGCGGCGATGGAGCGAACGGCTTGCGCGTGATCGGAACGGCATCGCCGAGCGGCGACTTCGCTGTGGTCTCAATCGGCGTCGGCGCGGTGATCGTCATCAGACCTCCCGCGCTTCGAAATCGATCCGGGGGTCGATCCACATATAGGTCAGGTCGGAGATCAGGTTGATCACGAGGCCGACCAGCGAGAAGATGTAGAGCGTGCCGAACACCACGGGATAATCGCGATTGAGCACGCTCTCGAAGCTGAGCAGTCCGAGCCCGTCCAGCGAGAAGATGGTCTCGATCAGCAGCGAGCCGGAAAAGAAGGCGTGGATGAAAGTGCCGGGGAAGCCGGCGATCACGATCAGCATCGCGTTGCGGAAGACGTGGCCATAGAGCACCCGGTTCTCGCTGCAGCCCTTGGCGCGGGCGGTCATGACGTATTGCTTGCGGATCTCATCCAGGAACGAATTCTTGGTCAGGAACGTCATGGTGGTGAAGGCACCTAGCCCCATGGCGATAAGTGGCAACGTCAGATGCCAGAAATAATCGATGATCTTCCAATACCAGGGAAACTGCGACCAGCCGTCCGAGGTCAGTCCGCGCAGCGGGAACCAGTTGAAGAAGGAGCCGCCGGCAAACAGGATGATGAGGAGAATGGCGAACAGAAAACCGGGGATGGCATAGCCGAGCACGAGCACCGTCGAGGTCCAGGTGTCGAACCGCGCCCCGTCGTTCACGGCCTTGCGAATGCCGAGCGGGATCGAGATCAGGTAGGTCAGAAGTGTTAGCCAGAGGCCAAGCGAGATCGAGACCGGCAGCTTTTCCTTGATGAGCTGCAGAACGCTGACGTCGCGAAAATAGCTCTTGCCGAAATCGAAGCGGGCGAAGTTCCACACCATCAGCAGGAAGCGTTCCGGCGCGGGCTTGTCGAAGCCGAACTGCACTTCCAGCTTCTTGATGAAATCGGGGTCGAGGCCCTGCGCGCCGCGATATTTCGAGTTGACGGAATCGCCGCCCGCACCGACCTGCCCCGGCGCGCGCTGCGCAAAATCGCTGCCGCCCGATATGCGCGAGGTGCCGCCGGTGTCGGCGCCCGAGAGCTGCGCGATCACGCGTTCAACCGGGCCGCCCGGCGCGAATTGCACCACGACGAAGGACACGAAGAGGATCCCAAGCAGGGTCGGAATCATTAGCAGGAGGCGGCGGGCGATATAGGCGCTCATGGCTATTTTGCCTGCTCGAGCTTGGCCGCCTTGGCGGGCTCATACCACCAGATGTCGGGCGCGCCGACGCCGTTGGCATAGCGCGGCAGCTTCGGCGGATGTCCGAACTGATCCCAATAAGCCAGCCGGTGCGTCCTGTTGTACCATTGCGGCACCCAATACCGGCCGGCGCGGAACAGGCGATCGAAGGCGCGGCAGGCGACGGTCAGGTCTTCGCGGCTGTCGGCCGCCATGATCTTCTCGATCATGGCGTCGATCGCCGGACTGGCGACGCCAGCCAGATTGTACGAGCCCTTGGTGTTTGCGACCTGCGAGGAGAAGAACGCGCGCATGGCATCGCCTGGCGTCGCCGACATGCTGAAGCGCTGGATGGTCATGTCGAAATCGAAATCTTCCTGCCGGGCTTTGTGCTGTACGGCATCGACGAGGCGCACGCTCGCTTCGATGCCGAGCGTCGCGAGATTCTTGATGTAAGGCGCGTGGTGCGGCTGGAACGAGGGCTCATCCAGCAGGAACTCGATCTTGAACAATTCGCCGTTCGGCAGCACCCGCTTGCCGTCCTTGATGGGCACGCCGGCCTCGGTCAGCAATTGCTGCGCCTTGCGGAGCAGGCTGCGGTCCTGTCCGGAGCCGTCGGAGGCCGGCGGCGTGAACGGCGCCGCGAACACCTCGTCAGGAACCTGGCCGCGAAACGGCTCCAGCAGCTTCAGCTCTTCCGGCGAAGGCGGCGCATTGCCGGCCATCAGGTCCGAGTTCTGGAACGGCGACACCGTACGAGCGTAAGCGCCGTACATGATTGTCTTGTTGGTCCATTCGAAATCGAAAGCGTTGATCAGGGCCTCGCGCACGCGGGGGTCTTTGAATTTGTCGCGCCGCGTATTGATGAACCAGCCTTGCGCGCCGGAGGGCGTATCGTCGGGCACGACCTCCATCTTGACTCGGCCTTCCTTCACGGCCGGGAAGTCATAGCGCGTCGCCCAGATGCGCGAAGTGAACTCCTCGCGATAAAGATAGCTCTTGCCGGTAAAGCCCTCGAAGGCGACGTCACGATCGCGGTAGAATTCATAGCGGACCACATCGAAATTGTAGCTGCCGCGGCAGGGCGGCAGATCAGCGGCCCACCAGTCCTTCACACGCTCGAACTCGATGTAGCGATTGACCTCGAACCTGCCGACCCTGTACGGGCCCGAGCCGAGCGGAATCTCCAGCGACGATTCTTCGAACGGGCGGGAGGCGTAGTACGCCTTCGAGAAGATCGGCAGGCTGGCGACATAGAGCGGCACGTCGCGTGCACGTCCCTTGGCGAAGGTGACGACGAGCGTCGCATCGTCGAGGGCTTCGGCACTGACCATGTCGCGCATCTGCACGGTGATCAGCGGATGCCCCTTGGTCTTCAGAGTCGTCAGCGAATAGGCTGCATCGTGGGCGGTGAGCCTGGTCCCGTCGTGGAATTTCGCCTCGGGTCGCATCGCGAAGCGGTAGACCAGCTTGTCCGGCGATATCTGCACGGATTTGGCCGCCAACCCGTACATTGCGTCGGGCTCGTCAGCTGCGCGGATCATCAGCGGCGAGAACGTCATACCCATACCTTGTGCGCCGTCGCCTTTCAGGATGAAGGCGTTGAGCGAGTTGAAGGTCTGGTAGGACTGATTGTAGGCCCGCACCGACGGGATTAGCGAGAACGTGCCGCCTTTCGGCGCGTCGACATTGACGTAATCGAAATGACGGAAGTCGGCGGGATATTTGAGATCGCCGAATGCCGACATGCCGTGCGCCTCGGTCGCCGCTTCCGATGCTCGCGCGCTGCGCAGCAGCGGCGCGCCGACGGACGCCCCGAGGGCGCCGCCAACACCCAGGACCAGCACATGGCGGCGTGACATCTGCGTCATGCGGGGATTGTCCTTCACGATTTCTTTGCGATCCGTGCCGCCTTGTCTGCGTCGTACCACCAGATGAACGGGAAGCCGGACAGACCATACCTGGGCAATTCCGTCGGCCGGCCGAAGCGATCCCAGCGCGCGGTGCGCACCTTGTTGTAGGTCCATTGCGGCACGACGTAGTGATTCCACAGCAGCACGCGGTCGAGGGCCTTGGTGGCCGCGACGAGATCGTCGCGATCAGTGGCGTAGATCACCCGCTCGATCAGCTTGTCGATGGCCGGATTCTTGATGCCGGCGATGTTGCGCGACCCGGCGATGTCGGCCGATTTGGAGGACCAGAACTCGCGCTGCTCGTTGCCCGGCGATTGTGACTCGCCCCAGGAGTTCGTCACGATGTCGAAGTCCCACTCGCGCGTCCTGTTCTCATACTGGGTCGGATCGACCGTCCGAACGCTCACCGCAATGCCGAGCCGCTCCAGCGACGGCTTGTAGAACAGCGTAATTCGTTCGAAGCTGGGATCCGAGTTGAGCAATTCCAGCGAGAACTGCGCACCGGTCTTGACATCGACCAGCTTGCGATCTCGCACCTCGTAGCCGGCTTCCTTGAACAGGCGCAGCGCCTCACGCAAATTGTCGCGCACCGCCTCCGGACTACCCCCGACCGGATTGGTGTAGGGCGTCGTGAAGACCTCGGGCGGTACCTGGGCGCGGACGGTCTCGAGAATTTCGAGCTCCTTACCCTGCGGCAATCCCGTTGCCATCAGCTCCTCGATGCCGTCGAAATAGCTGCTGATGCGCTTGTACTGACCGTAGAAGATCTGCTTGTTCATCTCCTCGAAGTCGAACGCGTAGTTGAGCGCACGACGCACGCGCGGATCGCTGAACTTGGCGCGGCGCAGGTTCGGCACGAAGGCCTGCATCACGCCCGAGCTGCGATTGACGAATTCCTCGAGGATCACCCGCTTTTCGGTCACGGCCGGGAAATCATAGGCGGTCGCCCAACTCTTCGCGCTGTTCTCGGTGCGCCAATCGACCTGGTCGGCCTTGAAGGCCTCGATCGCAACGGTGCCGTCGCGAAAATATTCGTAGCGCAGCTCATCGAAATTATTGCGGCCCACATTGATGGGAAGATCGCGGCCCCAATAGTCCTTGACGCGCTCCAGCGCGATCGAGCGTCCTGCGACGAATTCCTTGACCTTGTAGGGGCCCGAGCCAAGCGGCATTTCGAGCGTTGTGGTGGAGATGTCGCGCTTGCGGCCCTGCGCGTCCGTCCCCTCCCACCAATGTTTCGGAAGGACGATCAGCTGTCCCACGATCAGCGGCAGCTCGCGGTTGCCGGGTGCGTCGAACACGAACTTCACGTCACGCTCGCCGACCTTCTCGGCCTTCACCACATGGCTGTAATAGGCCGAGTACATCGGATGGTTCTTCTTGAAGGAATCGAGCGAGAAGATCACGTCCTCCGGCGTAACAGGCTTGCCGTCATGCCATTTCGCCTGCGGGCGCAGGCGATAGGTGACGAAGGAAAAATCGTCGGGATGGCTGACCGCTTCGGCCAGCGCGCCGTATTCGGTCGAGACCTCGTCGAGCGACTGCGTCAGGAGCGATTCATAGATGAACGCGACGGCACCGGCGACCTGGCCCTTCACACCGGAGACGACGATGTTGAAATTGTCGAACGTGCCGACGGCGATCTGGCGCGCGACACCGCCTTTGGGGGCGTCCGGATTGACGTAGTCGAAGCGCTTGAAGTCGGCGGGGTACTTGACCTTTCCGAACAGCGACAGCGCGTGGCGCCAAGGCAACCCGCCGGAAGGCAGCTCAGTTGCTGATTGCGCATGCGCCACGCCGACGGGAACGCCCGCGACGGAGCCAAGGGCTGGAAGCGCTGCGGCTGCAGTGCCGGTGAGCAGGAGATCGCGTCGGGTAATGGCCAAATCAACATCCCTGTCTTGAAGGAGGCTACTCCTTTAAGTTCCCAATATAGGCGAGGTTTCGACCGAATATGTTGCTTTTTCCTCATCTTGGAAGCCCGGCCGGCCTATCGGATGCGGCCAAACGCCCCGATAACGTCGCCGCGAGGCCCGGATAAGGAAACGGCCAGACTTTTCAGCCTGGCCGTATTCGAGCGCCGGTTCTTGGGACCTTATTTTGACGCCGTCGGAAGCGGCTGAGGTTTCTCCGACTGCGAATTCAGATAGGCGATGATATCGGCACGCTCGGAATCCTTGGCAACACCGGCAAAGCCCATCGCGGTGCCCGGAATGAAGCCCTTCGGATTGGCGAGGAACTTGTTGAGGTCGTCGAAGCTCCAGTTGCCACCCTTGGCCTTGATGGCGGCCGAGAAGTTGAAGCCACCACGGCCCTGGCCCTTGGGCTCGCCAACGACGCCATAGAGGTTCGGACCGACTCGGTTCGGGCCGCCCTTCTCGAAGGTGTGGCAGGCGCCACACTTCTTGGCGGCCGCGGAGCCCTTCTCGACGGAGGCGGTTTGGAGCAGCTTTTCGATCGGTTCGGACGATGCGGCGGCAGCGGCGCCCTCCTTGCCGGAGCCGGCATCTTGCTTGACCGCGATCTCGAAGCCCGGCTTTTCCGGCATCTTGGGAGAGAACAGCGCGCTCGCGGTGAAGCTCGTCACCAGCAGGAAGAGACAGGTGCCGAACACGGCGCCGAGAATCTTGTTGAGTTCGAAAGAGTCCATTTCCGGCCAGGCCCCACCGCAAGAAGGAAACAGCGGCCCGGATGGCCGCAGGACGAGCCTCGGAGAATCAAACGTTCCTTATTGTTTCCCCGAGTTTTGCCATTGAGATATCGGTTTGCCCGGGGTCTGGCAACCCGTATAAGCGACCCGGCTTCAGGCCCGTCCCCATCCCATGTCCCGGTGCGGAAAACGCTCCGTTTTCAGGCTCTTGACCTCAGACCTTTGAACCCGATGATCGATCCCCGCATCCTGGTGCTGATCCCGGCTCGCATGGCCGCCACCCGCCTGCCCGGCAAGCCGCTCGCCGATATCGCGGGATTGCCGATGATCGTGCATGTGCTGCGCCGTGCCGAGGCCGCCGCAATCGGCAGGGTCGCGGTGGCCACCGACACCGACGAGATCGCTTCGGTCGTGACCGCCCATGGCGGCGAGGCCGTGATGACCCGCGGCGACCACCCCTCCGGCTCGGACCGTATCCACGAGGCCATGCAGAAGCTCGATCCCGAGGGCAAGGCCGAGATCGTGGTCAATGTCCAGGGGGATTTCCCGACCATCACGATCGACAACATCCGCGAGGTGCTGCCGCCGCTGCAAGACCCGGCCGTGGACATCGCGACGCTGGCCTCGCGGATCCACACCGAGGAAGAGGATCTCGCCCCAAGCGTGGTGAAGGCGATCGGAACCTCGGTTGGCGGCAGGCGGATGCGCGCACTTTATTTCACCCGCGCGACCGCCCCGACCGGCGACGGACCGCGTTATCACCATATCGGCCTCTATGCCTTTCGCCGCGCCGCGCTGGAGCGCTACGTCTCTCTTCCGCCGTCTCCGCTGGAATTGCAGGAGAAGCTCGAGCAGCTCCGGGCGCTTGAGGCCGGAATGCGCATCGATTTCACCATCGTCGACACCGTGCCCCGCGGGGTCGATACGCCGGCGGACCTCGAGACCGCGCGCAGCATCCTTTCCAAATCCTGAGCCGCTGCTACAAGGCCGAGCATGAGCAAGATGAAGATCGCATTCCAGGGCGAGCCTGGCGCCAATTCCCACATCGCCATCGTCGAGGCCTATCCCGACGCCGAACCGATGCCCTGCGCCACATTCGAAGACGCGCTGTCGGCGATCTCGTCGGGCGAGGCCGATCTCGGCATGATCCCGATCGAGAATTCGGTCGCCGGCCGCGTCGCCGACATCCATCACCTCCTGCCGGCGTCCGGCCTCTTCATCGTCGGCGAATGGTTTCTGCCGGTCCGGCATCAGCTGATGGCCGTGAAGGGCACCAAGCTCGAAGACATCAAGAGCGTCGAGAGCCATGTGCATGCGCTCGGCCAGTGCCGGCGCATCATCCGCAAGCTCGGCATCAAGCCGATCGTGCATGCCGATACCGCCGGCAGCGCCCGCGACATCTCGGAGCGCAAGGACAAGACGGTGGCCGCGATCGCCTCGCGCCTTGCTGCAAAGATCTACGGTCTCGACATCCTCGCCGAGGACATCGAGGACGAGGCCCACAACACCACGCGCTTCGTGGTACTGGCGCGCGAGCCGAAATGGGCGCCCCAAGGCACCGGGCCGCTCGTCACGACCTTTGTTTTCCGGGTGCGCAATTTGCCGGCGGCGCTCTACAAGGCGCTCGGCGGCTTCGCCACCAACGGCGTCAACATGACCAAGCTCGAGAGCTACATGGTCGACGGCAATTTCTTCGCCACGCAGTTCTATGCCGACGTCGACGGCCATCCCGATGACAAGGGCCTCGCCTTCGCCATCGAGGAGCTGAAATTCTTCTCGCGCGAATTCCGCATCGTCGGCGTATATCCGGGCCATCCGTTCCGCGCCACGTTCAGCGAAGTGCAGGATTGATCCCTCACCCTCCCCTGGAGGGGTCCGGGACGAGCGCAGCTCGCCCGTGGGTCGCTACGCATGGAGCGCAGCGCAATGCGTAGCGGGGTGGGTGACGGTCTCTCCACGTCGAATACTGCCCGAGTGGAGAGATCACCCCGCTCGCGCTGCGCGCAATCGACCCGCCCCCTCCAGGGGAGGGTAAGCTACCCCGCCGCTCTGAGCCCGAATGCCTCCGCCAGCAGCGAATACGACTTCTTTCGCGCCGCGTGGTCATACACCGCCGTGATCACCATCAGCTCGTCCGGCTTGCTTGCGTAGATCAGCGGCTGCAGCTTCTTCTGCACCGTCGCGGGACTGCCGACGAACAGGCGCGAGCGGTTGCGCAGGATCGAGGTGCGCTCGGCGTCCGTATACGGATAGGCCATCGCCTCCTCGACGCTCGGCAGCGGCAGATATTGACCGCGGTCGCGGCGAAGACGGTTGAGGTCGAAGGACGAGGCGAGCCTTTCGGCCTCCTCGTCGGTATCGGCCGCAATGACGGCGACCGCGAGAATGGCATGTGGGCTCGCACGCCAGGCCGAGGGTTGAAAGCGATTGCGGTAATGCACCATCGCATCGATCGCGTCGTGGGACGCGAAATGATGGGCGAAGGCGAAGCCCATGCCGACCTGGGCGGCCAATTCCGAGGAATAATCGCTGGAGCCGAGCAGCCAGATAGGCGGCAGTCTGGTGTCGTCGGGCATTGCGACGACGTTGTTGTAGGGGTGCCCCGCGGGGAATTCGCGGGTCTCCCACAGGATCAACTCGTGCAGCCGCTCCAGGAAATCGTCGCCCTCGCGGCGGTCGAGCCGGCTCCTGAGCGCGTAAGCCGTCGCACCATCGGTGCCCGGCGCGCGGCCGAGACCGAGATCGATCCGGCCCGGAAATAGCGCCTCCAGCATCTTGAAGCGCTCAGCGACGACCAGCGGCGCATGGTTGGGCAGCATCACCCCGCCGGAACCGACGCGGAGGTGCTTCGTCACCGCCGCGATCTGGCCGATCATCAGGTCGGGCGCGGGGCTCGCGACGGAGGCGAGATTGTGATGCTCGGCGAGCCAGTAGCGGACATAGCCGAGGCCATCGACGTGACGCGCCAAATCGATGCTGTTGCGCAGCGCCGCGGCGGGCTTGGTGCCTGATGTGACGACGGAGAGGTCGAGGACGGAGAGCGGGATCATGGCGGCTTAACCTAATGGAGGCGGTCGCGGCGACAATGGGCAGGCTGCGCAGGCCTGACGTGTACGGACGGGCTGGCACGCCAGCGGCTGGAGTTGGGACAACCGCCGCTACTTTGCAGACGATTCTCATCTGCCCACCAAGAAAATCGTTCATAAAAGATGGCTTACGAAAGATAATATCTGAAAATTCAACACATTATGTCATGCAGCGCGCTTCCCACCCAAAACATGATTCGCAAGAATGACCCATCTAAATGCACCTGAATGGGCAACTTCCCATGCATGATGGGCTGTCGATCAAGGGGCCTTTGCCGTATTTTAGCTCTCCGAGGCTAGACCCCGATTGCCGGCCTGACATTGGAGTGAGTGGCGCCATGACTGACCTGACGACGCCTGCGACAGCCGACCGGCAGGACAGGCACCTGAAGCGGCCCGCGATCTCCTTCGAGTTCTTTCCGCCGAAGACGGAAGAGATGGAGCGCAATCTCTGGGAGACCATCAACCGGCTGGCCCCGCTCGAGCCGAAGTTCGTCTCGGTGACCTATGGCGCCGGCGGCTCGACCCGCGAGCGCACCCATTCGACCATCACGCGCATCCTGAAAGAGACCGCGCTGCTGCCGGCGGCGCATCTGACCTGCGTCGGCGCTTCGCGCGGCGAGATCGACGAGATCGTCGACCGCTATCACGAGGTCGGCGTCCGCCACATCGTGGCCTTGCGCGGCGATCCCGTCGGCGGCATCGGCACGCCCTATTCGAGCCATCCCGAGGGTTATCAGAGCTCGGCCGAGCTCGTCGCCGGCATCAAGAAGCGGCACGGCGACATCGAGGTCTCGGTCTCTGCCTACCCCGAGAAGCACCCCGAAGCGCGCGACTTCGATGCCGATATCGACACGCTCAAGGCGAAGGTCGATGCGGGCGCGACGCGCGCGATCACGCAGGTGTTCTTCGACAACGATCTCTACTTCCGCTATCTCGACCGCGTGCGTGCGCGCGGCATCGACATCCCCGTAGTGCCGGGCATCATGCCCATGCACAACTTCAAGCAGGCGCGCAATTTCGTAACCCGTGCCGGCACCACGGTGCCCGACTGGTTCGCGGCGAAGTTCGAAGGGCTCGATGACGATGCCGAAACGCGCAAGCTGGTGGCCGCGACCGTTGCGGCCGGCCAGGTGCAGAAGCTCGCCAAGCACGGCGTCGACACCTTCCATTTCTACACCATGAACCGCGCCGATCTCGTGTTCGCGATCAGCCATTTGCTCGGCATTCGCGCCAAGAGCGCGCAGAAGGCGGCGTAAGAGAACATGACCGTGACCGTCTCTCCGAAGCGAACTGCCCTTCTGAACGCCGCGCGCGAGCGCATCCTGGTGCTCGACGGCGCCATGGGCACGATGATTCAGAACCTGCAGCTCGACGAGAAAGCCTTCCGCGGCGAGCGCTTCAAGAACTTCCATCGCGACCTGCGCGGCAACAACGATTTGTTGATCCTGACCCAGCCGCAGGCGATCGAGGACATCCACGCCGCCTATTTGCGCGCCGGCGCCGACATCGTCGCGACCAATACGTTCTCGACGACCTCGATCGCGCAGGCCGATTACGACCTCACCGACATCGTCTACGAGATGGCGCGTGAAGGCGCCCGCCTCGCCGGCAATGCCGCACGGCGCGTCGAAGCCGAGGACGGCAAGCCGCGCTTCGTCGCCGGCGCCATCGGCCCCACCAACCGCACGGCCTCGATCTCGCCCGATGTTTCCAATCCGGGCTACCGCGCCGTCACGTTCGACGATCTGCGCAAGTCCTATGGCGAGCAGATCCGCGGCCTGATCGACGGCGGCGTCGATCTCCTGCTGGTCGAGACCATCTTCGACACGCTCAACGCCAAGGCGGCGCTCTATGCGATCGCCGAGATCACCGAAGAGCGCGGCATCGACGTTCCCGTGATGGTGTCGGGCACCATCACCGACAAGTCCGGCCGCCTGCTGTCGGGCCAGATGCCGGAAGCTTTCTGGAATTCGGTGCGGCACGCCAAGCCCGTTACCATCGGCTTCAACTGCGCGCTCGGCGCCGAAGACCTGCGCGCGCATATCGCCGATATCGGCCGCGTCGCCGACACGCTGGTTTGCGCCTATCCCAATGCCGGCTTGCCGAACGAGTTTGGCCAGTATGACGAAACGCCCGAATACATGGCGCGGCTGATCGGCGAGTTCGCGCGCGACGGGCTCGTCAACATCGTCGGCGGCTGCTGCGGTACGACCCCGGACCATATCGCGGCGATTGCTGCGGCAGTGGCCCCGCACAAGCCGCGCATCGTGCCGGAGATCACCCCGCGCCTGCGGCTTTCCGGACTCGAGCCGTTCGTGCTGACCGACGCGATCCCCTTCGTCAACGTCGGCGAACGCACCAACGTCACCGGCTCGGCCCGCTTCCGCAAGCTGATCACCGCTGGCGACTACACCGCCGCGCTCCAGGTCGCGCGCGATCAGGTCGAGAACGGCGCCCAGATCATCGACGTCAACATGGACGAGGGCCTGCTCGATTCCGAAGCGGCGATGGTGACGTTCCTCAATCTCCTCGCCGCCGAGCCCGACATCGCGCGCGTGCCTGTGATGGTCGATTCCTCGAAATTCTCGGTGATCGAGGCCGGCCTGAAATGCGTGCAGGGCAAGCCGGTCGTCAACTCGATCTCGATGAAGGAAGGCGAGGAGAAGTTCATCCTTGAGGCCAAGATCGCCCGCCGCCACGGCGCGGCTGTGGTGGTCATGGCGTTCGACGAGGTCGGCCAGGCCGACACGTTCGCGCGCAAGACCGAGATCTGCAAGCGCGCCTACGACATCCTGGTGAACAAGGTCGACTTCCCGCCGGAAGACATCATCTTCGATCCGAACATCTTCGCGATCGCGACCGGCCTCGAGGAGCACAACAATTACGGCGTCGACTTCATCGAGGCGACGCGCTGGATCCGGCAGAACCTGCCGGGCGCGCATGTCTCGGGCGGCGTCTCCAATTTGTCGTTCTCGTTCCGCGGCAACGAGCCGGTGCGCGAGGCGATGCACTCGGTGTTCCTGTATCACGCCATCAAGGCCGGCATGGATATGGGCATCGTCAATGCCGGTCAGATGATCGTCTATGACGACATCGATCCCGAGCTGCGGCAAGTGTGCGAGGACGTCGTCCTCAACCGCGATCCGGGCGCCTCCGAGCGGCTGCTCGCGCTCGCCGAGAAATTCCGCGGCAAGAAGACGGAAAGCAAGGAAGCCGATCTCGCCTGGCGCGAATGGCCGGTGGAGAAGCGGCTGTCGCATTCGCTGGTGCACGGCATCACCGAGTTCATCGAGCAGGACACTGAAGAAGCCCGCAAGAAATCCTCGCGCCCGCTCGACGTCATCGAGGGCCCGCTGATGGCCGGCATGAACGTCGTCGGCGATCTCTTCGGCGACGGCAAGATGTTTTTGCCGCAGGTGGTGAAGTCCGCGCGCGTGATGAAGCAGGCCGTCGCTTACCTCATGCCGTTCATGGAGGAGGAGAAGGCGCGCAACCTTGCGAGCGGCATCGGCACCGAGGGCTCCTCGTCCGCCGGCAAGATCGTGCTCGCGACGGTCAAGGGCGACGTCCACGACATCGGCAAGAACATCGTCGGCATCGTGCTCCAGTGCAACAATTTCGAGGTCATCGATCTCGGCGTGATGGTGCCGGCCGCCAAGATCGTCGAGACGGTGAAGGCGGAGAAGGCCGACATCGTCGGGCTGTCAGGCCTGATCACGCCCTCGCTCGACGAGATGGCGTTCTTCGCCGGCGAATTGCAACGCGAAGGCTTGAGGCTGCCGCTCCTGATCGGCGGCGCCACCACCAGCCGCGTGCATACGGCCGTCAAGATCGACCCGAGCTATCGCGCCGGTCCCGTCGTGCATGTGAACGACGCCAGCCGCGCGGTCGGCGTCGCCTCCGCGCTGCTGTCGCCGGAGAAGCGCGAGGCCTATGCGGCCGAGGTGCGGGCCGAATACGCCAAGATCTCGGAGGCGCATCTGCGCGCGCAGGCCGACAAGAAGCGGCTGAAGCTGGCTGACGCGCGCGCCAACCGCGTGCCAGTCGATTTTGCCAAGAGCAAGCCGGTGAAGCCGACTTTCCTCGGTATTAGGAGCTTTGACGACTACGACCTCGCCGAGCTCGTGCCCTATATCGACTGGACGCCGTTCTTCCAGACCTGGGAGCTCGCCGGACGCTTCCCCGCCATCCTCGACGATTCCAAGGTCGGCGAGGTCGCGCGCTCGCTCTATGACGATGCGCGCAAGATGCTCGACACGATCGTCAAGGAGAAGTGGTTCCGGGCGCGGGCGACGATCGGCTTCTGGCCGGCGAACGCGCAAGGCGACGACATCGTGCTCTATGCCGACGATAACAGGACCAAGAGCATCGCGACGCTGCACACGCTGCGCCAGCAGCTGGAGAAGCGCGAGGGCCGCTTCAATGCCGCACTGTCCGACTTCATCGCGCCTGCCGGCGTGCCCGATTACATCGGCGGCTTCGTCGTCACCGCAGGCATCGGCGAGGATGCGGTCGCCGACCGCTTCAAGATGGCCAACGACGACTACTCCTCGATCCTGTGCAAGGCGCTGGCCGATCGCCTCGCCGAGGCCTTTGCCGAGCGCATGCACGCCCGCGTCCGCCGCGAGTTCTGGGCCTATGCACCGGATGAGGCGCTCTCCAACGAGGAGCTGATCCTGGAGAAATATCAGGGCATCCGCCCCGCGCCCGGCTATCCCGCGCAGCCTGATCACACCGAGAAGGCGACGCTGTTCGAGTTGCTCGATGCTGAAGCCACCGCCGGCGTGAAGCTGACCGAGAGCTTTGCGATGTGGCCGGGCTCGTCGGTCTCCGGGCTCTATTTTGCCAGCCCCGAAAGCTATTATTTCGGCGTCGGCAAGATCGAGCGCGACCAGGTCGAGGACTACGCCGCGCGCAAGGGCATGAGCGTGGCCGAAGCCGAGCGCTGGCTCGCGCCGGTGCTGAACTACATCCCGTCGCAGGACAAGCCCTTCGCCGCCACGCCGGCGAACGACGAAATGCCGAAAGACCTCGCCTCGCATCCGCCGGGCTGCACCTGCGCGGTGCACTTGGTCTGGCAGAAGAAGCGCGCCGGCGCGGGGTAGACGCCGCCGAAACACAAACGTGAAAAACAACCCCATGCACAGTAGCGATGGGGTTGAAAAGGCTTGACGTTTTCGGACTTGCCGAAAACACGGTTGCGGCGTCGGGCAAAACAGGGGTATTGTGGCATCATCGGGCTGCGGTGGCCGTCCGATACTCTCGCCAGGCCCCGCGCTGTCATTCCGGGGCGCGCCTCTTGGCGCGAGCCCGGAATCCATTGCTCCACATCATCCGCTGCACGGATTCCGGGCTCGCGCTTCGCGCGCCCCGGAATGACAGAGCGCTTCACCCCTTTGGCGGGGCCAGCGGCTGCACGATCTCCTTGAACGGCGCCAGTGCCTCGCAACGCTCGCTATGGGCCGCGAGCGCCGGATAGCGCGCGGCATCGAACAGCTGCGGATGCGCTTCGCGGGTGAAGCGGACGACGCAGGCGACGGCAACGTCTGCGTGGCCGATGCGGTCACCCAGCCAGTACGGCGTCGTCACCCTGGCGCGCTCGGCCTCGAGCACTTTCAGCACGTCCGCGATCTGCGCCTGGCAACGCTTGACCCACAGCGCGAGCTGCTCCTTCCGCAGCACGCGCTCGTAGAGCAGGCTCACCGCCTTGTCGCCGAGACCGGAGGCGAGCGCGCAGATGCGCAAATGCCTGCGCCGCTCGATGCCGCCGCGCGGCAGCATGGCCTTGTCCGCGCCGACGAGGTCATCGAGATAATCGAGGATGATCATGCTCTCGATCAGGGCCTCGCCGTCGTCGAGCACCAGCGTCGGCACGCGGCGGAGCGGATTGTACGGCGCGATCTTGTCGGCATCGCCGAAGGTCGACCATGGCCTGTGCTCGAAGGCGAGCCCGTAGAGCCGCAGCGCAATCGCGACGCGGCGGACGAAGGGGGAATCATATTGGCCGATCAGGAACATGGTTCTCGCTCTTCTCGATCATTGAACACGACAGGGCCGATCAGTCTCCACGACCAGCTCGGCGCGGCGCAACAAATATCTCGGAAACGGAGCATTGCGCCGGCTGCAACGACCCGCGACCGCCTTGCGCTCAAAGGCCGTCCTGGATCGAGCGCTTGATCGCGGCAATGGCGGTCTCGTTGCGCTTGTACATCGTCCACTGCTTGATCCGCTTGGCACGCACCAGCTTGGCCGCCGTCAGCACCCGCATGTGCTCGCTCAATGTCGGCGCGCTGACCCCGAGCTTTTCGGCGATCAGCAATCCGCAGACGCCGTCCTCGACCAGGTCGCCGTCTTCCTGCTCGCGAAAATGCTTCCGCGGATCCCGCAGCCATTCCAGGATCTGCAGGCGGCGTTCGTTGGCGAGCGCGCGCAAGGCGACGGCAAATTTCATTTAGCCATTTTGCTAATTACCTAATTGATGTCAACTCTCACTTGGGCTATCCTGGACGGCATCATGACAGCGACAATGGACATCACACGGGAGCGGATCGCGGCGACCGAGCCGGTCATCCGTCCGCATATCAGGCGCACGCCGCTGCTTCAGGCCGACCTCGCCGATTTCGGCCTACCGGCAGCGCCCGTTACCTTCAAGCTCGAGATGCTGCAGCATTCCGGATCGTTCAAGGCGCGCGGCGCCTTCGCCAATCTGTTGCTGCGGCAGGTGCCGCAGGCCGGTGTCGTCGCCGCGTCCGGCGGCAATCACGGCGCCGCCGTTGCCTATGCCGCGCATCGGCTCGGCATTCCCGCCACGATCTTCGTGCCCGACATCACCTCGCCGGCCAAGGCCGAGCGGATCAGGACCTATGGCGCAAAGCTCGTGATCGCCGGCAGCCGCTATGCCGATGCGCTCGCCGCGAGCGAGGCGCATGTCGCGCAGACCGGCGCGCTGGCCGTCCATGCCTACGATCAAGCCGAAACCCTGCTCGGCCAGGGCAGCGTCGGATTGGAATTGGAGCAGGATGCTCCCGGCATCGACACGCTGCTGGTGGCCGTCGGCGGCGGCGGGCTGATCGGCGGCATTGCGGCTTGGTACGCCGGCAGGACACGCATCGTCGCGGTCGAGCCGGAGCAATCGCCCACCCTGCACGCCGCGTTCGAGGCGGGTGCACCGGTCGATGCGCCGGCCGGCGGCATCGCCGCCGACAGCCTTGCGCCGCGGCGTGTCGGCGAGCTGATGTTTCCGGTCGCGCGGGCAAATGTCGAGCGCGTCGTCCTGGTCAGCGACGATGCGATCCGGCAGGCGCAGGCTGCGCTGTGGTCGCACTTGCGCCTCGTGGCCGAGCCCGGCGGCGCCGCCGCCTTTGCCGCGGTGCTCTCCGGCCGCTATCGTCCCTCGGCCGGCGAGCGCATCGCAGTCCTGGTCTGCGGCGCCAACACGACGGCGGTGAATTTCGACAGCTGAACGGGACTAACATGACGGCACCGCGCGGACTGACCTTGATGGCGCTCCTGCTGCCGATGATCGGTGCCGCCCAATCCCAGGAGCGCCCGATCGGCTTCCTGACACCGTCGAAGAACATCGCCTGCCAGTTCTTCACCGACAACGGACAGGGCGTGCTCCGCTGCGACATCATGAACATGGACGTGCGCCCGCGCCGGCCCGCCGATTGCGAGCTCGACTGGGGCCACGCCTTCGAGATGAGCGCGAAGGGCGCAGCAAGCCGCATCTGCGCCGGCGACACCGTGATGGACCCCTCGCTGCCGGTGCTGGCCTATGGCGAGGTGTGGCAGCGCGGGGGATTCACCTGCCGGTCGGAGCAGACGGGATTGACGTGCTTCAATGCGATGCAGCGGGGGTTTTCGCTGGCAAGGGGGAGGCAGGAGGTGTTTTGAGGAAGCTCGACCAGAACGACAAGAATGCCGACCAGAAGCCATCGCTCAGTATCTTGGGCGTCTACTCGTTCAGCGCGGACAAGGCCGCCTATGCCCGCTTCATCCGGGAGCTGATCGATTCCCACGATCCGCCTAATTTCAGCGAAGAAGTTAAGGATATCCTCCGTAACGGCGGCAGGGGTGACGAGATCGTGCCGTTGACTCCTGAAGAGCGGCAGGATTGGGAAGGCGAGCTGCGTTTCTATATGGACGACGCCGCGGTTCTCGAGGTGCTGGTGAAGAATCCGGACCCACGATTTAATCCCCATGACTTTGCTCAGATCGACCCGTCCAACCCCAAGGACCACTCGGAGATGGCGTGGAACGAGATGTTCCTGACGGCAGACGGCGAGACGGAGATTGAGACCGACTACAAGCAAAGGCTGCCTGCGGCGAAGCAATATCGCGTGGTATTCGTCATCCATCGCTGGGTGCCTAGCCTCCCACTGCTTTCCAGCTACGGAGAGCTTCAGGCTCCTCCCGTGCAGCCGCTTCCGGAGCGATTATGGTGTCTTGTTTCCTATGACCTTCCGGAGCCGAGTGCTGGTGCAATCCAGTAGTCCGTAGCGCACAATCCGAATGGGCCGGCCCGTTACCCCATCCACGGCCGCCAATTGGAAGATTGACAGCAGCGCAGCACTCCGTCCTTAGCGCAGCGGAGCGATCCAGAATCTCTCCGTACAGACATTCTGGATTGCTTCGTCGCAAGGGCTCCTCGCAATGACGGTGAGGAGGCAGCCGCGCACTATTCGATGATCGGCACATGCGGCGCTGCATCGCGCGGTGCCGTACCGTCGAGGCGCGGATCGTCGGCGATTTCGATCTGGCGGCGGAAGGGGCGGAAGCCGGAGCGCTGGTAGAAGGCGACGGCGGCGGGATGGTCGAGGGTGCAGGTGTGGACCCAGACGCGGCGGACGTCGCGCGACCAGGCGCGCTCCAGCGCGCGGTTCATCAGGAAGCGGGCGGCGCCGGTGCCGATGAGGCCAGCGGTGACGCCGAAATAGGTCAGCTCGCACTGGCCGCGCTCGCGGAAGTCGAGCTCGAGCAGGCCTTCGTCTCGGCCGTCGAGGAGGAGGGCATAGACCTCGATTCCAGGCGCATGGATGATCGCGGCGAGCTCGGCGTCGGTCATGCGCGCGCGCGAGAACCACAGCCAGCCCTCGCCGACGCGGCGGAAGAGATCGCGGTACCAGGAAAGCGCGGGAGCATCGACCTTGCGCAAGGTCCAGGCGCCGGGCGGATCTTCGCGGCTCGCGGGCGGTGCAGTCATCTCCAGATGGGTGACGATTGCGGCGATCTTGCCGTTCGGGACGTCGGAATAGCCGTCGGGGACGATCATGTTTCGTTTCTTCTTTTGTTAGCGGTTAGCGGGCGGCGCCGTTTGAGGCACCACAGCAGCGCCACACTCCGTCATTGCGAGCGCAGCGAAGCAATCCAGGATCTTTCCGCAGAGGCAGTCTGGATTGCTTCGTCGCAAGAGCTCCTCGCAATGACGGTGTAGAGGCGGTGGTGTAGCCCGGATGGAGCGCAGCGCAATCCGGGATTTGTGCCACCATCGACAGCGGACCCGGATTACGCTGCGCTCCATCCGGGCTACGACATTTGCCGCTACCCCTCCCCCTCGTCGCTCGCCAGCACGCCCTTTACCGCGCGCGCCCAGCCGGCGAGCTTCCGCTCGCGCGTGGCCTGGCTCATGTTGGGCTTGAAGCGGTGCTCGAGGCGCCAATTGTCGGCGAACTTGGTCGGTTCGGGATAGACGCCCGCATTGAGGCCGGCGAGGTAGGCGGCGCCCAGCGCCGTGGTCTCCTGGATCACGGGACGATCGACCGGGGCATCCAGGAGATCGGCGAGGCGCTGCATGGTCCAGTCGGAGGCGGTCATGCCGCCGTCGACGCGGAGCACGACGCTGGCGGTTTCCGAGCTCGGCCAGTCCGCGCGCATTGCGGCCCAGAGGTCGAAGGTCTGGTAGCAGACGCTTTCCAGCGCGGCATGGGCGAGCTCGGCGGGGCCGGTGTTGCGGGTGAGGCCGAACAGCGCGCCGCGGACGCGCGGATTCCAGTAGGGCGCGCCCATGCCGACGAAGGCGGGGACCAGGTAGACGCTCTGCATGGAGTCTGACTGGTCGGCCAAAGGTCCGGTCTCGGCGGCGTGCTTGATGATGCCGAGGCCGTCGCGCAGCCATTGCACCGCGCTGCCGGCGACGAAGATCGAGCCTTCGAGCGCGTAGGTGCGCTTGCCATCGAGTTGGTAGGCGACGGTTGTGAGCAGCTTGTTCTTGGAGACGACGGGCGTGGTCCCGGTGTTGAGCAGCGCGAAACAGCCGGTGCCGTAGGTGGACTTCATCATGCCCGGGCGGAAGCAGGCCTGGCCGATGGTGGCGGCCTGCTGGTCGCCGGCGATGCCGGCGATGACGATGGGGCCGCCGAACAGGTCCGGCGTGCTCTCGCCGAAGCGGGCGGAGGAATCCTTCACCTCGGGCAGCATCGAGCGAGGCACGCCGATGATCTCCAGCAGCTCGTCGTCCCACGCGCCGGTGTGGATGTTGAACAGCAGCGTGCGCGAGGCGTTGGTGGCGTCGGTGGCGTGCACCTTGCCGCCGGTGAGGCGCCAGAGCAGATAGCAATCGATGGTGCCGAACATCAATTCGCCGCGCGCGGCGCGCGCGCGGGCGCCGGGGACGTGGTCGAGGATCCAGGCGACTTTGGTTCCGGAGAAATAGGGATCGATGATCAGGCCGGTCTTCTCAGAGATCACGGGCTCGCGGCCTTCTGCCTTGAGCTTGGCGCAGATGTCGGCGGTGCGGCGGTCCTGCCAGACAATGGCGCGGTGCACGGCCTGGCCGGTGGCGCGGTCCCACACCACGGTGGTCTCGCGCTGGTTGGTGATGCCGATCGCGGCGATGTCCTTTGCGGTGATCCCGGCATGCTCGATCGCTTCGCGGCAGACCATCACGGTCGAGGTCCAGATGTCCTCCGGCTCGTGCTCGACCCAGCCGGAGGCCGGAAAATGCTGCGGAAACTCGGCCTGCGCCTTCGCCGCGATGGAAATATCGCCGCGAAACACGATCGCGCGCGAAGAGGTGGTGCCCTGGTCGATGGCGAGGACGAAAGACATGGCGGCTTACCTTGGCGTTTTCTTTGGGCGTCTTCCCTGGAGGGGTCATTGTGTCGCGCCAAAGGGAGCGGATTAGGGCGGCAAGGTCAAGGTTTGGATCAGTGGGGGCCGCTGCTCTTCCTTCTCCCCTCGTGGGAGAAGGTGGCATAGGCGGCCGTCGGCCGCCGTTCTCAAGAACGCCGAAGCAAGGCTTCGGCTACGGCGCCGGATGAGGGGTATGCTTTAGCGAATACAGCCGCAAAAGAGTCACACGCGGAGGGATACCCCTCACCCGTCTCGCCGCTTCGCCATAGCCGATGCGAAGCATCGGCGTTCTTGAGAACGGCGGCCGAAGGCCGCCTATGCCACCCTCTCCCGCAATGGGAGAGGGGAAAGAACCCTACACCGCCGCCGTTGTCACGCCGCCGTCGATGACGATGGTTTGGCCGGTCATGAAGCTCGAGGCGTCGGAGGCGAGGTAGGCGACGGCGCCGGCGATCTCGTCGGGTTCGCCGATGCGGCGGAGCGGCGTGGTGGCGGTGCGGCGCTTCAGATTGGCTTCGTCTTCCCAGAGCGCGCGGGCGAAGTCGGTCTTGACCAGGCCGGGCGCGATGCAGTTGACGCGGACGCCTTTCGGACCCCATTCGCCGGCGAGCGAACGGCACAGCGCGAAGTCGGCGGCCTTGGAGATGCCGTAGGCGCCAATCACGGTGGAGCCGCGCAGGCCCCCGATCGAGGAGATGATGATCACCGAGCCCTTGCCGCGCTCGGCCATTTGCGGGATCGCGAGCGCGGAGAGCCAGATGTTGCTCTTGACGTTCGAGCCCATGATCTTGTCGAAGGCTTCGTCGGTGATTTCGAGCAGCGGGCCGTAATAGGGATTCACGGCGGCGTTGCAGACGAGAATGTCGATGTTGCCGTAATGCTTCGTCGCGCCCGCGATCAGCGCCTCGACCTCGTTCTTGCGCGCGATGTTGCAGGGAATGACGATGGCATCGCCGCCAGCGGCATTGATGCCGTCGGCGACTTCCTTGCAAGCGTCGGCCTTGCGCGAGGAGACAACCACCTTGGCCCCGAGCTTGGCGAGGAGTTCGGCGGAGGAGCGGCCGATGCCGCGGCTGGAGCCGGTGACCACGGCGACCCTGCCGGTGAGATCGAACGGGGTGCTTTGCATTGGTGTTGCCTCAGATGCTTCGTCATTCCGGGGCGCGCCTCTTGGCGCGAGCCCGGAATCCATACTCCCGATCGTGGCTATGGATCCCGGGCTCGCGCTTCGCGCGCCCCGGGATGACAGGTCAGATCAACCCGCCCGCATCCGCGACGCGGCGCTGGTGGTAGTCGGTGTCGCCAAAGGTGTTCTCGATCATGGTGAGGCGCTTGAAGTAGTGGCCGATCTTGGCCTCCATGGTCATGCCGATGCCGCCGTGGAGCTGGATCGACTGCTGGCCGACGAATTTCAGCGACTTGCCGATCTGCACCTTGGCCGCGGCGATCGCGTTGCTGCGCTCCTTGGCGTCCTCGAAGTCGTTCGCCATGGTCGCGAACATCGACATCGAGCGCGCCTGCTCGGTGGCGACGAACATGTCGGAGGCGCGGTGCTGCAGCGACTGGAACGAGCCGATCGCGACGCCGAATTGCTTGCGGGTCTTGATGTACTCGACCGTGGTCTTGAGCGATTCGTCCATCAGGCCGACCGCCTCGGCGCAGAGCGCGACGCGGGCTTCGTCCACCACGCGCTCGATCAGCGCGAGCGAATCCTCGGGGTTGCCGAGCACGGCGTCGGGACCGACCTCGACACCGGTGAAGGTGATGTCGGCGGCGTGCAGGCCGTCCTGGGTCGGATAGGACTTCTTGGCGACGCCCTTGGCATTGGCCGGAACCAGAAACACGCCGATGCCTGACTTGTCGCGGCGGTCGCCCTTGGTGCGCGCGGTGACGATCAGGGTATCCGCGTTCTCGCCGTTGAGCACGACGAACTTCTCGCCGTCGATCACGTAAGAATCGCCCCTCTTCTTCGCGGTCGTGGTGACGTCGAACAGATCGTAGCGCGAGTTCTTCTCGAGCTGGGCGAAGGCCAGCGTCTTGCTGCCGTCGATGATGCCGGGCACGTGCGCGGCCTTCTGCGCATCGGTGCCGGCATGACGCAGGAAGCCGCCGCCGATCACCACCGTCGCCAGATAGGGCTCGAGCACCAGCGCCTTGCCGAGCGCCTCCATCACGATCATGGTCTCGACACCGCCGCCGCCGAAGCCGCCGTCAGCCTCGCTGAAGGGCAGGCCCAAAAGTCCCTGCTCGGCGAGCTTGAGCCAGACCGTTTTGCTCCAGCCGCCCTTCTCCGCCATGTACTTCTTGCGCTGCTCGAAATCGTAGGAATCGGTCAGCAGGCCGTCGATGCTTTCCTTGAGAAGCCGCTGCTCCTCGGACAGATCAAAATCCATTTCTTTGGTTCCTCGTACCCGGACTTATTTGGCTTCGTCATCCCGGGGCGCGCGTAGCGCGAGCCCGGGATCCATACTCCCGATCGGGGTTATGGATTCCGGGTTCGCGACTTCGTCGCGCCCCGGAATGACGGTTGAATATTGCCCTCCCCGCGGTCGCGGAGAGGTGGCAGATCACAGCCCCAGCACCGCCTTGGCGATGATGTTGCGCTGGATCTCGTTGGAGCCGCCGTAGATCGAGACCTTGCGGTTGTTGAAGTAGCTCGGCGCGATCTGGGCGGTCCAGTCCATGGCTTCGTTCGAGCCATCGTCGCCGTGCACGTCGTAGGGCGCGGCGAACGGGCCGATCACTTCCATCAGAAGCTCGGTGGTGGTCTGCTGGATCTCCGAGCCCTTGATCTTCAGCACCGAGGAGGCCGGATTGGGCTTGCCCTTGCCGTGCTTGCCTTCGTCGGCGACGACGCGCAGCTGGGTGAGCTCGAGCGCCTTCAGCTCGATCTCGCAGGCCGCCAGCTTCTCGCGGAAGGCGGGATCCTGGATGATCGGCTTGCCGGCGGATTCGACCTTCGAAGCCAGATCCTTGATGCGGCGGATGCGCTCCTTGGAGACGCCGACGCGGGCGATGCCGGTGCGCTCATTGCCGAGCAGGAATTTGGCGTAGTCCCAACCCTTGTTCTCCTCGCCGATCAGGTTCTCGTAGGGAACCTCGACGTCGTCGAAGAAGACTTCGTTGACCTCACGGCCGCCGTCGATGGTCTGGATCGGGCGAACGGTGACGCCCTTCGACTTCATCGAGAACACGATGAAGGAGATGCCCATCTGCTTCTTGGCGTTGTTGTCGGTGCGGCAGAGGCAGAAGATCATGTCGGCGTGCTGGGCGAGCGTGGTCCAGGTCTTCTGGCCGTTGATGATCCATTTGTCGCCACGGCGCTCGGCCTTGGTCTTGAGCGAGGCGAGGTCGGAGCCGGAGCCGGGCTCCGAAAAGCCCTGGCACCACCAATCGTCGACATTGGCGATGCGCGGCAGGTACTTCTTCTTCTGCTCCTCGTTGCCGAAGGTGTAGATGACGGGGCCGACCATGCTGACGCCGAAGGCGAGCGGCTGCGGCGCCGGATAGGACTGCAGCTCCTCGTTGAAGATGTAGTGCTGCACGCTGGTCCAGCCGGTGCCGCCATATTCCTTCGGCCAATGGCTGACGCCCCAGCCCTTCTTGTTGAGGATGCGCCACCACGTCACCATCTCGTCCTTGGAGAGGTGACGGCCCTCGACCAGCTTGCGCCGCGTATCCGGCGGCACGTTGTCGCGGAAGAACTGCCGCACTTCGTCGCGAAACGCCTGCTCTTCTCTAGTGAATGCGAGATCCATCGGATCCTCCTGTGAAACGTTACTTCATCTTCGTCATTGCGGGGGCATCAGCAGCGCGAATCCCGGAAGACGATTTCTGCTGCTGGCGCAATTCGTGGCGCGACAATTTCCCGACCGGCGTCCGCGGCAGGTCGTCGACGAACTCGACCGCGGCCGGCAATTCGTGCCTGCCGAGCTTGCCGGCAAGCTGCGCGCGCAGCTCGTCGAGCGTGAACGGCTTTGCCTCGGGCCTCAACTTGATGAAGGCCTTGGCGGCTTCGCCGCGATAGGGGTCGGGAATGCCGAGCACGATCACCTCGTGCACGCCCGGAATGGTGTAGATCGCCTGCTCGATCATCTGCGGGTAGACGTTGAAGCCGCCGGAGATGATCATGTCCTTCTTGCGGTCGACCAGGAAGAAGTAGCCGTCGGCATCGACATAGCCGATGTCGCCGGTGAGAAAGCGGCCATCGACGAAGGCCTCGGTCGATCCCTCCGGCTTGTTCCAGTAGCCCTTGGTGACGTTCGGGCCCTTAATGCGGATCTCGCCGATCTCACCCGGTGGCAGCACGCGCCTGGGATCGTCGAGCGCGACGACGTCGAGCTCGATGCCGGGCAGCGTCAGGCCGATCGAGCCCGGTTTCTCGGGGCCCTCGGGCGGATGGCCGGTGCCGGGCGAGCAGGTCTCGGTCATGCCCCAGCCGCTCTTCAGCTTCTTGCCGACCTTGCGCTCGAAGAAGCCGGCGATCTCCACCGGCAGCGGCGCGCCGCCGGAGCCGATGGTGACCAGCGAGGAGAAGTCGCGTTTGTCGAGATCGGGCAGCGCGGCGATCGCGATCCACATCGTCGGCACGCCTGGGAAATACGTCGCACGCTTGACCTCGATGTCGCGCATCACGGCTTCGACGTCGAAGCGCTGATGCAGCGAGATCAGATTGCCGCGGCGGAGCGAGGACAGCAGCACCACCGTGAGCGCGTAGATGTGGAACAGCGGCAGCACGCAGATCACGCGCTCGATTGTCTCGCCGCGCGCGGCACGGGCCGGCTTGCCCCAGACGTCGTAGATCGACACCGCCGAGGTGAGATTGCCGTGCGTGAGCATCGCGCCCTTCGGCAGGCCGGTGGTGCCGCCGGTATATTGCAGCAGCGCGACGTCGTCGGCCGCGACGACAGGCCATTGCGCCGGCGCGATGGCGCCCTCGACGAAAGCCGCGAACGTGACGATGCGGGGATCGTCGGGGATCGCCGCCTGCGGCGTGCCGACCTTGCCCCAATGATCGTCCTCGCAGACGACGAGCTTGTCGATCAGGCCCTTCTCCAGGAATTTCAGCGCGGTCGGCAGCAGGGCCTGGAGGTTGGAGGTGACAAGCAGGCGCGAGCCGGAATCGGTGATCTTGTGCGTCAGCGCGATCTCGCCGTCGAGCGGCGACAGATGCGCGACGCGGCCCCCGGCCTTCAGCGCGCCGAAGAAGCTGACGGGATGATCCGGCGTGTTGCCGAGGAACAGCGCGACCGAGCTGTTCCTGCCGATGCCTTCGCGCAGGAACGCTGCGGCGGCGCGATCGGCCAAGCTTGCGAGCTCGGTGTAGCTGATGGGCCGGTCGCGGAATTCCAGCGCGGTGCGCGGGCCGAAATCGGCGGCGGCCTTTGCGAGAAGGTCCGGCAGCGTGCCCTGGACGATGGGGTCGTCCCACCGCACGCCCTCGGGATAAAACTGTTCGCCGGGATGGGTCATTTTCCTGATTGCTCGAGCGAACAACTAACACAGACCGTCATTCCGGGGCGCGACGAAGTCGCGAGCCCGGAATCCATAACCACCAGCTGGGGTTATGGATTCCGGGCCTGCGCCTTGCGGCGCATCCCGGAATGACGAAGGTTGGGACGAAGCCCCGATCACGCTGCTTTAGACTCCGCAGCCAGCGAGGCGAACGTCTTGCCCTCCGCGGCGAGCTTCTTCAGCAGCGGGGCGGGCTCGAGGCTGGGGTCGTTGGTCTCCTTGGCGTAGAAGGCCAGACGATCGGCGATGTGCTTGAGGCCGACGCTGTCGGCCCAGAACATCGGCCCGCCGCGATAGATCGGCCAGCCATAGCCGTAGAGCCAGACCACGTCGATGTCGCTGGGACGCGCGGCGATGCCCTCCTCCAGGATCTTCGCGCCCTCGTTGATCATCGGATACATCATGCGCTCGAGGATCTCCTCGTCGCTGACGACGCGCTTCTTGCGGCCGAGACGCAGCAAGGTCTCGTCAATCAGCTTCTCGACATCGGGGTCGGGCAGCGGCGCACGAGAACCCTGCTCGTACTTGTAATAGCCCTTGCCGGTCTTCTGGCCGAAGCGGCCGGCTTCGCACAGCGCGTCCGCGATCTCCGACTTGATGCCGCGATCTTTCCGCGAGCGCCAGCCGATATCAAGGCCGGCGAGATCGCTCATCGCGAACGGGCCCATCGGCATGCCGAACTTGGTGACGACGGCATCGACCTGTTGCGGCAGCGCGCCCTCGAACAGCAGCTTCTCGGACTGCTTGCCGCGCTGGGCCAGCATGCGGTTGCCGACGAAGCCATCGCAGACGCCGACCACGGCCGGCACCTTCGCGATTTTTCGCGCGATGGTCACCGCAGTCACCAGCGCATCCGGCGCGGTCTTGTCGGCGCGCACGATCTCGCACAGCTTCATGACGTTCGCCGGCGAGAAGAAGTGCATGCCGAGCACGTCCTGCGGACGCTTGGTCGACTTCGCGATCTCGTCGATGTTGAGATACGAGGTGTTGGAGGCGAGCACGGCGCCCGGCTTGGCGTACTGGTCGAGCTTGCCGAACACCTCCTTCTTGACCGCCATGGTCTCGAACACGGCCTCGATGACGAGATCGGCATCGCCGACATTCTCGATGCCGACGACGCCGTTGATCAGCGCCATGCGCTTGGCGGGCGCATCGGCCGGGATGCCGCCGCGCGCGGCGGTCGCCTCCCAGTTCTTCTGCATGATGCCCATGCCGCGCTTGAGCTGCTCCTCGCCGGTCTCGATCAGGGTGACGGGAATGCCGGCATTGGCGAAGGACATCGCGATGCCGCCGCCCATGGTGCCGGCACCGAGAATGGCGACGCGGTTCACGGGCCGCGGCTTGGTGCCTTCAGGAACGCCGGCGATCTTGTTGGCCTCGCGCTCGGCGAAGAAGGCGTAGCGCTGCGCCTTGGACTGGTCGCTGGCGACGAGCTTGAGGAAGCCCTCGCGCTCCTTCTTCAGGCCTTCGTCGAACGGCAGGTCGATGGCGTAGCCGACGGCATCGGCGGCGGCGAACGGCGCCTCGAGGCCGCGCGACTTCTTGGTCATGGCGGCGACCGCATTGGTAAAGATCGAGCGGTCGGCCTTGGCGGCTGCGAGCTTGGAATCGTCGTCGCGCAGGCGGCGCAGCGGGCGCTTCTCCGCGAGCAGCTTGCGCACGAAAGCCTCGCCGCCGGAGGCCGGGCCCTCGACGATCTCCTCGATCAGGCCGTTCTTCAGCGCCTCCGCCGCCCCGATCGGGTCGCCGCCGACGATCATCTTGACCGCAAGCTCCGGGCCCACCGCACGGGGCAGGCGCTGGGTGCCACCGGCGCCGGGCAGAAGTCCAAGCTTCACCTCGGGCAGGCCGAGCTTGGCCTCTTTCACCGCGACGCGGAAATGGCAGGCCAGCGCGACCTCGAGGCCGCCGCCGAGCGCGGTGCCGTGGATCGCGGCAACGACCGGCTTGGGCGAGTTTTCGATCTCGGACAGCACGTCGTTGAGCGCGGGCGGCTTCGGCGGCTTGCCGAACTCGGTGATGTCGGCACCGGCAATGAACGTGCGACCGGCGCAGGTCAGCACGATGCCCTTGATGGCGGGATCGGCAATCGCGGCCTTGATGCACTCGAGGATCCCGCCTCGGACTGCGGCACTCAGCGCATTGACCGGCGGGCTGTTGACCGTGACGATCCCGACTTCATCATGACGCTCAAGCTTGACCACTTCGCTCACGGTGTCCCTCCTTGGTGGGGATTTACTTTTATTCGATTTCGCATTGCGGAATTTAATTCCGCATCTTGACGGCAGGGTTATTTTGAAGCACGGACGTTGTCAACGACTCCGCGCAAGAAGCAGATCAGGGATGAAGCGTACAGGAAAGAAGACCGCGACCGATCGGAATTTCGTCGTCGCGCTTTCCCGCGGACTGGAAGTATTGCGCGCGTTCCAACCCAATGACGGCCTGCTGGGCAATCAGGAGATTGCGTCCCGCACCAATCTGCCCAAGCCCACCGTGTCGCGGCTGACCTACACGCTGACCAAGCTTGGCTATCTGACGCCGGTTCCCCGCTTCGAGAAGTACCAGCTCGCCCCGGCAGCGATGTCGCTCGGCTACGCGGCGCTGGCCAATCTGGGCGTTCGGCATTTGTCCGAGCCGTTCCGCGAAGAGGTGATGCGCGCGACCGGCGGCGCCGTCGCCGTCGGCGGCCGTGACCGCCACAGCATGATCTATTTCGGGCAGAGCCGCGGCAGCGAGACCGTCGGCGTTCAACTTGACGTCGGCTCGCGCGTGCCGATTGCAACCAGCGCGATGGGCCGCGCCTATTTCTGGGCACTCGATGACGAAGGTCGCGCCGAAGTGTCGCGCATCCTGCGCGAACATTACGGCAGCCGCTGGCCGAAGATGCGCGAGGGCTTGGAACGTTCCGGCGAGACGGTCGCGAAATACGGCTTTGCGATTTCGGTCGGCGATTGGCACGACGACATCGGCGCCGCCGGCGTCGCGCTCAAGCTCAACGACGGAACCGGGCCTTACGCATTCAATTGCGGCGCGCCCGCATTCCGTTTCACGGAAGAGCGTTTGATCAACGACATTGGACCGCGTCTCTTAGCGATGGTAAGGAACATCGAGGCGGCGCTCGGGGGTCTGATGCCGCATTCAAAAAAAGACATCAGCAAAAAGCTGAAATCAGGAGGAAAAGTTGCGCGTGTGGCCGAGGGATTCAGATAGCCTTTGTCATCATCGGGAGCGGCTCGCATCGCCCCATCGCTCACTGTACGTCGTGAGCGAGACGAGATGACGCAGGCACAGCTCGCGCAGGGTACATCGCCCCTGCTCGCGGTTCGCGACGTCAGCGTCGTGTTCGGCGGCATCGTCGCGCTCAACGGCGTGTCCTTCGACATGCACAAGGGAGCCATCCTCGGATTGATCGGCCCGAACGGCGCCGGCAAGACCACGCTCTTCAACTGCCTGTCGCGGCTGTACCAGCCGTCGTCCGGCGACATCTTGATGGACGGCGTGAGCATCCTGACGCGGCCGCCGCACCGGATCGCCGAGATCGGCATCGGCCGCACCTTCCAGAACGTGGCGCTGTTTCCCAACCTTTCGGTGATGGACAACGTCCGCGTCGGCGCCCATTCGAAGACCTCGAGCGACATTATCAGCGACTCCCTGAAGCTTGCCTGGGTCCGGCGCAGCGAGACCAGCATCAACAAGAAGGTGCACGAGATCCTTGCTTACCTCGACCTCGAGGACGTCGCCCATACCGTCGTGTCCGGCCTACCGTTCGGTACGCAGAAGCGGGTCGAGCTGGCGCGTGCGCTGGCGGCCGATCCGAAGATCCTGCTGCTCGACGAACCCGCCGGCGGCCTCAACCACGAGGAAGTTCATGTACTCGGCGACCTCATCCGCAAAATCCGCGACGAGCGCCATATGACCGTGCTCCTGGTCGAGCATCACATGGGCCTCGTGATGTCGATCGCCGACCACGTTGTCGCGCTGAACTTCGGCAAGAAGCTCGCGGAAGGCACGCCCGCCCAGGTGCAGGCGGACCCGGACGTCATCAAGGCCTATCTCGGGAGCAAGGATCAATGACGCCACTGCTCAACGTCAAGGACCTGCGCGCTTATTACGGCCAGGTCCAGGCGCTCCATGGCCTGTCCTTCTCGCTCAACGAGGGTTCGCTCGTGACGCTGCTGGGCGCCAACGGCGCCGGCAAGACCACCACACTGCGCGCGATCTGCAACATGGTGCGCTCCACCGGCGGCGTCGAGTTCGAAGGCAAGCCGCTGAACAACCGTTCGACCGAGAGCATCGTGCGGTTCGGCATCGCCCACGTGCCGCAGGGCCGCGGCACCTTTACCAACATGACGGTGGAGGAGAATCTCCAGCTCGGGGCCATCACCCGCAAGGACCGCGCCGGCATCGTCTCCGACATCGAGCGCATGTACGCGCATTTCCCAGTGTTGAAGCAGCGCCATACCCAGCAGGCCGGCACGCTCTCCGGCGGCGAGCAGCAGATGCTCGCGGTCGCCCGCGCGCTGATGCTGCGACCGCGGCTGATGCTGCTCGACGAGCCCTCCTTCGGCCTCGCGCCGCTGGTGGTGCGCGACCTGTTCGGCATCCTCGGCAAGATCAACCGCGAGGACAAGGTCTCGATCCTGGTGGTCGAGCAGAACGCCCAGCTCGCACTCGAGCTCGCCGATCAGGCCTATGTGATCGAGACCGGGCGCATCGTGATGTCGGGCAAGGCCAAGGACATCGCGAACAACGAAGAAATCCGCAAATCCTATCTGGGTTACTGAGGGAGCCGGCACAATGGAGCTGTTCACCAACCAGGTCCTGGCCGGCATCGCCACGGGGGCGATCTATGCCTGCATGGCGCTCGCCGTGGTCATGATCTACCAGGCCATCGACCATCTCAACTTCGCGCAAGGCGAGATGGCGATGTTCTCGACCTTCATCTCATGGCAGCTGATGCAGTGGGGCGTGTCTTATTGGGCTGCCTTCCTGATCACGCTGGCATTTTCTTTCGTTGCCGGCATCGCGATCGAGCGCATCCTGTTCAAGCCGCTCGTCAAGGCGCCGGTGCTCACCAACGTCGCCGGCTTCATCGCGCTGTTTGCGATCATCAACTCCTCGGCGGGCCTGATCTGGGACTTCACGATCAAGCAATATCCGACCCCGTTCGGCTCCGCACCGTTCCTCGGCAGCCAGCTGATCTCGACGCACCAGGCCGGCATGATCGGCGTCACCGTGGCGCTGCTGCTCGCGCTCTATTTCTTCTTCCAGTACACGCGCATCGGCCTTGCGATGCGAGCCGCAGCGTCGGTGCCCGAATCGGCCCGCCTCGTCGGCATCAACACGAGTTGGATGATCGCGCTCGGCTGGGGCATGGCGACCGCGATCGGCTCGATCGCCGGCATGCTGATCGCGCCTGTCGTGTTCCTCGAGCCGAACATGATGGGCGGCGTGCTGATCTACGGCTTCGCCGCGGCGGTGCTCGGCGGGCTGTCGAGCCCGTTCGGCGCCGTGGTCGGCGGCTTCCTGGTCGGCGTGTTCGAGAATCTCGCCGGTACCTACATTCCCGGCGTCGGCAATGAGCTGAAACTCCCGATCGCGCTCGCGCTGATCATCTCCGTCCTGGTCGTCAAACCCGCTGGTCTGTTCGGCCGGCATATCGTCAAGCGAGTTTGATCATGAGCGCAGCAGAAGAAGTCGTCGCTGAGGGCCACGAGGCGGTCGAGGCGGTTCCGAAGCGGGCCATGACGCTGGGCACCGGCACCTCGCTGGTGGTGCTGGCCGCGCTGTTGATCGTGCCGATGTTCGTCAAGAACTTCATCATCTTCCAGATGACGATGCTCCTGATCTACGGGCTCGCGGTGCTGGCGCTGAACATCCTGACCGGCGGAAGCGGCCAGTTCTCGCTCGGCCAGAGCGCGTTCTACGCCGTCGGCGCCTATGTGTCTGCGGTGCTGATGGAACATGCCAACGTCAACTACGCGCTGACCATTCCGATCTCCGCCGTGATTTGCTTCGGATTCGGTTACCTGTTCGGCAAGCCGGCGCTGCGGCTGTCCGGCATCTATCTCGCACTCGCGACCTTCGCGCTTGCGACTGCGATGCCGCAGCTGCTCAAGCTGAACTTCCTCGAGCACTGGACCGGCGGCGTGCAGGGCCTCGTCGTCACCAAGCCGGACGCGCCGTTCGGCCTGCCGATGTCGCAGGACATGTGGCTGTACTACTTCACGCTCGCCGTGACGGTCGCGATCTACATCTTCTCGGTGAACCTGTTGCGTTCCCGCTCGGGCCGCGCCTTCATGGCGATCCGCGACAACGAGATCGCGGCCTCCTCGATGGGAGTCAACGTCGCGCTGTACAAGACGCTGGCTTTCGGCGTGTCCGCCGGCATCACCGGCGTTGCCGGCTCGCTCGGCGCCATCGCGGTGCAATTCGTCGCGCCCGACAGCTACACCATCACGCTCGCGATCTCGCTGTTCCTCGGCATGGTGGTCGGCGGCGTCGGCTGGCTGCCCGGCTCGTTCGTCGGTGCGGCCTTCATCATCTTCGTGCCGAACATGGCGGAGAGCATCTCCAAGGGCCTCTCCGGCGCGGTATTCGGCGTGCTGCTGTTCCTCGTCATCTACCTCGTGCCGCATGGCGCAAGGCAGGTCGCGATCCTGGGCCAGCAACTCGTCGGCAAGCTCAGGAAGAACTGAAGACCCGTTGAATTAACCAAGGAGACCGAATTGTATTTTGGAAGAACACTGCGAGCCGCCGCGCTGATCACGGCAACGGCGGCCATCACTCTCACCTCCGGCGCTGCACTCGCCCAAAAGAAATACGACACCGGCGCGTCCGATACCGAGATCAAGATCGGCAACATCATGCCGTACAGCGGTCCGGCGTCGGCCTATGGCATCATCGGCAAGACCGAAGAAGCCTATTTCAAGATGATCAACGACAAGGGCGGCATCAACGGCCGCAAGATCAACTTCGTCACCTATGACGACGGCTATTCGCCACCGAAGGCTGTCGAGCAGGTTCGCAAGCTGGTCGAGAGCGACGAGGTGCTGGTCGTTTTTAACCCGCTCGGCACGCCCTCGAACAGTGCGATCCAGAAGTATCTCAACTCCAAGAAGATCCCGCAGCTCTTCGTCGCGACCGGCGCCACCAAGTGGAACGACCCGAAGAACTTCCCCTGGACCATGGGCTGGCAGCCCTCCTACCAGAGCGAAGCGCAGATCTACGCGAAATGGCTGATGAAGGAGAAGCCGGACGCCAAGATCGCAATCCTCTACCAGAACGACGATTTCGGCAAAGACTACCTCAAGGGCACCAAGGACGGCCTCGGCGCCAAGGCCTCGTCCATGATCGTCATGGAGGAGAGCTACGAGGTCTCCGAGCCGTCGATCGACGGCCATATCGTCAAGATCAAGGCCGCCAATCCCGACGTGCTCCTGATCTACACCACGCCGAAGTTCGCGGCCCAGACCATCAAGAAGACCGCCGAGCTCAGCTGGAAGCCGCTCCAGATCCTCACCAACGTGTCGATCTCGGTCGGTAGCGTGATGAAGCCGGCCGGCTTCGAGAACGCGCAGGGCGTGCTGTCGGCCGCCTACGCCAAGGACTCCACGGATCCGCAATGGGCCAACGACCCCGGCATGAAGAAGTGGAACGAGTTCGTCGACAAGTACATGCCGGGTGCCGACAAGTCGGACACCAGCATGGTTTATGGCTATGGCGCCGCCTCGACGCTGGCCAAGGTGCTGGAGATGTGCGGTGACGATCTCACCCGCGCCAACATCATGAAGCAGGCCGCCTCGTTGAAGGACTTTGCTCCGGATACGCTGCTGCCCGGTGTCAGGATCAACACCAGCGCCACCGACTTCGCTCCGATCGCGCAGCTGCAGATGATGCGCTTCAAGGGCGAGAAGTGGGAACTGTTCGGCGAGATCATCAGCGGTGACGTCGCCTCCGAGTGACGCGTGACGCGATGATCGAGGACGAGGAGCCCCCGCGGACAGTCGCGGGGGCTTTTTGTTGACGACAGGCGCCAATCTTGTTCAATGCGATCGATCCATCCCGGGGTAGGAGAGCAATGGCCGCCGTTCGTTCCCAGGTTGCGACGCTCTGGGCCGCGCTTGCCTTGTGCACTGCAATGAGCGGCGAGGCGCTGGCGCAGAAGAAATACGACAGCGGCGCCTCCGATACCGAGATCAAGATCGGTAACATCATGCCCTACAGCGGTCCGGCCTCCGGCTATGCTGCGATCGGCAGGACCGAGGAAGCCTACTTCAACAAGATCAATGCCGAGGGCGGCATCAACGGCCGCAAGATCAGATTCATCTCCTATGACGACGGCTATTCGCCGCCGAAGACGGTGGAACAGGCGCGAAAACTGGTCGAGAGCGACAACGTGCTGCTGATCTTCGGCTCGCTCGGCACCTCCACCAACAGCGCCATCCGCAAGTACATGAACGAGAAGAAGGTGCCGCAATTGTTCGTGGCGAGCGGCGCCTCGAAATGGAACGACCCCAAGCAATATCCCTGGACCATGGGCTGGCAGCCGAGCTACGTCAGCGAGGCTCGGATCTATGCCAAATACATCATGAAGGAGAAGCCAAACGGAAAGATCGGCGTGCTCTACCAGAACGACGATTTCGGCAAGGACTATCTAAACGGGTTGAAGGAGGGCCTCGGCGCCAAGGCTTCGATGATCGTGCGGGAGGAGGCCTACGACACGTCCGAGCCCGCAATCGACGAGCGAGTCGTGAAGCTGAAGGCGGCCGGCGCCGATATCTTCATCAGCCTCACCAACCAGAAATTCGCCGCGCAGGGAATCAAGAAAGCCGCGGAGATCAACTGGCATCCGATGCACATCATCTCCAACGTCTCGGCTTCGGTCAGCGGCGTATTGGAGCCGGCGGGCATTGAAGTCTCGCAAGGCATCCTGTCGGCGACCTACACCAAGGACGGCTCCGACCCGCAGTGGAATGCCGACGACGGCATGAAGAAGTTCTACAGTTTCCTCGCGCAATACGAGCCCAGGGCCAACAAGCTCGATGCCGGCGTCGTGTACGGCTATGCCGCCGCACAGACCATCGTGAAGGTGCTGCAGATGTGCGGCGACGATCTCACCCGCGAGAACGTCATGAAGCAGGCCGCCAGCCTGAAGGACTTCGCACCCGACACGCTGCTGCCAGGCATCAAGATCAACACCGCGCCCGACGATTTCGCCCCGATCGAGCAGCTGCAGATGATGCGCTTCAAGGGCAGGAAATGGGAGCTGTTCGGCGACATCATCTCGAGCGAGATGAGCCACTGAACGACGCAATTCAAAATAGCCGCTTTCTCGTAAAGCAACTCAAGCGGTGAGTTTGCCCCGCAAAAAGAATCTCACGCGCCGGAATATTCAGCACCGCCTTCGACGAGATCGCCGCCTGCGCGAGGCCCGTGCAGGCGTTCTTCTTGCTGACGGCCGTGGATAGGTATTGAATGCGTGACGGAGCGACGCGCAACGATCGCTCCCAATAAGAACAAACGACACATTCAATCCTGTCCAGGGAGATCAAAATGCCTGCAATGCATGTGCGATTGGGGGCCTTCTCGGCTGCCCTCGTGCTAGCCGCCACGCTGTCCACGACAGCGCTCGCGCAGAAGAAATACGACACCGGCGCATCCGACACGGAGATCAAGATCGGCAACATCATGCCCTATAGCGGTCCCGCGTCCGCCTACGGCGTGATCGGCAAGACCGAAGAGGCCTATTTCCGCAAGATCAACGCAGAAGGCGGCATTAACGGCCGCAAGATCAACTTCATCACCTATGACGACGCCTATTCCCCGCCGAAGACCGTGGAGCAGGCGCGCAAGCTGGTCGAGAGCGACGAGGTGCTGCTGATCTTCAACTCGCTCGGCACCCCGCCGAACTCGGCGATCCAGAAGTACATGAACCAGAAGAAGGTTCCGCAGCTGTTCGTCGCCACCGGCGCCACGAAGTGGAACGACCCGCAGACCTTCCCGTGGACGATGGGCTGGCAACCCAACTACCAGATCGAGTCGATCATCTACGCCAAGTACATCCTGAAGAACCATCCGAACGCCAAGATCGCCGTGCTCTACCAGAACGACGATTACGGCAAGGACTATCTGAAGGGGTTCAAGGACGGGCTCGGAGCCAAGGCCGCCTCGATGATCGTCATCGAGGACAGCTACGAAGTCTCCGAGCCGACCATCGACTCCCACATCGTCAAGATGAAGTCGACCAACGCCGACGTGTTCTTCAACATCACGACGCCGAAATTCGCGGCACAGGCGATCAAGAAGAACGCCGAGATCGGCTGGAAGCCGCTGCACTTCCTCAACAACGTCTCGGCCTCGATCGGCAGCGTAATCAAGCCGGCCGGCTTCGAGAACGCGCAGGACATCATCTCGTCGCAGTACTTCAAGGATCCCACCGACGCGCAGTGGAAAAACGACAAGGCGATGATCGCCTGGAACGAATTTCTGGATAAGTACTATCCGGAAGCGAACCGCGCCGATGCCTCGGTAATGTACGGCTACATCGTCGCCCAGGGCCTCGTTCACGTGCTCAAGGCCTGCGGCGACAATCTGACCCGCGAAAACATCATGAAGCAGGCCGCCAACATCAAGGACTTCGAGCCGGCGGGCCTGTTGCCGGGCATCAAGGTCAACACCTCGGCCACCGACTTCGCGCCGCTGTCGCAGCTGCAACTGATCCGGTTCAAGGGCGAGCATTGGGTGCCATTTGGCGAGGTGCTGAGCGGCGACGTCGGCGGCTGACCATTAACCACTTGCTCAAGATGTAGCCAAATCGAGTAAAGACGCAGCCCCTGCGGCCATGCCGCAGGGGCTTTTCCTTGAAGCGTTCAGGCAAATCGTATTGAATTGCGGCCGCGTCGCGAAGAAAAACGAGACAAGAAAAGGGACGCACACACAAAGAAAAACAGGGAGATTGGAATGCCTGCTGTCACCGGCAAGCTTGCGGCCGCATCATTGGCGCTCGCGCTCATCGCGGCCTCGGCCTCAACCGCAACGGCCCAGAAGAAATACGATACCGGTGCGACTGACACCGAGATCAAGATCGGCAACATCATGCCCTACAGCGGACCGGCCTCCGCCTACGGCATCATCGGTCGCACCGAAGCCGCCTATTTCAAGAAGATCAACGAAGAGGGCGGCATCAACGGCCGCAAGATCAATTTCGTCTCCTACGACGACGCCTACTCGCCGCCGAAGACGGTGGAGCAGGCGCGCAAGCTGGTCGAGAGCGACGAGGTGCTGCTCGTCTTCAACTCGCTCGGCACGCCGCCGAACTCCGCGATCCAGAAATACATGAACTCGAAGAAGGTGCCGCAGCTGTTCGTCGCCACCGGCGCCACCAAGTGGAACGATCCGCAGAACTTCCCGTGGACCATGGGCTGGCAACCCAACTACCAGAGCGAGACGCAGATCTACGCGAAATACATCCTCAAGGCCATGCCGAACGCCAAGATCGGCGTGCTCTACCAGAACGACGATTACGGCAAGGATTACCTGAAGGGCCTGAAGGACGGCTTGGGGGCCAAGGCCGCGAGCATGATCGTGCTGGAGGAAAGCTACGAGACTTCGGAGCCGACCATCGACAACCACATCGTCAAGCTGAAAGCCACCGGCGCCGACGTCTTCATCAACATCACCACGCCGAAGTTCGCGGCGCAGGCGATCAAGAAGATCTCCGAGATCGGCTGGAAGCCGACCCACTTCCTCAACAACGTCTCGGCCTCGGTCGGCAGCGTAATCAAGCCCGCCGGCTTCGAGAATTCGCAGGACATCATCTCGGCCGCCTATCTGAAGGACGTCTCCGATCCGCAGTGGAAGGACGACGCCGGCATGAAGGCGTTCCTGGAGTTCATGACGAAGTACTTCCCCGAGGGCGACAAGCTCGACGGCGGCACCATCGTCGGCTACGGCGTCGCGCAGACGCTGGTCGAGGTGCTGAAGAAGTGCGGCGACAATCTCACGCGCGAGAACGTCATGAAGCAGGCGGCGAGCCTGAAGGACTTCCGCACCGAAGTGCTGCTGCCCGGCATCAAGATCAGTACCGGGCCGAACGACTTCGCACCGATCAGCTCGCTGCAGCTGATGAAGTTCAAGGGCGACAAGTGGGACCTGTTCGGCGAGGTGATCAGCGCCGACGCCGGCGGCTAGAAGCTTCAAAAGCCCGGACAACGAGCCCCCTGCGCTGATCGCGCAGGGGGCTTCTGCTTGTGTGGCAATTATGATCACGCGATTGCACAATCGAATGACGGCGAAGGCGCTTACGCTTCGGCACACGATGCGGTAGGCAGATGGCGGCGACCTCCTCGCCGCCAGTCCAGTCTGCGCAAGGCCATTGTCCATGACCGACCGACGTCCCCTGCTCCGCGCGCTCTACGACGCCGCCGTCGCCGCCGCCCATCCCAACATGGTGCTGGCCTCTCACCTGCGGCCTGCCCCCAGGGGGCGCGTGATCTGTCTTGCCGCCGGCAAGGGCGCCGGCGCAATGGCCGCGGCCGCGGAGCGGCATTATCTCGACGCGCTGGGACTGGCGCCGGAGCGCCTCGTCGGCATCGCCACCACGCGCCACGGCTATGGCGTTCCGACGCGACGCATCCGCGTGGTCGAGGCCGGTCATCCCGTGCCGGACGAAGCGGGCCTGAAGGGCGCGGCCGACACGCTGGCGCTCGCGGGCGAGGCCGGGCCGGACGATCTGCTGCTGGTGCTGCTCACCGGCGGCGGCTCGGCCAATTGGATCGCGCCGGTGGACGGCATCAGCTTCGCGCAGAAGCAGGCGGTCAACAAGGCACTGCTGCGCTCGGGCGCGCCGATCGGCGAGATGAACGTCGTGCGCAAGCACCTGTCGCGGATCAAGGGCGGCCGTCTTGCCCGCGCCGGCAGCAACGCCGCGGAGATCGTGACGCTCGCGATCTCCGACGTGCCGCATGACGATCTGTCCGCGATCGCCTCCGGTCCCACCGTGCCCGATCCGACCACGCTGGCCGATGCGCGCGCGATCGTCGCGAAATACAAGCTCGACATCGACGATGCGGTACGGCGCGCGCTCGACCATCCCGGCAACGAGAGCTGCAAGCCGGGCGATGCCGCCTTTGCGCGCGCGCATTTCGAGCTGATCGCGCGGCCCAAGCAGTCGCTCGACGCCGCGGTCAAGCTCGCGCGCGAGGCCGGTTACGAGGCCATCGACCTCGGTGCCGATCTCGAGGGCGAGGCGCGCGAGGTCGCCGCCGATCACGCCAGGCTGGCGCTTCAGGCACGTAAGCAGGGCAAGCGCGTCGCGATCCTCTCCGGCGGCGAGCTCACGGTCACCGTGCGCGGCAACGGGCGGGGCGGGCCGAACCAGGAATACGCGCTGGCGCTGGCCTCGCTCTTGAAGGACACTTCCGGCATCGCGGCGCTGGCCGGCGACACCGACGGCGCCGATGGCGGCGCCGGCCACCCGACCGACCCCGCCGGCGCGCTGATCGATGCGGCGACGTTCGCGAAGATGAAGGCGCTGGGGCTCGAGCCGCATGCCTATCTCGCCAACAACGACGCGACCACGTTTTTCGAGGCCACGGGCGATCTGCTGCAGCCGGGCCCGACGCTGACCAACGTGAACGACATCCGGGTGATTTTGGTCGATTGAGGTTCGCCGGCTCCTGCAACGTCATTGCGAGCGCAGCGAAGCAATCCAGAATCTTTCCGCGGAGGGACTCTGGATTGCTTCGCTACGCTCGCAATGACGGGAGGTGACAGCGGGGACCATCAAAACTCGTTAGCGATCTTCGCGAGCATCTCGATCAGGGCTTCGCGGTTGGCCTGGCCGAGCAGATCGTTCAGCCGGGCCTCGTGCTTGGTGGCGACGAGCTTCTTGGCGCGCGCCAGCACGGCCTTGCCCTTGTCGGTCAAGACCAGGATGTGCGAGCGGCGGTCGTTGGTGGAGCGGATCCGCGCACAGAGGTCGCGGCTCTCCAGATTGTCGAGCATGGCTACGAAGTTCGGCCTGAGGATGCCGAGCGTGGAGGCGATCTCGGTCTGGTTACGGCCGGGGTTTTTCTCGACCAGGAGCAGCACCGAGAACTGCGCCGGCGTCAGCTGGAGCGAGGCCATGCAGCGCAGGAAATTCTCGAACACCTTGAGCTGCGCACGTTTCAGGACATAGCCGAGCTGCTCGGAAAGCTCGCCGAGCTGGAGGGCCTCCGCCTGCGGCTCGCCTGCCTCCTTGCGGCCCTTGGCCGCGTCGGCCGGCTTGTCGGAGGACTTTTCAGCGGTTTTGGAAACGGTCATCGCCTCGTGCTCGTAATCCCGCTAAATTCCGGGGCGGGTCGTTCCCACCCTTGAAGTTATATTTGATAATTGTTATGGACCATACCAAATATCGCCTGCGTTTTTCAATGGCTGTGAGCGGACCGTCCACCGCAATCGAGGGGACCGGTCCGGATTAGGGGGAGCGTCCGGTCTTGAATACCACCATCATGCTGTTCCTGGTGCAGGACGGCATCACCAATGGCGCGATCTATGCGCTGCTCGGCCTGGCGCTGGTGCTGGTGTTCGCCGTCACCCGGGTCATCCTCATTCCCCAGGGCGAATTCGTCACCTACGGCGCGCTGACCTATGCCTCGCTGGCCGCCGGCCAGATGCCGGGCACGGCAAAGCTGGCGCTGGCGCTCGGCATCGGCGCCTTCGTCTTCGACCTGTTCGTCGCGCGCAAGGCGCTGCACGGGCGGCTGGTCGTCCGCAGCTTCATCGCCAACGTCGTGCTGCCCGCGATCGTGTTGGCGCTGACCCTGTCGCTCGCCGCGCAGAAGCCGCCGGTCGCAGTCTGCATCGCGCTGTCGCTGGTGATCGTGGCGATGATCGGCCTCTATCTCTATCGCATCGCCTTCCAGCCGCTGGCGCACACCTCGGTGCTGGTGCTGCTGATCGCCTCGGTCGGCGTCCATCTCGCGCTGCAGGGACTTGGCCTGTTGTTCTTCGGCGCCGAAGGCCAGCGCGGGCCTGCCGTGCTGTCCGGCGCCTTCACCGCCGGCGCATTGCGCTTCACCGGCCAGAGCATCACCGTCTATGCCATCACCATCGCCTTCATCGTCGCGCTCTGGCTGTTCTTCGGCCTGACGCTCTACGGCAAGGCGCTGCGCGCGACCGCGGTCAACCGGCTCGGGGCGCGGCTTGCCGGCATCCGCACCACGCTGTCGGGCCAGATCGCCTTCCTGCTGGCTTCCGTGATCGGCGCACTCTCCGGCATCCTGATCGTGCCGATCACGACACTGTATTACGACTCCGGCTTCCTGATCGGGCTGAAGGGCTTCGTTGCCGCGATCATCGGCGGCCTCGTCAGCTATCCCCTCACCGCCGTCGCGGCGCTGGTGGTCGGCATCGTCGAGGCGTTCTCGTCCTTCTATGCCTCCAACTACAAGGAGGTGATCGTCTTCATGCTGCTGATCCCCGTGCTGCTGCTGCGCTCGCTCGCCGCGCCCGCGGTCGAGGAAGAGAAGGACTGAGCCCGATGCAGAGCCGGCTTCCCATCCTCGTCTTTGCGATCCTCATGGCGGCGATCCCGCTCATCCCGGGCGTGCCCCCGTTCTGGATCGTGCTGCTCGACAATATCGGCCTTGCCGCGCTGGTCGCGATGGGCCTCGTGCTGCTGACCGGCGTCGGCGGCCTCACCTCGTTCGGGCAGGCCGCCTTCGTCGGTTTCGGTGCCTACACCACCGCCGTGCTGACGACGGCCTATGGCCTGTCGCCCTGGCTGACGCTGCCGCTGTCGCTCGTGGTCAGCGGCTCGCTCGCGGTGCTGCTGGGGCTAATCACCGTGCGCCTCTCGGGGCATTATCTGCCGCTCGGCACGCTCGCCTGGGGGCTCGGGCTGTTCTACCTGTTCAGCAAGCTGGAGTTTCTCGGACGCAACGACGGCATCTCGGCGATCCCGCCGCTGTCGATCGGTGCCTTCAAGATGCTCTCGCCCGGCTCGATCTATTACGCGATCTGGGTCGCCGTGATCCTCTCGGCCCTGCTGACGATGAACCTCTTGGACTCCCGCACCGGCCGTGCCATCCGCGCGCTGCGCCGCGGCCATGTCGCCGCCGAAGCGTTCGGCGTCCACACGCCGCGGGCAAAGCTGCTGGTGTTCATCCACGCCGCGGTGCTCGCCGGCCTGTCCGGGTGGCTCTACGCCCATCTCCAGCGCGCCGTGAACCCGACGCCGTTCGGCGCGCATATGGGCATCGAATATCTCTTCATCGCAGTGGTCGGCGGCGCCGGCTATGTCTGGGGCGGCGTGCTGGGCGCGGCGATCGTCGTGATCCTGAAAGAGGTGCTGCAGAGCTATCTGCCGCTGATCCTGCCGGGCTCCGGCCAGGTCGAGACCATCGTGTTCGGCATCATGCTGGTGGCGCTGCTGCAGCTTGCGCCCGGCGGCCTCTGGCCCTGGCTGATGTCGTTCTTGCCCGAGCGCACCGACGGCAGGAAGCCGGACACCTCGCTGAAGCTGGAGCATCGCACCCGCGCGCCTGCCGAGACCGGCGTCCTGCTTCAGGTCGAGAAGGCGCGAAAGCAATTTGGCGGCGTGGTCGCCGTGAATAACGTCTCGTTCGACGTCCAAGCCCGCGAGATCGTCGCACTGATCGGCCCGAACGGCGCCGGCAAGAGCACGACCTTCAACCTGATCACCGGCGTGCTGTCCGCAACCGCCGGCTCGATCTCGGTGCTCGGCAGGAAGGTCGACAACGCGCCGCCGCAGGAGATCGTCAAGCTCGGTATCAGCAGGACCTTCCAGCACGTCAAGCTCGTCCCCGACATGACCGTGCTGGAGAACGTCGCGATTGGCGCACATTTGCGCGGCCATTCCGGACCCGTTTCCTCGATGCTGCGGCTCGACCGCGCAGATGAAGCCAAGCTGCTCGCCGAGGCTGCCCGCCAGATCGAGCGCGTCGGCCTCACCGAGCAGATGCACCAGCTGGCAGGCTCGCTCTCGCTCGGCCAGCAGCGCATCGTCGAGATCGCCCGCGCGCTCTGCGTCGATCCGATGCTGTTGCTGCTCGACGAGCCCGCCGCCGGCCTGCGCCACATGGAAAAGCAGCGGCTCGCCGCGCTGCTCCGCGAGCTGCGCGACGGCGGGATGTCCGTCCTTTTGGTCGAGCACGACATGGGCTTCGTGATGAACCTCGCCGACCGCATCGTGGTGCTCGATTTCGGCACCAAGATCGCGGAAGGCACGCCGGCGACGATCAAGACCAATCCCGAAGTGATCAAGGCCTATCTCGGAGTGGCGGCATGAGCACGCTGTTGTCCGTCACCGACGCGCATGTCGCCTATGGCAAGGTCGAGGCGGTGCGTTCGGTCTCGCTCGAGGTCGGCAGCAACGAGATCGTCACCATCGTCGGCGCCAACGGCGCCGGCAAGACCACGCTGCTCTCGGCCGTCATGGGCATCCTGCCGCTGAAGGGCCGGGTCGCCTTTGCCGGGCAGGATCTCGCCCGGCTCGACATCGAGGACCGTGTCGCCATGGGGCTCGGTCTCGTTCCCGAGCATCGCGAATTGTTCGTGACCATGAATGTCGAGGACAATCTCGAGCTCGGCGCGTTCCGGATCGAGCGCAGCAAGGCCAAAACCTCGATGGAACGGGTCTATGCGCTGTTTCCGCGGCTGAAGGAGCGGCGCAAGCAGCTCGCCGGCACGCTCTCCGGCGGCGAGCAGCAGATGCTCGCGATGGGCCGCGCGCTGATGGGCGAGCCGAAGCTCCTGATGCTGGACGAGCCGAGCCTCGGCCTTGCCCCGATCATCGTCGCCGACATCTTCCGCATCGTCACCGAGCTCCGCGCCGCCGGGGTCTCGGTGTTGCTGGTCGAGCAGAACGCGCAGGCCGCGCTGAAGATCGCGGACCATGCCTATGTGATGGAGCTCGGCGAGTTCGTGCTCAGCGGCAAGGCCAGCGACATCGCCGCCAACGAGCGCGTCGCGGCGAGCTATCTCGGCTTCCAGCACGAAGGCGCGAGTGCGATTTGATTTCTCTTACCCTCCCCTGGAGGGGGAGGGTCGGCTCACATAGAGCGCAGCGATATGTGAGACGGGGTGGGGTGACGGTCTCTCCACGTCGTAAACTGCCCGCGTTGAGAGATCACCCCACCCCGCTCGCGCTGCGCGCGATCGACCCTCCCCCTCCAGGGGAGGGTAAGCAAGAGGCGGCTCAAGGGGCCGCCTTCTCCCCCTTCAGCGCCGCAACCTGCGCCTCCAGCTCTGCGATCCTCGCATCCCGCGCCGCGAGCGCTGCTGCGACATCGGCGGCGTCGAATTTCTGCGGGATGTGCTGCGGGCAGTTGGTGTCCCAAGCTGCGATCTTGAACAGGATCACCTGCTCGGGCCGGGCGCGGTAGCCTTTCGGCATCAGTGACGTGGTCAGCGCTTCGTCGTCCTCGACCACGCGCGCCTCACCCCAGATCTTCACACGGCGACGATGGGCGTAGTCCATCACGAAGATGTAGGCCTTGGGGTTCTCCGAGAGATTCCCTTGCGTGATGAACTGCTGGTTGCCGGCGTAGTCGGCGAAGGCGAGCGTCTGCTTGTCCAGCACCTTGAGAAAGCCCTTGGGCCCGCCGCGGTGCTGGATATAGGGCTGGCCGTCGGCTGAGGCCGTGGCGAAATAGAAGCTGTTGGCGTCGGCAAGGAAGGCCGCGAGATTGTCGTCGACCTCGGTGCGCCAGCCGCGCTGCTCGCTGCGCGCGTAGGCCTCGCGCGAGCCCTTGCGCACCTGGATCGTCTTCACCGCCGGCGAGAAGGCCACGTCGCTGGCATAGGTGTGAACTGCCGTCATCGGAACATCTCCTGAAATTCCGGCGCATTGCTGCGTCTTCAGCGCCCAATGTGGGCCTTTCGACGCTTAAAACAATTGAGCAGCTTGACACTTCATCATTGCTAGATATGCAATAATGTCCATGGACCGCCTGGAAGCCATGCACGTCTTCGTCACGGTCGCTGATCTCAGCGGCTTTGCGCCGGCCGCGCGCAAACTGCGGCTGTCACCGTCGGCGGTGACGCGGATGATCGCGGCGCTGGAGGAGCATCTCGGCGCGCGGCTGCTGCAGCGGACCACGCGGCAGGTGACGCTGACCGACGTCGGCACCCGCTACCTGGAGCGCGCGCGGCGCATCCTCGCCGATGTCGAGGAGGCCGACGGCTCGGCGCGGGAGGAGCGCAACCGGCCGAGCGGGCGTCTTGTCGTGTCGGCGCCGGTCGGCTTCGGCCGGCTGCATGTGGGGCCGGTCATGACCGCCTATCTCAAGCGTTATCCGGAGGTCGCCGCCGAGCTCCGGCTGTCCGATCATCTCGTCAACCTCGTCGAGGACGCCGTCGATGCCGCAGTGCGGATCGGCCATCTCGCCGATTCCTCGCTTGTCGCACGCCAAGTCGGCGAGATGCGGCGGATCGTGGTGGCCGCGCCCGGCTATTTGAAGCGTCATGGCGAGCCGAAGACGCCGGAGGCGCTTGCTACGCACCAGACCATCCAGTTCGGCCCCTGGTCCGAATGGCGTTTCCTGCGCGACGGCCGCGATATCGGGCTGCCGCTGTCGCCTCGCTTCATCAGCAACAGCGCCGACGCCGCCCTGCAATATGCCGAGGCCGGCGGCGGCGTGACGCGGGTGCTGGCCTATCAGGCCGCCGAGGGCCTGAAGCGCGGACGCCTGAACATCATGCTGGCGCAGTACGAGCAGCCGGCGCTGCCGATCCACATCGTCTACCCGACCTCGCGCCTGCTCTCGGCCAAGGTGCGCGCGTTCGTCGATCTCGTGGTGGAAACGGCGGAGTGGAGGTTTGGGTGAGTGCGTGTCCCGCCCCGTTAGCTCCATATCGTCATTGCGAGCGAAGCGAAGCAATCCAGAATCTTTCCGCAGTGGCAGTCTGGATTGCTTCGCTACGCGCGCAATGACGGGGCAAGGGGCGACATCGCGGCCCACCTCACGAGCCTCACCCCTTCTTCGGCACCACCCGGAACGTGCCGCTGGCCCGCGCGATCACGGCGTCGTCCGCCTTCACCAGGCACTGCGCGAAGCAGATCGTGTTCCCGGTCTTGATCGCCTCGCCCTCGACCGCGAGCCATTGGCCGATCTCGGCGGCGCCGACATAGTCGACCGACAGAGAGATGGTGACGAACGACGTTGTCCAGCCCGTCGCCTGGGCGCAGCTGTAGCCCATGGCGGCGTCAGCGAGCGACGCGATCAGCCCGCCATGGATCAGTCCGCGGGCGTTGGTGTGCGGGGTCGCCAGGCGCAGTCCGACGGTGACGCCCGTGTCGGTCTTCTTCGAATAGAGCGGCTCCCAGGGATCGGTCAGCGGCGCTTTGCGGAAATGCGGCTCATAGCCGGCCGGGATGTCGGTGAGGGTCATGGCGGTCTCGCTTCATTGATTTGACGACATTGGAAGCGAATGACGCGACGAATGCATCACCTACAAAGCTTTAAACGGAATTTGTGCAGACGTTTGAAACGAGCCCCCGCCGTCGCCGCAACGGGCCGGCCCGACGATTGCGACCTTTGTCCGCAATACATGCTCCTTCCGACCCTGTTAGGCTTTGGTCGCAGCCTGCTTGTGGCCAAGGCTCGCAGGCGATAATTATACCATATAACGTTTGCGCAAAGGGAGAGCGGTGGTCGCCCGAGCAGCGACAAATCCATGCAACATGGCTGACGTAGATGGCGCGACACGGCGCGCCTCAGTTCCGGCTTGAACGCGCCGGCGAATTAGATAACATGTTAATTAACGAGACCGGGCCAACGAAGCCCGCCGTCGCAAAAGGGAGAGACGCGTGATGAGGAAAGCCTGTCTGGCCTTGCTGCTGGCAGCAAGCGTGAGCCCCGCGTTCGCGCAGGACAAGACATTTGAACTGAAGGTCTCGCACTGGGTGCCGGCCTCGCATCCGCTGCAGAAATCGCTGGAAGACTGGGTGGCCGCGGTGAACAAGGATTCCGGCGGCACCATTACCGGCAAGGTGTTTCCGGCCCAGCAGCTCGGCAAGGCCTTCGACCATTACGACATGGCGCGCGACGGCATCGCCGACGTCACCTATGTCAATCCCGGCTACCAGCCCGGCCGCTTCCCGATCATCGGCGCCGGAGAATTGCCGTTCCTGATCTCGGAAGCCAAGGGCGGCTCGATGGGGCTCGACGCCTGGTATCGCAAATATGCCGAGAAGGAGATGAAGGACGTCAAATACTGCCTCGCCTTCGTCCACTCGCCCTCCTCGTTCCATTCCCGCACCAAGAAGATCGTCAACCCTGAGGACGTCAAGGGCCTGAAGATCCGCCCCGCCCACGCCACCATGGCGAACTTCGTCACCTCGCTCGGGGGCACCAACGTGCAGTCCTCGGCGCCGGAGGTGCGCGACATCATCGAGCGCGGCGTTGCCGACGGCGTCACCTTCCCATGGGGCTCCCTGGTGCTGTTCGGCATCGACAAGGTGACCAAGTACGACATGGAGGCGCCGCTCTACACCACGACCTTCGTGTTCGTGATCAACAAGGACAAGTACAACGCGATGTCCGACAAGCAGAAGGCCGCGATCGACAAGAACTGCACGGTCGAGGCGGCGGGCGCGGTCGGCGAGCATTGGGGCAAGTTCGAGGACGCCGGCATCGCCAAGGTGAAGGCGGAATCCAGCCATGAGGTCTACAAGCTGACGCCCGAGCAGATCGCGGCCTGGAAGAAGGCCGCCGAGCCGCTGGTCAAGACCTGGGGCGACGGCGCCAAGAAGGCCGGTGCCGATCCCGATGCGGCGCTCGCCGAGCTCAAGGCCTCGCTGAAGAAGTACAACGCGCTGGCGGAGTGACGCCCAGCAGCGGCCGCGCGGTCACTGCACCTCTCCCGCTTGCGGGAGAGGTCGCGCTGAAGGCGCGGGTGAGGGCTCTCTCCTCTTGGGGGTTCTCGCCCAGCGGAAGCACCCTCTCCCCAACCCTCCCCCGCAAGCGGGGGAGGGAGCAGCCCCGTCGCGGGACACCACGGACTTGTCGGAAGGACCCTTTCCCCATGAAGCGCTCCTGGATGGATCGCGTGATCGACTCGATCGAATGGATCGCGGCCGGCTTCGTCGGCATCGTTGCGCTCGACATCTTCCTGTCGGTGCTCTTGCGCAACACGCTGAACTATTCGATTCCCGACAGCTTCGACATCGGCCGCATGCTGCTCGGCATCCTCATCTTCTGGGGCATCGCGGCAACCTCCTATCGCGGCACCCACATCACGGTCGACCTGGTCTGGGGCAATGTCGGGCCGCGCCATCAGCGCTGGATCGACGTGTTCGCGACCCTGGTGCTGCTGTTCGTCGTCACCGTCCAGACCTGGACGCTGTTCGACAAGGTCCGGCTGACCTACAACGACAACGTCCAGACCTACGACCTGCACATGCCGACCTGGCCATTCTTCCTCGTCGCGTGGATCGGCGACGTCTGCGCCGTGCTGTTGATCGCGATTCGCACGTACCGGCTAATCTTCCATCCCGAAGACATGCATGAACCCAAGATCAAGGTGACGGAGTGACCATGAGTACCGACGCCGTCGCCGTCATCGGCTTCGTCTCCCTGTTCGCCCTGATGCTGCTGCGCGTGCCGGTCGGCATGGCCATGGGCCTCGTCGGCGTGTGCGGCTTCAGCTATCTCGTGGGCTCGACACCGGCTCTGAAGATGGTCGGTCAGGTCACGATGCGGACCGTGACGGACTACACCTTCGGCGTCATCCCGATGTTCCTGCTGATGGGCTCCTTCGTCAGCAATTCCGGCATGAGCCGCGAGCTGTTCCGCGCCGCCAACGGTTTCGTCGGACATTTGCGCGGCGGACTCGGCATTGCCACCGTCGGCGCCTGCGGCGGCTTTGCTGCGATCTGCGGCTCCTCGGTCGCGACCGCCGCGACCTTCTCCGCCGTCGCCTATCCCGAGATGCGGCGCTTCGGCTATCCGCAATCCTTCGCCACCGGCGTGATTGCGGCCGGCGGCACGCTGGGGGCGATGCTGCCGCCCTCCACCGTCCTCGCGGTCTACGGCATCATCACAGAGCAGGACATCGGCAAGCTGTTCATCGCCGGCATCATCCCGGGCCTGCTCGCGATGACCATGTACATGATCACGATCTTCCTGATCGGCTATTTCCGCCCCGACTTCCTGCCCAAGGGCAAGGTGACGCCGTGGCGCGAGCGCTTTGCCGGGTTGAAGGAGATCTGGGCGCCGGTGCTGCTGTTCATCTTCGTCATCGGCGGCCTCTACGGCCTGCCCTTCCTGCCGCGCTTCACGCCGACCGAGGCCGGCGGCGTTGGCGCGACCGGCGCCTTCATCATCGGCGTGCTGACCGGCCGGCTCGACCGCGAGAAGGTGCTGGCCTCGCTGCTGCAGGCGACGCGCACCGCAGCTGCGGTGTTCACCGTGCTGATCGGCGCCTTGATCTTCGGCTATTTCCTCACGGTGACGCAGACGCCGCAGAAGGTGACGGAATTCCTCACCGGGCTCGGCCTCGGCCCCTACGGCGTGCTGGCGCTGATCATGGTGATGTATCTCGTGCTCGGCTGCCTGATGGACGCCATGGCGATGATCATCCTGACCGTGCCGATCATCTTCCCGGTGATCATGCATCTCGGCTTCGACCCGATCTGGTTCGGCATCATCATCGTGATGACCGTCGAGCTCGGCCTGATCCATCCGCCGGTCGGCATGAACGTCTTCGTCATCAAGAGCGTGGTGAAGGACGTCTCGTTCTCCACGATCTTCAGGGGCGTGATCCCGTTCGTGGCAACGGACCTGGTGCGGCTGGTGATCCTGATCGCCTTCCCGCTGCTGGCGACCTGGCTGCCCACCCGGATGATGGCGCATTAGCGGATCGAAGATCGTCACTTACCCTCCCCTGGAGGGGTCCGGGACGAGCGTAGCTCGCCCGTGGGTCGGCTCACATGGAGCGCAGCGAGATGTGAGACGGGGTGGGGTGACGGTCTCTCCACCTTCAACAGTGTTCGTGTGGAGAGATCACCCCACCCCGCTCGCGCTCCGCGCGATCGACCCTCCCCCTCCAGGGGAGGGTAAGACACGGTATCGTTCGTCATAGTCAATTAAGAGGTGAAGCGATGGCCACACCGACCCTCGAAACCAAATACGTCTTCACCATCACCGCGCGGATCGGCGACGTCGTGACCGCGGGCGAGACCGGGATCGGCGTCCGCCGCATCATTCCGATCATCGGCGGCGAGGTGACGGGCGCGGTCAGCGGAAAGGTGCTCCCCTTCGGCGCCGATTTCCAGACCATCCGGCCCAACGAGTTGATCGATCTCGAAGCGAAATACGCCTTCGAGACCGACGACGGTGCGACCGTCTACGTCGAGAACAAGGGTATGCGCTTCGGCCCGGTCGAGCTGTTGCACAAGCTCAAGCGCGGCGAGCCGGTCGATCCGAAGCTGATCTATTTCCGCACCGTGCCGAAGTTCGAGACCGGGCACGAGACATACCGCTGGCTGATGGAGCACATCTTCGTGGCGTCAGCGGCGCGCCATGCGGATCGCGTCGTGATCGACGTGCATCAGGTGATGTGAGGGAGAGGCCGTAGGGCCCTCACCCGGATCGCGGCAGACGATGCTGCGCATCGCCGAAGCGACCCGGGTAGAGGCGAAGACGCCTACAACGTCTCTTGCTTATGCCCGCAGTTCTTGCAGGCGAACTTGACGCGGGTCTGGCCCTTCTCCGCCTGCACCCGGTTCGGCGCTCCGCACTTGCCGCAGACAGCCTCGATGCGGGTCGTGCCCTGCTTGACCACGATGGTCTTCTTTTCCATCGATTCGCGGATCAGGCGCTCGGCCTCCTCGCGCAGGGATTGTTTCGACAAAGCTCGTCTCCGCCTCTGGAAAGCGCGAGAGCCATATCGCACCTGCACGCGAAGCACAATGCACCCTGCCTGCCGCGCGCGCCCCTGTCGCCCCAGAGCGCGCGCTGCGACCGTTCGCCTTACGCCGCCTTGGAGACCTCCATCAGCAGCCGCTCGGCCTTGGCATCCTCGATGCGGTTCACGAGGCGGCTGCTCTCATGATTGTCGCGCACGGTCTTGGTCAGGGTGACGCAGGTCTGGATCATCATCACGATGCCCATGGTGAGATAACCCTTCATCCAGAGGTCGATCGGCAGGAAGAAGATGCCGATGGCGACGAGGAAGGCGGAAGCTGCGAAGGACGCGTAGGTGAAGCTCACCCAGGCGCCGCTGTGGGGCTGGCCATTCTGGTTCATGATGGTCTCCTGTCGATTGGAATGATGATGGTGTTCGGGTTGGAACTTGAGATCAGGCCGCCGGCATGCGCCTGGACTTCAAGCGCGCCAGCACGTCGTCTGCGGTCGTCTTGAGCCGCGGGCCGAAGCCCTGCTCGGCGAGTCGTTCGGCGGTGGCGAGCGGGCCGGTGGCCGCGTCGAGCTCGACCAGGGCATCGTCGGCCGCTTGAGCCTCCATCTGCCGCTCGCGCAGACGCCTCAGCGTCCCCTCCGCCTCCGGCAATGTCGATTCATAGGGGCGCGCGGCCTCGATGCCGCTGCGGCGAAGCGAGCGCACCGCTTCCGAGGCGCGGGCGATCCGGCGACCGCGATCGAGCTCGGTGATGCGGGCCTGCGCGTTGGCGACGTGGCGCTTCAGCCTGATGATCTCGGTCGCGAACAGCGCGCGCGCCGTCATGGCCGCATCGCGATCGGCCTCCAGCGCCGCAATGGCTTCGGCGGCCTCCTTGGCGAGATCCTCGCGGCCGCCATCCAGCGCCGCAACGGCACGGGTCTCGAGATCGGCGATACGCGCATTCGTGGCCTCGAGCTTGCGGCCTTCCTGCTGGTCCTGCGCGATTGCCAGCGCCAGCGTGCGCTTGCTGCGCTCGACGGCTGCGGCTGCATCGCGCATCTGCTGATCCAGGATCAGAAGGGCGGTGCGATCTTCCAGTTCCTCGCCCGCAGCGGCGACGCTGCCGCGGAAGAGGGTCACGACGGTCTTGAACATTGGTTGCTCCCTGTCTATGAGCGCTGCTCACAGATGGTTTGTAGCAGGAACCTTGAACATCGTTCAATATTATTTTGAGCGACGCTCAAGAATTTGGTTTAAGAATGACTAAGGCCCTGGAACGGCGAGAGAAATTGCGTGCGGCCCTGATCCAGGCGGCCGAACAGATGATCGCCGAGCGGGGGCTGGCGGGTCTCAAGACCCGCGATTTGGCCCGCGAGATCGGCTGCGCCAATGGCGCGGTCTACAATCTCGTGGCTGATGTCGACGAACTGATCCTGCGGGTCGGCTCGCGCACGCTGCTCCGGCTCGACGAGACGCTGACTCTCGCAACAAATGCCGGCGAGCCATCGCCACGGGAATCCCTGGTCCGCATCGCCCTCGCCTATTGCGATTTCGCCGCCGAAAACCTCCAGCTCTGGCGCGCGCTGTTCGAGCACCGGATGGAGACGGGCAAGCTGGTGCCGGATTGGTCCGTGCACGACCAGATGCAGCTGTTCCGTCATATCTACCAGCCGCTGGCCGCACTGTTTCCTGGGCGCAGCCCGGAGGAACTCGGCATCACCGCACGCAGCCTGTTCTCGGCCGTGCATGGCATGGTGGCGCTCGGGCTGGAGCAGAAGCTGGTGGCCGTGCCGCTGCCGGCGCTGCGCAAGGAGATCACGGGCCTCGTGCGCGCGATGATCGACGGGCTGATCGCGCACGACGTGAAAGGAGCGGCGGCGGCTGACTAAAATTTCACCTGTCGCATCGCCAGTCGCGCGCTTAGCCTTCGAGCCGTCCCTCACCTCTCGGAGCACCTCATGCCCCTCCTCATCCGCGGCGGCACCGTCGTCAATCACGATCATTCGCGCCGCGCGGACGTGCTGATCGACGGCGAGACCATCGTCGCGATCGGCGCCTCGCTCGATGCCCCGACAGGTAGCGAGATCATCGATGCAGGCGGCGCCTACGTCATTCCGGGCGGGATCGATCCGCACACCCATCTCGAAATGCCGTTCATGGGCACCGTCACCGCCGACGACTTCGAATCCGGAACCAAGGCGGCGCTGAGCGGCGGCACCACCATGGTGGTGGATTTCTGCCTGCCCGATCCCGGCCAATCCATGCTCGCGGCGTATCAGGAGTGGCGGCACAAATCCGAGAAGGCGGCCAGCGACTACGGCTTCCACATGGCGGTGACGTCGTGGTCGAAGCAGATTCATGACGAGATGGAGATCGTGGTCAGGACCTACGGCATCAACACCTTCAAGCATTTCATGGCCTACAAGGGCGCGCTGATGGTGAACGACGACGAGCTCTACAACTCGTTCGCGCGTTGCGCCCATCTCGGCGCCATGCCTGTCGTCCATGCCGAGAACGGCGACGTCGTCGCCCTGATGCAGGACGCGCTGATTGCGCGCGGCGTCACCGGCCCGGAAGGCCACGCCTATTCACGGCCGCCGGAGGTCGAGGGCGAAGCCACCAACCGCGCCATCATGATCGCGGACATGACGGGCACGCCGGTCTATATCGTCCACACCAGCTGCCGCGAGGCGCATGAGGCCATCGCTCGCGCGCGGGCCAGTGGAAAGCGGGTCTATGGCGAACCGCTGATCCAGCATCTGCTGCTCGATGCCGGCGAATACCGGAACAAGGACTGGGACCATTCCGCACAGCGCGTGATGTCGCCGCCGTTCCGCGACAAACAGCATCAGGACAGCCTCTGGGCCGGCCTGCAAGCCGGCTCGCTCCAGGTGGTTGCGACCGATCATTGCGCCTTCACCACCGAGCAGAAGCGGTTCGGGCGCGGCGATTTCAGGAAGATCCCGAACGGCACCGGCGGCCTCGAAGATCGCCTGGCGCTGCTCTGGACCGCGGGCGTCGCCACGGGGCGGCTGACCAAAGAGGAATTCGTCGCGGTGACCTCGGCGAACATCGCCCGCATCCTCAACATCTATCCGCGCAAGGGCGCGGTCGCCGTCGGCTCGGATGCCGATATCGTGGTGTGGGATCCCAAGGCGAGCAAGACCATCAGCGCCAAGCGGCAGATGAGCCGGATCGATTACAACGTGTTCGAGGGTTTTGCCTGCACCGGCGGTGCGGCCGCGACGCTGTCTCGCGGCCGTATCGTCTGGAAGGATGGCGACCTGCGCGCCGAGGCCGGCGATGGACAATACGTCGAACGTCCCGCCTTCTCGCCGGTGCATGTGGCAAATTCGACCTGGAAGGAACTGACGGCTCCGCGCGCCGTCGCGCGCAGTGCGGTGACGCCGTAAGCCATCGCGCTCCCTGGCAGAGGTCCGGGGCAACGACAGCCTCGATCCTGGAGAGACTTAGGAACGAACGGCTGGAGGCCTCGTTGTCGCGTAGTTTCTCTCCAGCACGCGAGTCTCCCCATGTATCACCACGTCAAGAAGCTGATGTTCACCGTGCGCGTCGACGAACCCGATCCGCGCTTCGGCAATATGCTCCTCGAGCAGTTCGGCGGCGCCAACGGCGAACTTGCGGCTGCGATGCAATATTCGATTCAGGGACTGAATTGCGAGGATCCCGACCGCAAGGACCTCTTGATGGATATCGGCACCGAAGAGCTCAGCCATCTCGAGGTCGTCGGTTGCCTCGCCCGGATGCATCTTGCGCCCTCGCGGAACGACCGCCAGGCGGCGGAGGCCGATCCGCTGATCGCGATTGCCGGCGGAGGCGGCGTCAATCTGTTCAACTCGCAAGGCAATCCCTGGACCGCCGATTATCTCAAGATCACGGGCGAGCTCGACGTCGATCTCCGCAGCAACATCGCGGCAGAAGCGCGTGCCAAGATCGTCTACGAGCGCCTGATCAATTTTTGCGACGATGCCGGCAGCAAGGACGCGCTGCAATTCCTGATGACGCGCGAGATCACGCATATGAAGGCGTTCGCGCGCGCGCTCGAGAGCCTGTCGAAGCCGGCCTTCAGCATCGGCCGGATTGCCCCGACGCCCGGCCTCGTCAACCAGTACTTCAACGATTCCACCGGTAGCGGCGACCACGGCGAAATCGATACCCGCGGTCCCTGGAACGAGGGCGAGGACTGGGTGTTCACAGAATCGCCTGCGCTGCAATCCTCCGATCCCGGCGCTGCCCCGTCGATCGTCGCGGAGAGCTCACCGCCTGTCGACGAGGCGGGCCTGACCGATCTGCTGCTGCATGAGCTGCGTGACATCCTCCATGCCGAGAAGCAGCTGACCAAGGCGCTCCCGAAGATGGCGCAGGCCGCCCGCTTCGATCAGTTGCGCGAGCTGTTCGAGCAGCATCTGGCCGAGACCGAAAATCAGGTCGAGCGCATCAACGAGTGCTTCGAGCTGCTCGGCGAGAACGCCCGCGCCAAGCCTTGCAAGGGCATGATGGGCCTGATCGAGGAAGGCCAGGAGGTCATGAAGGAAAGCCAAGAGAAGGAGGACGCTGCCGCCGACCTCGCGCTGATCTCCGCGGCGCAACGCGTCGAGCATTACGAGATGTCCGGCTATACCACCGCGCGCAACCTCGCGCAGCAGCTGCGCCACAGCGCCATCGTCGGCCTGCTCTCCAAATCCCTCGCCGAGGAAGAGAACGCCGATCTCCTGCTCAACCAGGTCGCGCGATCGCTGATGTCGGTGGCGAAGATGCCCGCCGCGCTGGAGCAGGCCGAGTAGACCTAAGCCGACGCGCAACGCCTATCAATCCAAGCCGCCTCGCGTCTTCGTGGGGCGGCTTGGCACTTCCTCGCTGTGGCATACACCTTGCCTCTCGATGCCGGACAATTTCCGGAACGGGAGGCACCCTTGAGCATTTCACCCCTCGATTTGAACCGCCGCAGCGTCGTGCTGGGCGGCCTCGGTGTCGCCGGTACGGCGGCCTTTGCTCCGCGCCTCGCTCGGGCGCAGGGGCGCAGCGAGACACTGCTGGTGGTGCAGGAGCTCGGGCCGAACTCGCTGGACATGCAGGGCGTCGGCTCCAACCAGACCGTGAACGGCCTGTCCTGGAATTGCTACGACCGCCTGCTCACCTACGCCTCCAAGACACTGCCGGACGGCACGTTGTCGTATGACCGCGAGAAGCTCGCGCCCGAGCTCGCCGAGAGCTGGGAGGTCGCCGCCGACGGCATGTCCTGCACCTTCAAGCTTCGCAAGGACGCAAAATTCCACGACGGCACGCCTGTGACCGCCAAGGACGTCAAATGGTCGTTTGACCGCGCCGTGAAGGTCGGCGGCTTTCCGACCTTCCAGATGTCGGCGGGATCGCTGGAAAAGCCGGAGCAGTTCGTGGTGGTCGACGACCACACTTTCCGTATCGACTATGTCCGCAAGGACAAGATGCTGCTGTTCAACGTGGCCGTCGTCGTGCCCTTCATCATCAATTCCGAGCTCGCCAGGAAGAACGCGACGCCGGAAGATCCGTGGGCGCTGGCCTGGCTGAAGAACAACGAGGCCGGCGGCGGCGCCTACAAGATCGAGAGCTGGAAGCCGGGCAGCGAGACCGTGCTGACGCGCTTCGACGACTGGAAGAGCGGGCCGCTGCCGAAGGTCAAGCGCGTGATCGCCCGCGACGTTCCCTCCGCCGGCACGCGGCGTGCCATGCTGGAGCGGGGCGATGCGGATATTTCCAGCGGCTTTGCCCCGCGCGATTTCGAGCAGATCATCAAGGAGGGCAAGGTCAAGGTCTCGGGCGTGCCGATCCCGAACGCGCTGTGGTACGTCGCGCTGAACACCGCCAAGCCGCCGTTCGACAATGTCAAGCTGCGCCAGGCCATCGCCTGGGCCATGCCGTACGAGCAGATTCAGACCAGCGCCTTCTTCGGCCGCGCCGTTCCCATGTATGGCGGCACCGCCGAAGTCTCAAAGCCGGTGTGGCCGCAACCGTTTCCTTACGTCACCGATCTCGACAAGGCCAAGGCTCTGCTGAAGGAAGCGGGCTTCGAAGCCGGCCTGGAGACGACGCTGTCGCTGGACACAGGCACCGCCACCGTCGGCGAGCCGACCGCGATCCTGATCCAGGAGAATCTCGCCAAGATCGGCATCAAGGCGGCAATCGAAAAGATTCCCGGCGCGAACTGGCGCACGACGCTGAACAAGAAGGAGCTGCCGCTCGCGCTCAACCGCTTCAGCGGCTGGCTCGATTATCCCGAATATTACTTCTACTGGAATTTCCACGGCAACAACTCGATCTTCAACATCTCCTCATACAAGAACAAGGAGATGGACGCCCTGATCGACAAGGCGCGCTTCACCACCGATGCCGCCGAATACGACAGGACGGTGAAGGATTTCATCGCGCTCTGTATGCGCGACGTCCCCGTGGTTCCGCTCAACCAGCCGATCCACGACGTTGCCATGCAAAAGGGCATCTCCGGCTACGAGTTCTGGTTTCACCGTGAACCGGACTACCGCCAGTTCGCGAAGGGCTAGTTCTGCCGGGCGACGCTGATGGCGCGTGAGGCAGCTCGTGCCTGCATGGTCGAAAAGCCGCGCTCCAGGCGCGCGCTGCTCGCATGCAGCATCGCCGCGTCGAGCCTGCCCTGTCGCGATCCTTCCAGGGCGCAGGCAAAGACACGGTAGAACTGCGCGCCGTCATAGGCGACCAGCAGCAGATCGACGCCGGCATTGATCGCCTCGACCACGGCCTTGCAGACGTCGTTCTGGTAGATTGCGCCCATGATGAGATCGTCGGTCATCACCACGCCCTGGTAACCCCACGTCCCACGAATGATCCCGTCGACGACGCGCTTCGAATGCGAGGCGGCGCGATCGGGATCGACGTCTGTGAGCGTGACGTGGCCGACCATGAGGGCGCTGCGCGAATGCGACAGCACCTCGCGGAACGGGAGCCAGTCGGTTGCTTCCAGCTCCTTCACCGGCGTGTCGAGATTGGCGCTGAAATGATGCGTGTCGGCGCGCACGCGGCCGATGCCGGGAAAATGCTTGAGCGTGGCGCCAACGCCCGTCTCTTCCAGCCCGCGCACATAGGCGCTCGCGATGGTGCTGACGACGGTGGGATCGCTCGCAATCGCGCGCTGGCCGATTAGCGTGTGGAAATCGAGACGGTTGCGCCGCGCCGGCGGCTTGAGGTCGAGCACCGGCGCAAGATTGAGGTTGACGCCGACGTGGGCGAGCTCGCGACCGTGGATGCGGCCGAACTCCTCGGCCTTGGCCTGCTGTTCATCGGAAGCCAGTCCCGTGAGCGTCGCCAGCGCCGGCACTTTCGTCAGCGGCGGCGCAAGATGCCCGACGATTCCGCCCTCCTGATCGGCGGCGACGATCAGCGGCGGCAGGCCGGCTGCGCGCCTGAGATCCTGCAGCGCCGCGATCTCGGCCCGCAGCGTCTCGATGGCACGGCCGCGGATGTTGTGCCGGGTGACATAGACGCCGCCGATCAGGCCCTGCCTGGCGAGACGCGCGACCTCGGGAAAGGAGGAATAGCCGACCATGAAGTGCGGCCCGAGCTGCCGCGCTTCGGCGGCGCCGGCGCCGAGAACGTCATGCTTGCGCAGCTCGAACTTCAGATGCGCGGCGGACATCAAGACAGGCGGCACGCACCAGAGCACGACGAGCGCCTTGCCGGCGAAGGTGCGCCAGTGACCGCTGCGCAACAAAAGAGCGACGATTGCGATGCTTGCGACGACAAGGGAGATGTTTCCGGCGCCACGCAGCACGAGCAGATAGGGATCGTTCTTGTTCGCGGCGACAAATGCAGCGAGCGGCGCGGCGAGCCAGAGCAGGGCGAGACCGATGCGGTTGAGCAATTGCATGATGCACCAGGTGCGATGGGCGATGAATGTTTCGCACCTAGCAAAGCGAATCGCGCTGCGCGAGAGGCAAAAGCGCGCCTGCACGAAAACTGCAAGAAACTCCTGAAGCCGTGCAGACGATGATCCCGCCGTCTGCACAAGTGCCGTTCAGAATTCGTGATGCCACCATTCACGGAGACTTTCTGGACATGACGAGCCTGGCTTCGACGACGGATATCCAACCGATCAGGCCTTCTGCACTGTCGGCCAAGCTCGCAATGGCGCTGCTGCTGGCCGGGCTCGCCGACTGGCTGTTCTACGGTCAGCGGATCGGGCTGTCGCTGGCGCTGTTTGCGATCGCGACCGCCTGCGTTTCGTTGCTGTTCAATCACGCGGCCCTGGACTGGCGGCGCGCGATGATCAGCGGGGCCATCGTCGCCGCCGGCCTCGCGCCGGCCGTGGAGGAGCTCAACACGCTGTCCTTCCTGATCCTCGTCGCGTCGCTGACGATTGCGCTGTTGCTTGCGACCAATCCTGATACGACCGGGGTCACCGACCGCGCCCGCGCGCTGTGCAATTTCCTCCTGGTCGGTCCCTTCAGGCTCTTCCTCGAGGCGCCCCAGATGTTCAACATGTCGGCGTTCACCCGCGGCATCGCGCTCTGGCTGATGCCCGCTGCGCTCAGCACCGTCTTCATCGCATTGTTCGCCGCCGCCAATCCGGTGATCGAGCAATGGGTGTCCCTGCTCAATCCCAAGGTCATCTTCAACCATGTCAATATGTGGCGCGTCCTGTTCTGGACCTTGATGCTGGCTCTGGTTTGGCCGTTCATCCATGTGCGCTGGCGGCGCAGTGCGATCGTCGCCGCGGCCGTGGCCGAGGGCCCCGTGTCACCGCAGCCGCCCCTGGTCTCGGCGGAATTTCTCGGCGCCTCCACCATCCTGCGCTCGCTGATCCTGTTCAACCTGCTGTTCGCGGCACAGTCCATTCTCGACGGCATCTATCTCTGGGGCCACGCGGCGCTGCCCGACAACATGACCTATGCGGCCTACGCCCATCGCGGCGCCTATCCGCTGATCGCGACCGCCCTGCTCGCCGCTGCCTTCGTGCTGGTGGCGATGCGCCCGGGCGGACCGGCCGAGAAATCGAAGGTGGTCCGGCCGCTGGTCTATCTCTGGGTCGGGCAGAACGTGCTGCTGGTCGTCTCCTCCATCCGCCGGCTCGATCTCTATGTCGACATCTACATGCTGACCTATTGGCGGATTGCAGCGTTCGTCTGGATGGGACTGGTAGCGCTCGGCCTGATCCTGATCGTCGCGCGCATCGTGCTCGACAGGTCCAATCAATGGCTGATCGGCGCCAATCTCGCCGCATTGGCGATCGTGCTCTATGGCTGCTCGCTCGTGAACTTCGACGCCTTCATCGCCGACTACAATGTCGTCCACAGCCGGGAAGTTTCGGGAAAAGGCGTGCAGATCGACATCGACTATCTCCTGACGCTCGGGCCGCAGGCGGTGCCAGCCATCGACAAGGCGATCGCGCTACGGCCCGCCGTCAAAGAGGGCTGCCTTGTGTCGCGCCGCGACCGCCTTGTAGAACAGCAGCGTCAGGACCTGGCCTGGCGAAGCTGGGGCTTTCGCAACTGGCGACTCCAGCGCAGGCTGGACGCCGAGGCGAAAGCTCAGGCCGGCAGCCAGCCGGCGAGTTGACGAGGACACGGAGAGTTTCTTGGCGCATCGCATTCTCATCGTCGACGACGAAGGCCACATCCGCGAGGTCATCCGCGTCGCCCTGAAGAAGGCCGGCATGGACGTGATCGAGGCCCGCGACGGCAAGGAGGCGCTTCTCCGCTTTGCCGCCGACAGGCCCGATCTCATCGTGCTGGACATCGGCATGCCCGAGTTCGACGGCCTCGACGTCTGCCGCGAGATTCGCAAAGTCTCCGACGTGCCGATCCTGTTCCTGTCGGCGCGCGACGAGGAGATCGACCGTATCCTGGGCCTCGAGATCGGCGGCGACGACTACGTCACGAAGCCGTTCAGCCCGCGCGAGCTGGTGGCGCGGGTCAATGTCATCCTGCGCCGCCTCAGCCCGCGCAACGGCGAGGCCAAGGCCGGGCCCACCGCGCTGACGCAAGGCGGGCTGCTGATCGATCCCGAACAGCATGTCGCGTCCTTTGCCGGCACGCCGCTGAAGCTGACCGCGATCGAGTTCGGCATCCTGCGCGCGTTCCTGTCCCGGCCGACATCGGTGTTCAACCGCGAGCAGTTGATGCGCGCAGCCTATCAGCTCAACATCCAGGTCTCCGACCGCACCATCGACAGCCATATCCGCAACATCCGCGCCAAGCTCGCGGCGCTTGCTTGCGACAACGTGATCGAGACCATCCACGGCGTCGGCTTCAAGCTCGGCCGCTGCGAGAAAGAGACATGAGCGCCGCGCCCGACAAATGGCGGCCGTCGCTCACCCTCGTGATCTTCACGGTGCTGGCGACGGTCGGCATATTGCCGCTGGTCGGCCTGTTCTTCTTCCGTCTCTACGACAACCAGCTGATCCGCCAGACCCAGGCCGAGCTGATCGCACAGAGCCGCGTGCTGGCGACGATCTATGCGCAGGAGGTGACGGCCCGGCTCGACAGCGGCCTCGTGCTCGGCGCCGAGGTGCCGCCGGGCGTGCTGCCCGATCCCGGCGACCAGGTCACACCGATCCGCCCCGCGCTCGACCTCACCGCGAACGACCTGTTGCGGCGGCGGCCCGACGCATTGCCCGCGCCCGGGCAGGCGCAAGCAGCCTATGTCGAGATCGGGGCCAGGCTGACGCCGATCATCCGCGAGACCCAGAAGGTGACATTGGCCGGCTTTCGCATCCTCGATCCGCAAGGCGTGGTGATTGCCGGGCGGCAGGAGGTCGGGCAGTCGCTCGCCCATATCGAGGAGGTCGCGGACGCCCTGCACGGGCAATACCGCGCGACTTTACGCAACCGCGTGCCGGACAAGCCGCCGCCGCCGATCTATTCCTTCAGCCGCGGCCTCGGCGTGCACGTGTTTTCGGCGATGCCCGTCATCGTCAACAACCGCGTCGCCGGCGTGATCTACACGACGCGCACGCCGAGCAACATTTTCGACCATCTCTATCAGGAGCGGGCCAAGTTCGTGCTGGCCGGCCTTGCCGTCATCCTCGGCACCATCGCGATCGGCCTCGTGTTCTCACGCACCATCACGCTGCCGATGCGCGAGCTGATCGACCGCGCCGCCCGAATCGGCCGCGGCGACCGGGAGGCGTTCCAGCCGCTGAAGCATTACGGCACGCGCGAGTTCGCCCAGCTCTCGCACAGCTTTCTCGGCATGGCCGAGCAGCTGGCGCGGCGCTCCGACTATATCGCGACCTTTTCGGCCCATCTCACCCACGAGCTGAAATCGCCGCTGACCTCGATCAAGGGCGCGGCCGAGCTGCTGCAGGATTCGGTTCAGGGCAAGGCCGAGGGCCTGACGCCGGCCGAGCAGAACACCTTCATCGCCAACATCCTGTCGGATACCCAGCGGCTGGAGGCGATGGCGCAGCGGCTGCGGGAGCTCGCCCGCGCCGAGAGCCTGCCGCAGAACGAGCGCACCGAGCTGGCACCCGTGATCGCCGATCTCAGAAGCCGGTTTCCGGCAAGCGCGATCGAGGCCAGCGGCAGCCTCGACCGGGCGATCGGAATGTCCTCGGAGAAGGCGCTGATCGTGCTGTCGCACATCGCCGACAATGCGGTGCGGCACAAGGCCGGCACGATCAGGCTGGAGGCGGTCGACGCACGGACGACCGTGCTTGTGACGGTCAGCAATGACGGCGAGCCGATCTCGGCGCCGAACCGCGACAGGATCTTCGATGCGTTCTTCACCACCCGCCGCGACCAGGGCGGCACCGGGATGGGGCTGGCGATCGCGCGCGCGGTGATGGCGAGCCATGGCGGCTCGATCAGGCTTAAGCCGACCGACGAGGGCGCAGCCTTCGAGCTCCAGTTTCCGGTTGCCTAGATCGCAAAGACCCAGACGGCGACGATGGTGCCGATGGTGGCGAGACCGGCGATGGTCCAGCCGGCGGCGTATTCCAACTCAGGATGACCGGTCGCCCGCATGATCTCAACCGGATCGGCGGTATGCTTCTCTGCCATGACAGCCTCGCACGTTTCTTCCCGCGTCATAGATAAGTCGCATCAGCCGCCAACAGGTTCCATCACGGAAATGCGAGGCATGACGCAGCTAGGTTTGTTCGCCGACCCGCAGAAAGGCCCGGCCGGACTTCGCTACACGGACGATTTTATCGATCATGCCGCCGAGCAGGATCTGATCGGCCGCATCGCAGCATTGCCGCTCCAGCGCTTTCAGTTCGGCGCGTTCGAGGGCAACCGCCGGGTGGCGTCGTTCGGCTATCGCTACGACTACACGCTGCAGCGTCTGGCCGAGGCCGATCCGATCCCGGACTGGGTGCGACCGGTCGCGCGCCAGGCCGAGGCCTGGGCGGCGCTGCCGGAGGGCACCGTCCGGCAGGTGCTGTGCACCGAATACGAGGTCGGTGTCGGCATCGGCTGGCATCGCGACAAGCCGCATTTCGACAAGGTCCTCGGCCTGTCACTGGGCTCGCCGTGCAACTTCCGCTTCCGCCGCCGCAAGGGCGAGACCTGGGAGCGCCACACGCTCACCGCCCTGCCGCGCTCGCTCTACATGATGGATGGCGAGGCGCGGTCGCAATGGGAGCACAGCATCCCGCCGGTCGCGGCGCGGCGCTACTCCATCACCTTCCGGACGATGAAGCGGGCCTGACGGACCAGGCCAAAACAAAAGGTGCGAAAACAACCCCATGCACAGTAGAAAGCCGTTTCAGGCGCGAGCCTCGGCGGCGCTGGACAACGGCCTGACGGATCGGGATAAACGGCGGCTGCGCATCCAAGGTGCCGCGAATTCGCCTCAAGGCCGGCTGACTAATGAGATGAATCGAAAAGACGAGCCAGATCAGCGAGCCAGTATGAGCCCCGCAAGGCCGCCACACCCATGAAGAATTATCTGACATTTTTCCTGTTTCTGGCCATGACCGCGGCCTCCGCGCACGCACCCGTGCCGGGCCGGCTCCCGCCGCCCTCGGGTCTCGTGCAGGCGGGCCTCACCGATTCCGACACCACCGCAGGCGGCACCGCACGGCTATGCGAGCAGGTCACCTTCTCGCGCGGCCTGCGCTATGGCGAGAGCGAGGCCAATGTGCTCGATGTCGCGACCAGCGCAACCAAGGCCGACACGCCGCGGCCGGTGCTGCTGTTCGTGACGGGAGATACCTTCACCGGCGACCGCGGAGCGCCGGAGCTGTCGCGCCAGATCCAGGACCAGGCGATGTGCTTTGCCGCGCGCAACGGCATGATCGGGGTCCGCGTCGATTATCGCCTGGCGCCCGCGGCGACCTGGCCGGCCGGCGCGGCCGATGTGGCCGCGGCGCTGTCCTGGGTTCATGGCAATATCGACCTCTTCAACGGCGATGCCCGCGAGATCGTCGCGGTCGGCTACGGCGCCGGCGCCTTCCACGTCGCGACCATGCTGGCGCATCCCGAGCTGCAGACCGCCGGCGCCGACGTCGCGGGCGTGGTGCTGGTGTCCGGAATCTACCGCGTCGGCAAGGACGCGAGCGACAGCGAGAAGGCCTATCTCGGCGGTGACGCCACCCAGTACGACAAGCGCTCGGTATTCCCCGGCATCCTCAATGTCGACGTGCCGATCGTGCTGGCCTGGGCCGCGGATGATTCCGCCGGCCTCGTGGCGCAAGGCGAGACGCTGAAGAAGACGCTGTGCGGCGCCGGCCATTGCCCGCGCAGCACGCTGCTGCGCAGCCGCGACGGCATCGCGAACGCCTTCGGCCTCGATGGTTCCGGCGACAGCCTCGCGGAGCCGACGCTGCTGCTGGTGCGTCAGCTGGAAGCGCGAGGGTTGCCGTAACGCGTTGCGGCAGCACGCCTGCCGCTTTCATCGAAGCGCGACAGCCACACGATTGCCAAACGCTTGACCTAGATCAAGCGGCCTTGGTGGGGATTGAGCCGACCTCGTTGGGGGCCAACCACAAGGCATCGAACATGCGCGTCATCGGCAGGATGCTGTTCGTTTCCGTGATTGCCATCGCATCGCTGGGCGCGATGTCGCGGCAGCAGCACTCGGATCAACCCGCAAGCGATGAGGAAATCCGCATCGGCAATGTTATGCCGTATTCGGGGCCGCTCTCGGAATTCGGCGCGATCGGCCAGGCGGAAGCGGCCTATTTCGACATGGTCAACGCGCGCGGCGGCATCAATGGCCGCAAGATCCGCTTCATCACCCGCGACGACAATTCCGATCCGGCGACCGCGCTCGAGCTGACGCGCAAGCTGGTCGAGAAGGACGGCGTGCACCTGATGTTCGGTTCGTTCGGCACGCCCGGTAATCTCGTCACGCGCTCGTACCTGAACGAGAAGAAGATCCCGCAACTGTTCGTCGCCTCCGGCGACGAGGAGCTGAGCCAGCCGAGCGCGTTTCCCTGGACCATGGGCTGGCAGCCGTCGTTCCGGTCGGAAGGGCGCATCTACGCCAACTACATCCAGGCCTCTTACCCGAGGAAGAAGATCGTCGTGCTCTGGCAGAACGACCAGTTCGGGCGCATGCTCTACAAGGGCATCCAGGAGGGACTCGGCGATCTCAACCGTCACGTCCTGGTCGACATCGCCTTCGACCTTGCCGACGAGCATCTCGACGGGCACGTCTCGATCCTCAAGCGCGCCGGCGCCGACATCTTCGTCTTCCTCGGCGTGCCCTCGACCGCATCCAAGGTGATCAAGCTGGCAGCGTCCCTGAATTGGCGTCCCGTCTTCATCGTCAACGATGCCTCCGCCTCGATCGCCAACGCGATGGCGCCCGCGGGGCTGGAAAACTCTGCCGGCGTGATTTCGGCGGCCTTTTTGAAGGATCCGAGCGATCCCGCCTGGAAGGACGATCCCGGCATGAAGGACTGGTTCGCCTTCATGGACAAATACCATCGGGTCGAAAGCACCAACAACAGTGCGGCCGTCTATGGCTACGCCGCGGCCGAGGCGCTGACGCAGGTGCTGAAGCAATGCGGCGACGATTTTTCACGCGACAACATCATGCGCCAGGCGGCCTCGCTCAGGGACTATCAGCCTTCGGTCGCATTGCCCAACATCAGGATGAACACCTCGCCCAACCGCTACCTGCCGATCAGGCAGATGCGGCTGGTGCAGTTCGACGGGCGGTCGTGGCAGCCATTTGGGGATGTGATCGAGACGGCGTTCACGGAAGGGGCGGCAAGGTGAGGTCACTTACCCTCCCCTCACGCCGGCTTGAGCGAGGCCAGCGCGTTCTCCAGCAGCGAGCGGACGCGTGCGGCGTCGCCTGATTTCACCACGGCGGGATCGAGATAGAGCTCGAGGCCCGGTGCGCGTTCGGTGATGATGCCGCTGTTCTCCGCAGCTTTGTCGCTCAGTGCATCCACCGAATAGGGGATCACCTCGCGGCTGATGCCCTTCATCGTGATCGCCGGCAGCGCATGCGCGCGGACGATGTCGCTGACGAGGGCGAAGGTCTCGTAGCTCAAGACGATGCCGCCGGGCTCAGCGATCGATTGCAGGCGCGCGGCGAGGTTCGCCTCCGCACCGATGATGGTGTAGTCCATGCGGTCGGCGCTCCCGAAATTGCCGACATTGCAATAGCCCGAGTTGATGCCCATGCGCGAGCGGAACGGCTGCTCGATGCCGGACGCCCGCCATTTCGCATTGAGCTCGGCAAGGCGCTGCTGCATGCGCCAGGCCATCTGCAGACAGGCCTGTGCATCGGCGCGATCGCCCTTGGTCTCGGGGTCGCCGAAGAAGATCAGCATGGCATCGCCAATGAACTTGTCGATGGTGCCGCCATATTCGTGGGCGATCGCCGACATTTCCGTGAAATATTCGTTGAGGAGCTGGGTCAGCTGCTCCGGCTGCAGCCGCTCGGCGGTGGCGGTGAAGTTCTGGATGTCGGAGAAGAAGATGGTGAGCTTCTTGCGCTCGGTATGGATGGTGACGTCCTTCTGGCCCGAGAAGATGCTCTTGTAGACCTGCGGAGGGATGTAGCGCGAGATCTTCATCGACAGCGAGGCCAGGAAGTCGTTGGCGGATTCGAGCTCCTTGTTCATGTTCTTGATGCGGCGCGCCTGACGTCGCTGCAATGACAGGAACGCCAGTCCGCTCCCGGCGGCGATCACGAAATAGGCCAGCAGGAACTTGAACGAGAAAATGTTGGCGGCGATCGGCTGGGCGATGATCACCTCCTGGATGCCGCGGACGTCGCCGACCTTCCAGTCCTTCTTCGGGCTTTCGGGGTGGCTGTTGTGGCAGCTGACGCAAGCCGGCCCCATCGTGACGGGCGCAACCAGGCGGACCTTGTCGTTGAACAGCGAGGTTTCGGTCTCCACGATCTTCTGCTCGGGATCCCGGCGCAGCGCATCGAGCGCGTCCTTCTCGAACTTGTCGAGCTGGTGCGGAGCGCGGTTCTGGAACGGGAAGTCCGAGACGAAGCGATAGGTGATGTTCTCCTGCTGGGCGCCGATCACCCGGCCGAGCTCCAGCGACAGCGTCGCGGGGATCGGGATCGCGCCGGGCACCGATTCGTAATTGTGCACGACCTTGGTGCTGCCGTTGGGGTTGGCGAGCACGCGCCCGACCACGTTGGAGGCGTAGTAGCTGCGCACGCTCGTGATCACCGAGTTGAGATCGATCGCCTGCCGGCGCAGCGCCGTCTTGCTGAGCTCGGTCAGGTCCAGCCACACCGCGACCGGCAGGGCGAGCAGGAGGAAGACGATCACGGCGCCGGTGAGAATGCCACTCTTGCGCTGTTGTTCGGAGATCTCTTGTTTCACCCTGTGGCTCCGTTCTGTGCGATTTTGTCGCAAATCCTTCCGGAATCCGAGACAATGCATGCGGCGGCACAGAGCCAAGAATTGCCGGCCGGCGCAACCCCATTTTATGGTGGTCGCAGCAAGCGCCTTTTCGTTTGATCACGGATGCTTAAGATCGGCGCCGACCTGCATCCGCTCCGCCGGGAGAGAGCCATGACCGAGACCGTCCGCATCAAGCGCTTCCAGGCACGTCCCGTGATCGTGCCGATGAACCTGCCGCTCCAGACCGCGACCGGGGCGGTCGCCAAGGCACCGCTGGTGCTGATCGACTGCGAGACCGACCACGGCGCGGTGGGTCATTCCTATCTGTTCTCGCTCACGCCCTCGGCCTTGAAGCCGCTGGCGGCGATGGTCACGGAAATGTCGGACCTCGTCGCCGGCGACGAGCTGCTGCCGTTCGAGATCGAGCGCAAGCTGAGCCAGCGCTTCACGCTGCTGGGCCTCGCCGGCCTGCAGCGGCTGGCGCAATCCGGCATCGACATGGCGGCATGGGACGCGCTGGCGCGCTCGCGCGGCCTGCCGCTCGCCCGCCTGCTCGGCGGCACGCCGAAGCCAGTGCGCGCCTACAACTCGAAGGGGCTCGGCATCATGCCGGCAGGCGCCGCGGTGGAGGAAGCCCACAAGCTGCTGGCCGAGGGGTTTCACGCCGCAAAGATCCGCGTCGGCCGACGCGATGCGCGGGAGGATCTCGCCGTCGTGCGCGCGGTGCGCAAGGCCGTCGGCGACGAGGTCACGCTGATGTGCGACTACAACCAGGCGCTGACGGTCACCGAAGCGATCCGCCGCGGTGAGATGCTCGACGACGAGGGCCTCAGCTGGATCGAGGAGCCGATCCGCCACGACGATCATGCCGGTTGCGCCCGCATTGCCGACGCGCTGCAGACGCCGGTCCAGATCGGCGAGAATTTTGACAGCGCGTTTTCCATGCAAGCCGCGCTCTCGGCAGAGGCCTGCGACTACGTGATGCCTGATGTCCAGCGCATTGGCGGCGTCACCGGCTGGCTCCGCGCCGCTTCGCTTGCCCATGCTGCCGGCATCGAGATGTCGTCGCACCTGTTCTCTGAAGTCAGCGCGCATCTGCTCTGCGTGACGCCGACCGCGCATTGGCTGGAATATGTCGACTGGGCCGACGCGGTGCTGGCAACGCGGCTGCAGATCAAGGACGGCTTTGCGCTGCCGAGCGAGGAGCCGGGCAACGGGATCGCGTGGGACGAAGCGGCGGTGAAGAAGTATCTGGTGGAGTGACGGGTCTCTCATCTCGCCATCGCAAGCACACGATCTCGTCCCTCGTTGCGAAAGCATGCGACACGGATTAACGATCCGCCATGACCACTTGGCGCCCACATCCCGGTATCCGCGTCGTCGCTATCGGCCTGCATTGGCGCGGCGGGCGGCTGCTGGCGGCCGAGGTGCGCGACGATGCGGGGCGGATCAAGGGGGTGCGCCCGCTCGGCGGCGAGATCGAGTTCGGCGAGAGCTGGCGCGCGGCCTTGGTGCGGGAATTCAACGAAGAGCTCGGCATCGACGTCGGCATCGTGGGTGAGCCCTTGATGCTGGAGAACATCTTTGTGCACGAGGGATCGACCGGGCACGAGGTGATGTACATCGCGGAGGTCGCGTTTCCGGATGGCGCATTCGCCGGCCGGGAGCGCATCGACTTCCGCGAGGACAATGGAGAGCAGATCGTCGCGCGGTGGTTCGACCTTGCCGATCTCGACCTGGACGGCGGGCCGAAGCTCTATCCGACCGGACTGAAGGACTTGCTGCTGCAGCCTGCGCGTCGTGCATCAACGGAAGAGTGATGCGTGATCCATGTCGAGACGCCGACGACGTCAGTTGACAAGCATGGCGCTCTCAAGCAAATTTCGAAAGGTTGATACCGCCGGCCGCTTGCGCCCTTCGGGGTATGGTGAAGTGTATCGGACCGCCGCCCGCTTCCTTTGCTCACGCGAACGGGTCAGTAACGCAAGCCCTGACATTCTCCGTTCATGTTGCAAAGGAACAGAGTATGCGCGATTTCCGCGACGCCAAAGCCATGGCGCAGACGCTCCGAGAATCCCTCAACGCCCGATCGGTCTCCCTCACCGTCAGCGAGAGCCTCGAGCTCGTCGCGAGGTTATTCGGGCTGGCCGATTGGAATGTCCTGGCGGCCCGAATCCGTTCTGCGGAGCAGGCCGGCTCGGGCCGCAGCAACGAGGAAAGCACCAAGACCGATGCTGCGGATCAGCTCCGCTCGAGAGCCAAAGAAACTCAGTTGCCGCAGGCGGTGCTGGATCGTTATGCCGGAACATACCAATTCCATAGCGCCGTCTTCACCGTGACGCGTGAACAGGATCATCTGTCCGGACGGCTGAGCGGTCAAAGCTCGGCGCAATATTACGCGGTGGGCGAAACGGAATTCGCCGCGCGGGAGATCGATGTCGAGCTACGGTTTACCCTCGGGCCGGATGGGGTGCCTACCGCCGTGATCCTGCGCCAGCACGGCAACGATCACACCATGCCACGCATCGACACGAGCACGGCGCAAGAGCTCCAACGCGCGATCGAGTCTCGTATGAGCAGCCGGTCCGCCAATCCCGGGACCGCGGCCGCGCTTCGCCGTCTGATCGAGAGCGTCGCATCGGGCCAGCCCAATTACGGCGAGATGAGCGCCGACTTGGCCGAGGCGACACGCAAGCAATTGCCGCGCCTGCAGCCGGGCCTTGCCGAAATGGGTCCGATCACCTCGATCGAATTCCTCGGTGTGAACGCACAAGGACAGGACGTCTATTCCGTCTGGCATCAGGGTGGCGCAGCCTCGCACTGGCACATCGCGCTCGGCAACGACGGCACGATCATCTCGGCCTTCGTCACGCCGGGACCATGAGCTCGGTCAGGCTACCACACCTCCGCGCCGGGAATTTTCTTCCGCACCGCCATCCGCTGGATCCAGATGCAGCGGCGGACGGACCTGCTGGAGCGGCCGACGGCGGAGATCCCCTCGCCGGCCTGAAGCAGCGGCGCCACGTTCTGGCGCAAGCTGCGGCAGCGCTGGAGCTCGGCTTGCCAGTCGACGATCGCGGCGTCGGCGCGCGGCGCCATCAGCGCCAGCATCGCCATGGCGAGACAGATCGTCCGCATCGCTCCTCTCACTGTGATCCGCCTCCATCCCGGCGGTAGCGGAAATCGCAATGAGAGGCGCCCTGCATGATGGTCTGCGTGCGCGTGAGCCTGACGTCGGGACCGAACCCCTCCGCGGTCGCAAAGTCCGCGGTGCAGATCAGCAGGAAGCCGAGTTCGGGCTCGCCCAGGGCCTTGTAGAACTCGGCATAGGCGCAGCGCGTCACGTCGAACGCGAAGGCGTCCGCCGTCTGTTCGATCACGTCATAGGCGAGCGCATCGTCGCGGGCATAGGTGCGGAAGGCCGACGACACGGCCTTGCCGAGATTGCTCTCGTTCTTGGTTTTCCAGAATGCCTCGCCGAAGCCGCGATAGAGATCGCCGAGCGCCTTGCGCACCAGCGCATTGGCGCGCGCCTCGCCGAGCTCGGCCTGCAACGTCTTGATCAGCGGCACCAGCACCTGCGCCTGGATCTTCGCTTGCTCGATGACGGACACGGTCATGGGCGGCCTCGTGTCGGAGATGTCATTGTAGCCCGGATAGAGTGCAGGGTCATCCGGGACAGCGGCCGGGAAACTGCGGCCGGATTGCGCGTCGCTGCAACGGGCTAGAAGCTTTCGAGCAAGCCGCACCAGTCCGTCTTCGCTCTTCGAGCTGCGCCGGACACGCTTCGCCGCAATCTTCCAGGCTGTGCCACGCGAAGCCGAAGGCGAAGCGTGGTGGGCACGACAGGGATCGAACCTGTGACCCCTACCATGTCAAGGTAGTGCTCTCCCGCTGAGCTACGTGCCCTAAAGTCCACTTGTGTCGGGTGGGGTCCGTATAACGGCTCAGGGGAGCCGGCGCAAGGACGGAAGGGGGCCGATTCAGGCCGCCAGCATCTTGTTCACTTCGCTGACCAATTCGCGCAGATGCACCGGCTTGGACAGCACCTTGGCGTTCTTGGGGGCGTCCGAATCCGAGTTCAGGGCGACCGCGGCAAAGCCAGTGATGAACATGATCTTGATGTCGGGGTCGAGTTCCGAGGCTCGGCGGGCGAGCTCGATGCCGTCCATTTCCGGCATGACGATGTCGGTCAACAGCATCTCGAACGGCTCTTCCCGCAGCCGCTGATAGGCGGCCATGCCGTTGTCGTGGGACGAGACCTGAAAACCGGCGTTTTCCAGCGCCTTGACCAGGAAACGGCGCATGTCGTTGTCGTCTTCGGCGAGCAGGATCTTTGGCATGGCAGGAAACGTCGAATCCCCAGAGGATATCAGCAGAGGTCACTAAGCCCGACAGAGGGTAAATTTGGGGTGAAAATCTTAACCCTGCGCCGGCCCCGCTGCCGGCTCTTTGTGGACCGGAACGAGGTCCAGATCAATCGAGCCGGACCGGCGCGTCCCCATCCCGATGCCTGCACGGTTAAGACGTGTTCCAAGGGGCCATGACATCTTTTCGCTTGGCAGAATGGTTGCGATTCCGGACAATGACGACACATAAGAGCCGCGAGATCGGCCGAATCATTGGACCCGGAGCTTGTCCGGATCGTGCGGCACGAAGGGACGAAGCCTGAGAAGATGACCCGCTTTGACGGCGACATGTCGCCAGCCTTCGAGATCTTCGAGCCTGCCGAATGGCGCGCGCCCGTCATCTTCAACTCGCCGCATTCCGGCTCGACCTATCCTGAAGAATTCCTGGCGGCGTCGCGGATCGACCTGCCCACGCTGCGACGGTCGGAAGATTCGTTCATGGATGAGCTGATCGGCCATCTGAGCGCGCGCGGCTTTCCGACGGTGCGGGTCAACTTTCCCCGCTCCTATGTCGACGTCAACCGCGAGCCCTATGAGCTCGACCCGCGCATGTTCACCGGCCGGCTGCCGAGCTTCGCCAACACGCGCTCGATGCGGGTCGCCGGCGGCCTCGGCACCATTCCGCGCGTGGTGGGGGACGGCCAGGAGATCTATCGCGACCGCCTCCTGGTCGACGATGCGCTGGGACGGATCGAGACGCTGTACAAGCCCTATCATCGCGCGCTGCGCCGGCTGATCAACAAGGTGCACCAGATGTTCGGCACGGTGGTGCTGGTCGACTGCCACTCGATGCCGTCGGTCGGCGTCAGCAGGGACGAGCCGCGCCGGCCCGACGTCGTGATCGGCGATCGCTACGGCACCAGCTGCACGCCGCTCTTGCCCGATCGCGTCGAGGAGACCATGAGCGGGCTCGGCTATTCGATCGGCCGCAACAAGCCCTATGCCGGCGGCTTCATCACTGAGCATTACGGCAATCCCGCGAGCGGCCTGCACGCCGTGCAACTCGAGCTCAACCGCGCGATCTACATGGACGAGCGGCGGCGCGAGCGCAGCGCTCGCTTTGCGCAAGTGGCCTCCGACTTCGGCGTTCTCGCCGACGTGCTGGCGACCACGATTCCGTTCGCCGATCTCGGCCCGTTCCAGGCCGCGGCGGAATAGGACGCAGCTTCTTCTCTGAAACGACGAGGCCTTGCGCGCGACTGCGTTTTCGCTTCGCAAGCTTGCGCGCCCCAAATGAAAACGGCGGGGCTCAGAAAAAAGGGCCGCTCGCGAATGACGCAAGCGGCCCAAGTCTAGGGAGGAAACGCCCAAGGAGGGCAGCGGTAACGCGAGGCGCTACCGCACCGCAACAATATGCGACCGCGCCGCACAAAGTGCAAGGGCTTTTGCGCGGTTTCCCATGCAAATCGCACATGGCTCAGTTGCTTCTATGGAAACCCAGATTCAGTTTCTTTGATAAGGGAATTCAATGGGTTGATAGTCATTTGTATACGAACAACGCAAGGTCGGAACTAAGATTTCAACTCCATGATCGATATTTGGCCAGCAGATGACTGGAATGGGGCAGCCCGCCCCGGCATCCAAAATACCAGGGAGCAACATCAAGACAGCGCTGCACGCGGCAGTCGAATTGAGCTAGGCAGGAGGCAAGCTCTCCAACTTCGCTTCGAGGATTTCGCCTGTGACGGTGATCGACTTCTCCGCCTTCATCGGTCGGCTCGCCACCGCCTCCGGCGAAACCATCCTGCCGTTCTTCCGCACCTCGCTGTCGATCGACGACAAGAGCAAGACCAAGGATTTCGACCCGGTGACGGAGGCCGACCGCGCCGCGGAGGCGGTGATGCGGCGGCTGATCAAGGCCAACTTCCCCCAGCACGGCATCGTCGGCGAGGAATTCGGCAACGAGCGCGAGGACGCCGACTATGTCTGGGTGCTCGACCCCATCGACGGCACCAAATCCTTCATCGGCGGCTTTCCGATCTGGGGCACGCTGATCGCGCTGTTGCATAAGGGCACGCCGGTGTTCGGCATGATGCACCAGCCCTTCATCGGCGAGCGCTTTTCCGGCGACAACGGTTCGGCCAATTATAAAGGGCCGTCGGGCGAGCGCCGGCTCCAGGTCCGCCGCTGCGCTTCGCTGTCGGAGGCCACGACCTACACCACCAGCCCGCTGCTGATGAACGAGAGCGACCGCGCCATTTTCGGCCACATCGAGAAGAGCGCGCGGCTGTCGCGCTATGGCGGCGACTGCTACTCCTATTGCATGCTTGCCGCGGGCCACGTCGACCTCGTGGTCGAGACCGAGCTGAAGCCCTATGACATCGCGGCACTGATTCCGATCGTGACCGGCGCCGGCGGCGTCGTCACCACCTGGGAAGGCAAGCCGGCCCAAGGCGGCGGCCGCATCATCGCCGCCGGCGACGCACGGGTGCACGAGGCAGCGTTGAAGCTTTTGAACCAGTAGCGCGCGGGCGGATGGCTTGCATCACCGACGCGGGAGCGGAGATGGCGAGGTAGGTGTCTTACCCTCCCCTGGAGGGCAGGGCTATCGCATATGAGATGCCGCTATGGCAGCGTCATGGCCGGGCTTGTCCCGGCCATCCACGCCTTTCCACGCGGCACAAAGAACGTGGATGCCCGGGACAAGCCCGGGCATACGACCTCTGCAAAATTCAATTGCGATTGTCCTGACCCTCCAGGGGAGGGTAACAGCTCCTCACACCGCCTCGGCTCGCAAATGCTCCACCAGCAGCTTGGCCGGCTTTGGTAGCGCCTTGAAGCTGCGCGCGCAGATCACGAGGCGGCGGTTGGCGAAGGCATCGCGCAGGCGGACCATGGCGAGCGGCATGGTCCTGGCACAGCGGCGGGCGGCGGCTTCGGGCACCAGCGCCACGCCGACATCGGCCGCGACCATCTGGCAGATCGCGTCGAAGTCGCGCAGGCGCGCGCGGAAATGCGGCCGCATGCCGAGCCGCGCAGCGTGCTTCGAGATGTGCATCTGAAGCGCGGTGGCGCTGGTGAGGCCGACGAAGTCGCAAGCCTCCGCCTCCTGAAAGTCGATCTGGCGGCGGCCGGCGAACGGGCCGCGTTTCGACGTCACCAGCGTCAGGCGATCCTCGCTGAAGGGAAAGCGCTCGATATGCTCGGGCAGCGCGTGCTCGGCGGCGAAGCCGAGATCGGCGGCGCCTGCGGTGATCGCCGCCGCGATATCGGTGCTCTCGCGCTCCTCGATGTCGACGGCGACGTCGCGATGCTGGCGCAGGAAGCCGGCGAGCGCCTTCGGCAGATGCTCAGACAGGCCCGACGTGTTGGCGAGGAAATGCACGCTGGCGCGCACGCCGCTGGCAAAGCCGGCGAGATCGCCGCGCATGGCGTCGATCTGATGGATCACGAGCCTGGCATGATCGAGCAGGCTCTCGCCGGCCGCGGTCAACTCGACGCCGCGGCGCCCGCGCTTGAGCAGCGCGACGCCGAGCGCATCCTCGAGCCCCTTGATACGCGCGCTGGCCGAGGCGAGGGCGAGATGTGAGCGCTCCGCGCCGCGGGTGATGCTTCGCTGGTCGGCGACCGCGATGAAGAGCTGGAGATCGACCAGGTCGAAGCGCATGCGATGTCTCCCTGAGCTCCCTGAGCCTTCGTTGAGGCCGAAGGCTCTCTCCGTAACCTCCAGATTGTGCGCCGGCGCGGCTTCGGTCAATGTGCAGACATGATCGACCCGCTGCTCATCCTCATCGCCGCCGTGTTCCTCCTCGCCGGATTCGTCAAGGGCGTGGTCGGGCTCGGCCTGCCGACGGTGTCGATGGGCCTGCTCGCCGTGAGCATGGCGCCGAGCCGCGCCATCGCCATCGTCATCGTTCCCGCCATCGTCACCAACATTTGGCAGACCTTCGTCGGCCCGTATTTGCGCGACATCCTGCGGCGGCTGTGGCCGCTGATGATCGGCACCGTGGTCGGCTGCTGGCTCAACGCCGGCGCGCTGACCGGGCCGCATGCGCGCTACGGCACGATCGTGCTGGGCGCCCTGCTCGTCGTCTACGCTGTGATCGGCCTGAACAAGTTCGAGTTCCACGTCGCGCCGGAGAACGAGAAATGGGTCGGCGGCGTGGTCGGCGTCATCACCGGCGTGATCTCGGCCTCCACAGGCGTGCAGGTGATCCCGTCGATGCCGTTCATGCAGGCGATCGGCATGGAAAAGGACGAGCTGGTGCAGGCGCTCGGGGTGTTTTTCACCACCGCAACACTGGCGCTCGCCTTCAATTTGACTGCGGTCGGATTGCTCACGCCCGCCAATGTCGTGCCGGGCGCCTTGGGCCTCGCCATGGCCTTTGCCGGCATGTTCATCGGCCAATCGGTGCGGGCGCGGATGCCGGCGGAGGCGTTTCGCCGCTGGTTCCTGATCGCGATGATCCTGCTCGGCCTTTACCTCGCCGGCAGCGCGCTGGCGAAAGAATTCGCTTAAGCGCCTTACGATTTCGGCCCGTAGCCCGGCACCCATTTTTCGTGCTGGGGCAGGTCGTCCTGGATTGTCCACCACGACGCGCGCGACGAGGTGAAAACGTGGAGGCGAGGCCGGACTTCCGGGTCGTCATCGAGCAGGCCAGCGGGAATGCTGACGGTCGGGAGATAGCTCGCCTTGCCCGGCGTCGGGCAGCCGCAGGTCCTGCAACGATAGCGGATACTGCCCGGCGAGGATTCGTAAGATGCCGTCATGTCCTCGCCCGCCACGAAGCGAAACTTGTCGGCATCGACATGCGCGTAGGTGGCGAAGGCCGCGCCGCTCAGCTTGCGGCAATTGACGCAATGGCAGTGCGTCAGCGCGCGCACCTTCTCGATCTCGAACCGCACGGTGCCACACAGACAGCTTCCACGGATCATCGAAACCTCCCGAGCGCAGCCTCGATCGGACCGCTTCTCATTCACTAGAAGGAGCTACCGTGTCTCCAGCATGGCGACGCGGATGCCGAGATAGATGAAGAGGCCGCCGAGCGCGCGGTTGACCCAGGCGATCGCGCCCTCGGACTGCCGCAGCCGGTAGGCGGCTCTGGCGGCGAACGCCGCCAGCACCAGGCACCACAGCGTCCCCGTAAAGATGAAGATCAGGCCGAGCGTCAGGAAGGCGAGCGGCTTGTGCGGGGCATCGGCTGCGACGAATTGCGGCAGAAAGGCGAGGAAGAACAGCGCGACCTTGGGATTGAGCGCGTTGGTGAAGACACCCTGGAGGAAGACCCGCTGCAATGAGCTCCGCACCGGCTCGTCCAGGTCTGAAGCCAGCGTCGGGCGCGACCACAGCATCTGAAGACCGGTCACGACGAGATAGGCCGCGCCGACCAGCTTCAGGATCGAAAAGGCCGTGGACGAGGCCATCAGCAGAGCCGAAAGCCCGATCGCCGCGCCCGCGACATGGACGAAGCAGCCGCAACTGATGCCCAGGGCGGCAGCGGCGCCGCCCCGCCAGCCCATCTGCATGCTGCGGCCGATCACATAGACCGAATCCGGCCCCGGCGTGATGTTGAGCACCACGCCCGAGAGGATGAAAAGCCCGATCTCGTGAATGCCCAGCATGAAGGTCCTCCGCTGCCGTCCTGGCGGTCCTGGTTCCGCTTAGTCGGTTCGCCCGTTCCCGTCCACCGCCGGGATTGCGCAGGATTTACCTCGAATTTGCAATGCGGATCATGCTTCCGCTGCGGCGCATCTGCTCTATAAAGGCGGGGTTCTTGAAATGCGGGATTCGCGGCAACCGCCACGCTGTGGCCGGTCATCTGGTCCCTTGGAGCTTTGAGGATATGGAAAGACGTCTGGCCGCCATCGTCTGCGCCGATGTCGCCGGCTATTCGCGCATGATGGGCAGCGACGAGGCCGGCACCCATGCCGCCTTCAAGGCCCATCGCGCCGCGATCCATCCCATCATCCTCAATCACGGCGGCCGCGTCGTGAAGAACACCGGCGACGGCTTCCTGCTGGAATTCGCCTCGATCGTCGGCGCCGCCGAGGCGGCGATCGCGATGCAGACGCTGATGGCAGAACGCAACCGCCACCTGCCGGCCGACCGCGCCATGCAGTTCCGGCTCGGCATCCACATGGGCGACGTCATCGCCGACGAGGACGAAGTCTTCGGCGACGATGTCAACATCGCCGTCCGCCTGGAATCGGTGGCGAGCCCCGGCGGCTTCGCGATCTCGGCCAAGGCCTACCGGGAGGCGAGCAAGCATCTCACCGTGCCGCTGACCGATGCCGGCAACCATCGCTTCAAGAACATCAAGGATGCGATCGGGGTCTTTACCTGGACGCCCGAGGGCGCGCCGGCGCTTGCCCCCGAGCTCCGTGAGGCCTCGGCGCTGTCGCAGCAGTACCGCACGGCCATCGTCGGCGTGCTGCCCTTTGCCAATCTCAGCGACGCCCAGGACGAATATTTCTCCGACGGCCTCACCGAGGACCTGATCCACGCGCTGTCGCTGCAATCCTTCTATCGGGTGCTGAGCCGCAACTCGACCTTCGCCTTCAAGGGCAAGAACGTGGGCACCCGGCTGATCGCGCGCGAGATCGACGCCACCTATCTGATCCAGGGCTCGGTGCGGCGCGCCGGCGCCAAGATCCGCGTCACCGCCGAGCTGATCGCGCCGGAGACCGGCGAGCAGCTCTGGACCGGCCGCTACGACCGCGACATCGGCGATTTGTTCGCGATGCAGGACGAGATCACCACCAATTTGTCCGCCGCCATCGCCACAGAGATCGTCCGTGCCGAGGCCTCGGCGCCGGCGCGGCTCTCGACCGACGTCACCGCCTGGGACCGCTTCCTCAAGGGGCTGTCGCATTACTATCGGCAAACCAAGGAAGATCTGGCCGTCGCGGTCGACCTATTCCGCGAGGCCATCGGGCTCGATCCCAAGCTGTCGATCGCGCATGCCTATCTCGCCACGATCCAGATCCAGAGCATTCAGTTCGGCTGGGTCAAGGGCACGCGCGAGATGTGGGCCGAGGCGATGAGCCTCGCCGAAACCAGCGTCCGGCTCGATCCGCGCTCCTCTTTCGCGTTCTCGATCCTGACCTGGGCGCACGCATTGGAGGGTCATCACGAGGCGGCAATGGACGCCGCCAAGCGCGCGGTCGCGCTCAACCCTTACGACAATGGCGCGCGCGGCGTGCTCGGCATCTGCCATTTCATGATCGGCGAGCACCGCGAGGCGATCGAGCTGTTCTCGATGGCCGCGCAACGCGACAACAGCGACCCGCGCTACCAATGGTCGGCGCTGAACGCGTTCAGTCACTATCTTCTGCGCCAATATGACGCGACGCTGTCGTGGGCCCGCGAGCAGCTCTACATCAACCCGAATCACATGCAGGCCCTGGCGATCCGCGCCGCGGCGTTGGCGCAGCTCGGGCGAAGCGACGAGGCCAGCGAAGCTGCCCGCGTGCTGATGGCAAATTATCCAACGCTGAATGTCGACAGGCACTTGCGCAACTTCCACTGGAAGCGGCCCGAGGACATCGCCCATTATCGCGAGGGGCTGCTGAAGGCCGGCGTGCCGCTCGGCAAGCTGACGCTGGTCCAGAGCGACGTCAAACGGGCCGCCGAATCCTGAACGAAGGGGGCCGCAGGCCCGACGTGGTTCCGGTGCGACCGCCTGCTCGTTGTTGACGCGACAGTGAAATGGGCCACACTCGTCACACGCTGAAGTAGTATATCGTGCTGTCGGTTTGTTAGGACTTTCCGCGCTCTAACAGCGCGCCTGCTTTTTCAAGATTCGCTGCTTTCAGGATTTGGGCCATGCATCACCCCGCTTCGAAGCCGCCCCTCGATCCCTCGATTCCAGTCTCGCCGAACAATCCCTGCCCGTTCCTGCGCGGCCTCGTCGGCGAAGGCTTCGTCGAGGGCGGCACCGTCCCGCTCAACACGCTGTCGCAGACCATCGCCAATGCGACCGGTGAGACGGGGCTGAAGAAGGTCTCGGCCCGCATCCAGGTCCGCGGCGTCGCGATGATCGCCAACGGCGTCAAGCACATCCTGAAGAGCATCTTTTCGGGCGCGGAGCTCGACGCGCTGCGCGGCGGCCCGCTGGACAAGCGCGGCGCCGGCTCGCGCATCCTCGGCGTCGACGGCAAGATCGACGAGGACGAGATCGCGCGGCTCGCGAGCTTCGGCCGGAACTACACCGACCCGAACACCGGCAGCAGCGAGCCCGGCCTCAACGCCGCGGAAATCAAGACCTTCATGCGTGACAACCTCGAGCGCGCCGGCAGCGCCGCTCGCTGGTACTACCCGCTGCTGATGAAGTTCGAATGGCCCATCCTTTTGAAGATCATCGGCAAGGGCAAGCAGGGCGAAGAGCGCTATCTCAGCGTGGCCGACGTGCGCACGCTGTTCGAACAGCGCCAATTCCCCGACCGCATCAATCAGCGGATCGTATCGCAGCCGCTGCTGTCGTCCTGCCAGCTCCGCTTTCGCTGGGCGGTCGCGCTCACGGCGTTCGTCATCGGCCTCGGCCTCGTCGCCCTGGTCGCGGTGGCCGAATTCCCCAACCAGGTTCGTGCCATGCTGCCGCAGAAGGGCGTGCTGGTGAATCTCCTGCCGCCGCCCCTGCCGGCGATGCCCGAAACCAAGGCTGCCTATTGGCTCGAGCAAAACTGGTCGCTCAAGGACCGACATTGGTTCCACCACGCCAGCCAGGGCACCGCGACGTTCCCGGTGCCCTATGAGTGGTTCGTGGCGCTGGAGCAGCCGCAGCTCCACCTGTTCTCCAAACCGGGCCTGATCAAGGACAGCGCCTATCTCGAACGCTTCGGCTTCATCCCGAGCCCGCAGACGATCCAGACCGACACGGCGACGCTGCGCCGCTTCGGCTACGCCAATGTCTACGAGACCACGCAAGCGTCGGACTGGTCGACGCGCTGGACGCCGGCGGAGAACGTTGACGGCCTGCCGGTCGGCTTCGCGCGCATGACCGGCGTGGTCGATCCCGCGACGAGCCGCCGCGAGGACGACATGATCGGACTGACCTGCGCCGCCTGTCATACCGGCCAGATCCATTACCAGGGCATCGACGTCCGTTTCGACGGCGGCCCGGCGATGACCGACCTGAAGAAGCTCGAGCTCGCGACCGGCCTGTCGATCGCCTACACGCTGTACGTCCCGTTCCGCTTCCAGCGTTTCGCCGATCGCGTGCTCGGCCCCGACGCCAGCAAGGCGGACCGCGCCGCGCTCAAGCAGAAGCTGAGCACGATCGGCAGCTTCCTGATCGACTGGGCCAAGACTTACGAGAAGACGATCGAAGGCAAGACGACCTGGGACGGCAAGCAGCAGCAGGACACCGAGGAAGGGTTCGGCCGGCTCGATGCCCTCAACCGCATCGGCAACCAGGTGTTTTCGCAGGACCTCGCAATGAGCGGGGTCAAGGGATTCGAGAAGAACCTGCACGCCCAGGACGCGCCGGTCAGCTATCCCGCGATCTGGACGGTGCCCTGGTTCAAATTCGCCCAGTACGACGCCTCGATCGAGCAGCCGCTGATCCGCAACGCCGGCGAAGCCCTCGGCGTGACGGCGCTGCTCAATTTGTCCGATGCCTATCCGCAGGACAGGCTGTGGCGCTCCTCGGTGAACATCAGGACGCTCGGCTGGATCGAGGACATGCTGAGAGGCCCCGATCCATTCAAGGCGGCTGATGGTCCGAAGTTCGGCGGTCTGCTCGCACCGAAATGGCCCTCGCACATCCTCGGCGATGCCTGGAAGCTGAAGCCCGATCGGGTCGAACGCGGCCGCGCCATCTACGCGGAGATGTGCTCCGGATGCCATCTGCCTGACATCAACACCCCGGCCTTCTGGTCGTCGAAGCGCTGGGAGCCGAGCGGCGACAGCAAGGTGCTGAATGCGGTGACGATCCCGCTCGACGAGATCAAGACCGATCCCGAGCAGTCCCTCGTTCTCAGCAAGCGGACCGTCGACGTGCCCGGCTTTCTGAAAGTCAACACGGCTGACCTGCAGACGTGGTGGCAGTGCGAGATCCCGACCGCGAGCAAATCGCCCAACGAGATGGTCTATGCACTCGGGCTCATGACGGTGGTCGATCTCGTCGCCCGCAAATGGATGGACGACGAGAAGATCCCGGAGGCCGAACGGGCGCAAATGTGGAATATGGCGCGCAAGAACTGTCTCAATCCGGCGCCTGACCCGCGCTATCGCGCCCGGCCCTTGAACGGCATCTGGGCCACTGCGCCTTACCTGCACAACGGCTCGGTGCCTTCGCTGTACTGGTTGCTGAAGCCGCAGAACGAGCGTCCGCAAAAATTCTGCATGGGCCGCCGCGACTACGACCCCGACACCGTCGGTTTCGCAGTCACCGCCAACGAGCGCTGCAAGACCGGTGAAACGGAGTTCTCCGCGAGCGGCTCCGACGGCAAGCCGATCCAGGGCAACAGCGTGCTCGGCCATTCCTTCGAGCGCAAGGACGGCGAGCCGAAGCGCCCCGGCGTCATCGGCCGCATGTTCAAGGATGACGCCGAACGCTACGACCTGATCGAGTATCTGAAGACGCTGTAAAGAATCTTGCTTCGTCATTGCGAGCGCAGCGAAGCAATCCAGGCTGTCAGCGCGGAGATAGCTGGATTGCTTCGTCGCAAGAGCTCCTCGCAATGACGGAGAATGAGGACGCTCCTCGACTCCGATTCTCACCGTCCTCGTGGAGGCTCCCGATCTCTTCTCACTTGAACAGCGGCGTGCCCGGCACGAAGGCGTCGAAGGCGGCCCAGAACTGGGTGCGGTAGCGGTCCTGCTCCTGGAGGATCTCGTGCTTGGCACCGGCGATCACGAGATGGGAGCCGGCGCGCAAATGATAGGCGAATTCCTCGATCGCCGCGGTCGAGACCACGGTATCGTTGGAGGCCGCCAGCATCAGGATCGGCTGGCGGATCTGGGAGGGGTAGTTCACGCGCTTGAAGGTGTGCATCGCGCGGAAGGCGGTATCGGCCCAGGCGACCGTCGGCGAGGCTAGGCCAAGCGTCGGGTCTTCCTCCAGGATCGCGGCGTTGCGCGCATAGCGGACGGGATCGCTGGTCAAGGGATTGTTGATGAAGGGTTCGAGCCCGGTGAGGCGGTCGCTGCCGCCGGGGACGTAGCGGCCGCCCTGCCCGAGCAGGCGCATCGTCTTGAGCAGCGCACGCACGGGGAGCGAGGTGGTGCGCCCGGGCAGGTCGATCATCGGCGCAGACAGCACCATGCGGTCGAACCAGCGCTTGCCGGCATGCGCCACCCGCAGCAGCACCGTGCCGCCCATGGAATGGGCGAGCGCGAAGAAGGGTGGCGGGCAATCCGGCAGCACCACCTGCTGCACGAAGGTCTCGACGTCGATCTCGAAATCGGCGAAGTCGCGCACATAGCCCTTGCGCGGATCGCGCAGGCGGCGCGACGAATGGCCCTGCCCGCGCCAGTCGATCATCGCCACCGCAAAGCCGCGGTCGCGCAGATCGCGCACGGTCTCGAAATATTTCTCGATCTGCTCGCTGCGCCCGGTGAAGACGCAGACCGTACCCTTGCGGTTCGCCGGCGGCGCCCAGCGCGCAAAGCGCAGCTCGACGCCATCAGGGGTCTTGATGGTGCCGCTGACGACGTTTTCGGGGACCGGATTGGCGGGAATCGAGACCAGCGTCATTGGGCGTGCTTGGGCGGGAAGTGCTGCAAATCAAGGGGCCAAAGCGCCGAAAAGGCGCCTGTCCCGCCCTCTTGAACGCCGTCTCGTTCCACCCATATCACCTTCGTGCAGGCCGCTACCAGTGTTTCGGAACCGGAACATCAGGCTGCACACAGACTAAAGCCCGGCCCGATTGGCGGGCGGGTTACCAACAGTCGCTCAATGGAGGACTTGACCATGCGTAGCTACGATCTCACTCCGTTCTATCGTTCCACCGTCGGCTTCGACCGTCTCTTCAACCTGCTCGACCAGGCCAGCTCGGACGGCAGCCCCGGTTATCCCCCCTACAACATCGAGCGCACGGGCGAGAATGCCTACCGCATCACCGTTGCGGTTTCGGGCTTTGCCAAGGATGAGCTCTCCATCGTCGCGAAGGAAAACACGCTGACGATCAAGGGCGAGAAGGTCGCGAACGAGAACTCGAAATCCGAAGTGCTCTACCGCGGCATCGCCGCGCGTGCCTTCGAGCGCGCCTTCCAGCTTGCCGACTTCGTGCAGGTGAAGGACGCCTCGCTCGAGAACGGGCTGCTTCATGTCGACCTCGTCCGCGAGATTCCCGAGGCCAAGAAGCCGCGCCAGATCGCGATCAACGCCGGCGCCAAGGCGCAGGTGATCGAGAACTCCGCCGCGCAGGCCGCCTGAGCCAGGCGACCAAACCCAGCAACGTCCAGGTTGCGAAAAACGCCCCGGTGCCCCGGGGCGTTTTTTTCGTTGCAATGCATCACAGAGCAGTGATGGCGTAACACCGTCGCATCGCTCTCCGTCCTTTGGGCATCGAACCAAAAACACGGAGAAGATCATGTCACTCTGGCGCAGCCTTTTCGTCGCCGCGAGCCTTTTGGCCGCTCCCCTCAACCTCGCTCATGCCCAGACACCGCAGACGGTCAAGGCGAAGAACGTCGTGCTGGTGCACGGCGCCTGGGCCGACGGCTCGAGCTGGTCGGAGGTGATCCCGATCCTGCAGGCTGCAGGCCTGCATGTGACCGCCGTGCAGAATCCGCTGTCCTCGCTCAGCGACTCCGTCGAGGCGACCAAGCGGGCGCTGGCCGAGCAGGACGGGCCGACGGTGCTGGTCGCGCATTCCTGGGGCGGCACCGTGATCAGCCAGGTCGGCACCGACCCGAAGGTCACCGGCCTCGTCTACGTCGCCGCACGCGCGCCCGATGCGAACGAGGATTTCGTGGCGCTGTCGAAGCAGTTTCCGGCCGGGCCGGCGCGCGCCGGCATCGTCGAGCGCGACGGCTACACCAAGCTCTCGGAAGAGGCCTTCCTGAAGTACTTCGCCAACGGCGTGAAGCCGGAGCAGGCCAAGGAGCTCTACGCCGTGCAATGGCCGACGGCGGCCTCGATCTTCGCCGGCCGCACCACGGAGGCGGCCTGGCGCTCCAAGCCGAGCTGGTACGCGGTGTCGAAGAACGACTACACCATCAACCCCGATTTCGAGCGCTTCCTCGCCAAGCGCATGAACGCCACCACGATCGAGCTCGATGCCGGCCACCTCTCGCTGGTGTCGCATCCGAAGGAGGTGGCGAATCTGATCCTGGACGCCGCGGGATATCCACGGAGCTGAGGCGTGGCTAAAGTGTTGAAGCGCCCGATTTCGTCGGGCGTTTCTGTTTTTTGCTAGGGCCTGGGCTGCCCCATCGGGCGGCTGGTCGCCTGATGTCCGCTTAATGCCCGCGGCGGAGAAATAGCGATCTATCGACATCGATAAAGGGCCGAACATGTCACCACGTATGGGAAGCGCACAGCGACGGCGGCGGCCGACCCTCGATCACCGGCTCCTACATGTCTAAACCCCGGTCGAGTACCGCTACAGACCGGACCACGCCCCATCTAGCGGTCGATCAACACCGGCAATTCGCTGTAGCCCACGGCGACAGACGCATAGAAGCGATGACAGCCGTTGTGGAGCGCATATTTGTAGCGCCCACCGCTCGTCCGCCGCAGTTCGCAGGGCGGCAAGAAACCGTGCGGTGATCGCAGGCCCATCAACACGGGGACGAGCTTGCATTTGCGAAACAGCGGCGTGCCGGGATCGCGGCGCAGGGGTTCGATGTCCAGCAGCTGCACCAACTCCACATGGCTGCGGTCGATGTATGCCTCGCCTCGGACGAGACCCTGATAGGGATAGTATTCCCCGATACGCTGGTGGGACGCCATTTCGGCGAACTCCCACCAGGCATCCGGGATTTCAAAGGTGCCGTCCTGCCGTGGCAGCTGGAACAGCATGCGCCCTAGCCCTTCGAAGAGCGAGGGTCGGCACTGCGCGGAAACGTACGCTCTTCCTGGAAGGCGCCGTCCATTTTCTTGATCTTCACCGAGCCGCCGTTTGGGCCGAGCGCGGCCGAAAGGCTGCCGCCGGCGGTCGCATCCGCCTTGCGTTCGAAGGATTCGACCAAGCGACGAGAGTTATCGTGACGCAGTTCCCATTGATCGCGACGCTCATTGTGGCTGAGCGTGAACTTCGGAAGGCTGCCCATTCATTTTCTCCATGAGTTTAAGACTTTGTTATCCCTCGATACACATCGGGGAGCTGCCCGTTGCAACAAGGTCGATGTATTCTGCAACAAATAGGCATAAATTGCAATATCTAGCTTGCATTATGCAACTTATTGCCCTATACTGCAACTTCAACTGCTTATAATGAAACGGGAATTCCGCATGCAGCACTTCGCCCTCATCCAATCTCTCTGCCGGGTGGCGATGTCGAACCCCAACCCTGCGCTGACCAAACAGGTCGAGCGCCTCCGCAACGCGATGCAGGAGGCTGGTGAGACCAAGGAAGCCGCTGCCTTATCGGCCATCCTGACCAGCGCCGAACGCGCGGAGGATATGACGCCAAGCAAGTTGACCCGGTCCCTTGTCATGACCGGCGGCGAGACGCTGACCCGCAACACCGTGATCCCGGTCGACCGCGAAACGTCGACTCCGCTCGCTCAAGTCATTTTCCAGCAGCAGATTTCAGAGGGCGCCCCCATTTTCAGCGGCGACGTCAGTGGCGCGATCAAATCGCTCCTTGAGGAGTGGTCTCATCTCGAGGCCTTCGACGCCGCCGGCATCAAGCCCAGCAAGACGTGCCTCATCTACGGCGCGCCGGGCACCGGCAAAACGCGCCTTGCCATGTGGATGGCTAAGCAGCTCGATCTTCCTGTGGTGGTCGCAAGGCTAGATAGCTTGGTGTCTTCGTTCCTAGGAACCTCGTCGCGCAACATCGGCACCCTCTTCAATTTTGTAAACCGCTTCCGCTGTGTGTTGCTGCTCGATGAGTTCGATGCGCTGGCCAAGCTCCGCGACGATCCGCAGGAGGTCGGCGAGATCAAGCGCATCGTCAACGCGCTGCTGCAAAATCTCGACGCTCGGGAGCCCCTCGGGTTCACGATCGGCATCACCAACCATCCCCAGTTGCTAGACCCCGCGGTCTGGCGACGCTTCGAGGTCCAGCTGCAGATCCCCAATCCCGACACGCAGCTGAGGCTCGATATGGCCCGTCTTTTTATGATGCCGACCGAAGCGCCGGAATCACACCTGAAACTGTTTGCCTGGTTTACCGAAGGCGCCACCGGCGCCGAGCTCGAGGCCGTGGTTCGCAGCTATAAGAAGCTGAGAGCGGTGAGGGGCGATAAACCCTATGAGCTGCTCGACCTGTTCAGACAGTTCGCAACGCTCAACAGCGGCCGCCTCAACGCGGAACGCCGGCATCTGCTTCAAGATCCGGCCGACCTGCTCGAAGCGCTGCATCGCGACACCGAACTCTCCTTCTCCCAGGCGGAACTGGGCGAGATCCTCAACAAAGACAAATCCACGATCAGCCGCATGCTGAATTCACGCAGTAGGTCGGTGAGAAGCCATGGCTAGTCCTGTTCAGATCGTTCTCAACCCTGACAATTTCTCCGAAGACCGCGATAGGCCGGGCGGTGGTGGTCCCAAGACGGATTTCTTTCTCGACGACGACATTGGATTCGTGGCGCATCGAAAGAATGTCTTGAAGCAGCTGGCGGACGTCACGGCCGGCTTGCAGCGTCAGGCGCCAGCGTTCGGTCCGGTCGGCTTCGTGAAGGTGATCCTCCGCCGGAAGGCCTGGGCGAAAAGCCATCGTCCGCTGCACGCCCTGTTTTCCGAGCGCCGCACGCGCCTTGTCGGCAACCTAGACCTGGGCGAACTCATCGTGGAAGCGACCCCGCAGGCCCTGGCCGAAATTGCAGCGGAAGTGGCGAGGGCCGAGGATCATACCCAGCGGCGCTTTAATGAGCACACCAAGAAGATGGAGGCGGTGCCGACGCCGCGCCGCAGTGAAACGGGCGCGATCGAAAGCGTTGAACTTTATGGCGCAGGGGACCGCCGCCAATTCGACCTCGACCAGGCGGTCTTGTGGCTGTCCAACCCGAAGACCGGCGGCCAATATGAGGTCGAGCTTTTCGAAATCCCGCCCGTGCCGGCGAACTACGATATTGCCGGCTTCCGTCGCCAGCTATTTGAATCGTTTACCGCCGGCCTGCAGCATCTCGGCACTGGCCTTGATGTCCACGCTCTGCCCCGCCGCGTCGGCAGCGAGCAGCCGACCTATGCGGTTCGCCTGGAGCAGTCGGCACAGCCGCCGATTGTACGTATGCTGCCGTCGGCCGGCGAACGTGGCCGTGAGATCGCGCCGTTCGATCCAAACCGCGAACGCCACGCCCGCCTGATCAAGTTTCTGGAATCTCATCCTCTGGTGAAGAAGATCGAATTGCCGGGCGTCGTCGTCCGTAGCGAGGGCGTTGTCCGCACCCGCCCGCAAACCGCGACCATTCAGCAGCGAGATCGTGCGAAAGCTTGGCCCCGCGTTGGTGTGATCGACGGCGGCATCAGCGATGCGGCTCTCGGCGATTGGCTGGTCGGCCGCTGGGACCCGCTTGCTGCGCAGGACATGGACCTCGGTCATGGAACATTCATCGGCGGCATCCTTGTCGCCGGGAGCGCTTTGAATGGACCGCAAACAAGCACTGACGCCGACGGCGTTGAGCTTTATGATATCGCAGTGTACCCGAATTCCGACAACGCGTTCGCAACCTATTATCGCGACTTGACCGGCTTCCTTGATGAAGTCGAGAATGCCATTGCCGAAGCTAAGGCGCAACACGGCGTGCGGGTCTTCAATTTCAGCATGAACGTCCAGGTGCTGGTGTCGGCCGGTCACTACAGCAAGGTCGCATCCCGGCTCGACCATATCGCGGACACGCACGATGTTCTGATTTTCATCTCGGCCGGAAACCTCAACGCCAATGCGGGACGGCCGGAATGGCCTGCTACCCCAGATATGGCCCTGCAGGTGATGGCGGCCTCGCAAAACGATGGGATTCAGGTACCCGCGGAGAGCGCGCGCAACGTTTCGGTTGGCGCTTTGAATCCTGCGGGGCTTGGCGCGCATAGCGTCGACCATGCCCCTGCGCGATACTCCCGCCGCGGCCCCGGCCTGCGGGCATTGGTCAAGCCGGACTTCGCCTTCACCGGCGGCTCGGGTACGCCGATGCAGCCTCTCGGACACGGGCTCTATTCGGTTGCGCCAAACGGCTCTCTCGCAGACGGGTGCGGCACAAGCTACGCAACGCCCTTCATCGCCAAACAGGCGGCGATCCTTGATTCGGAGATTGAAGGTGACGTTTCGCGGGAAACCCTCATTGCGCTGCTGACGCACCATGCACAGACGCCGCTGCCGCTGAGCGACAAGACGTTGAATGTCATTGCCCGCCAGCTGTGTGGTCACGGCATGACAGCGCCGGCCGCAAGCGTGCTGGAAGGCGGGGACCATCAGATTACGCTGGTGTTCGCGAGTCGCCTAGAGAAGGACCGCCAGATGAATTTCCGCTTCTCCTGGCCTTCATGCCTGGTCGGCCCCGGCAATGCTTGCCGCGGCTCCGCCCGACTAACGCTGGTGTCGAGTCCTCCGCTCGACCAGCGCTTCGGAGCCGAGTTCACGCGAATCAATGTGGAGGCAGCACTTCAGCAGGAACAGATCTCGCGGAGCGGCGAGGTCAGCTGGAAGGGGCAGTTGAAGCCACTCTATCTGCCGCCCAGCGGGATCGACCATCCTTATGAAGCCGAACGGGTCGAACACGGCATGAAGTGGAGCCCCGTGAAGACCAGCGGCGCTACCATGCCAAAGGGCCGCGGCGCCTCGACCAACTGGCGCTTGGTGGTAAGCTATCTATCGCGCACCGACAATAGCGAGATGCCAGACGAGGGCGTACCGTTCACGGCGATATTGACGATTTCGGATCCGAAGATGGAGCAACCTGTATTCCAGGTGATGCGCCAGCAACTGCTGCAGAACGTTCAGATCGCTGATATCCGCACTGCGGCGCGCGTCGTGTCCCGTATCTAATCATTTGCACAAGGAAAGGCCGGCCGCCGTCCGCTCTAGGGCACAAAAGGCGATGCTCTGGCCAACTCGAAGCTTTCAGCTCGGCCGTTAGGAGCCGACGTTGCTTTGTAGTACACGCCCTAGTCCAGCCCCTGCGCGGCCGGCATGTCCTGCGTCGGCAGGATGGTCGGCGCAGGCTTGGCCTGACCCACCGTCGGCGCAGGGACCTCGGCCGGCTTCGCCTGCACCACGGCGGCTTGCTGCGCTGCCTGGGCCTGCGGCATCGCCGGCTCGGCCGGCTTCGCGGCGACCGGCGTCTCGGCGCGCCGCGGGGCGGGCTTCGGCAGCGGCACGGCGCGGCTCGCCACATGCGGGATCGACGCCGGCGGGCGCGGCGGGCCGCTGCGGATCACGGTCGGCGGCGGCAGCGCGGTTTGCGGCCCATACGGCGCGACCGCGCGTTCGTCATAGGACGGCGCCATGCCATAGGCGTCAGTGGCGGGCATGAAGCGGATGATCCGCCCGTCGCGGGCGTCGATCACCAGCCGGCCATCATCGCCGCTTCTGTCGATCACCGCGATGGTGTAGACGCTGCCGCGCAGGCGCGGAATGCCGAGCGGCGAGAAGCCGTTTTCGCGCAGCACGGCATATACCTCGGTCGGCGGCAACAGGGCCGGCGCCGGGCCGCGCTCCTCGTAGTGGCCGTAACCGTAACGCGGCGGGGCGGCCTCCGGCGGCGCGTAGGGCCCGTCGAAATCCGAGACGGCGATGACGGCGCCTCGGGCGATCCCGCTCGCGGGAACCTGGGCCTGCCCCGCACTGGCACCCAGGGCCACCACGGCGGCGGCCACACATCCTGTGAAAAACTTCATGATCGAGACGCTCCTGTCAGGCCTTGCGGCGGCCGCCCTCTTTCGCTTCTCGCGGCGTGGCGCGCCTTCCGAAGGGTTGATCCGAAGCTTCATTTGGGATTTCGGCGCCGGCGGGGCCGGATCAGGGCGTGTTTGCCTCAAAACCGGGGCTGCGCAACTTTTGGAAAGCGATTGATTGACTTCTGCGGAATCGGGACTTCCGCGCGCTTGTGTGCTAGACAAAAATTTGGCAAGGTGATGGTTAGGACAGGAAGACTGTCTCAATTTTGCTTGCGGTTCCGGCATAGGGATTGCAGCGAGAACTGGTGCTCTCGAGCGCCGGCAAGGTACCAGGCAAAGCCGTTCTCGGGGACGAAGAACGCCTAGGCCTGAATTTAAGAAAATGCGGCTCGCAGAGGACGAGCGGTGGCCCAGGAGCGGGTGCCGCGGGACGCCCAAGGTGCGCCGAAGATGGCGGTGAGGCAGCTTGCCGCATGGAGAGGACAGGAACAATGAACGGGTCGCAATTCGAGCGCGCAAGCATCGTGGCAGAAGAGCTGTCGGCGACGGTCGCCTCGAAAACGACCGATCCGATCACCTCATCGATTCAAGAGCACAATTCGCGCCCCGAAGCCGAAGGCCTGTATGATCCGAGCCTGGAGAAGGATTCTTGCGGCGTCGGCTTCATCGCCAACATCAAGGGCAAGAAGTCGCACGAGATCGTCTCGGACGCGCTGAGCATCCTCTGCAACCTCGAGCATCGCGGCGCCGTCGGCGCCGACCCGCGCGCGGGTGACGGCGCCGGCATTCTGGTGCAGATCCCGCACGCCTTCTTCAGCCGTAAGGCCTCCGAACTCGGCTTCAAGTTGCCGGCGCCCGGCGAATACGCCATCGGCGCGTTGTTCATGCCGCGCGACACCGCCTGGCGCAACGTGATCAAGAGCATCGTCGCCGACCAGATCAAGGAAGAGGGTCTGACCCTGCTCGGCTGGCGCGACGTGCCGACCGACAATTCCTCGCTCGGCGTCACCGTGAAGCCGACCGAGCCCGCCTGCATGCAGGTGTTCATCGGCCGCAACGGCACCGCCAAGACCGAGGACGAGTTCGAGCGCCGGCTCTACATCCTGCGCAAGTCGATCTCGCAGGCGATCTACCAGCGCCGCGACCGCGGCCTTGCCGGCTATTACCCGTGCTCGATGTCCTGCCGCACCGTGATCTACAAGGGCATGTTCCTCGCCGACCAGCTCGGCAAGTACTATCCCGATCTGCACGAGGCTGACTTCGAGAGCGCGCTCGCGCTCGTGCACCAGCGCTTCTCGACCAACACCTTCCCGGCCTGGTCGCTGGCGCATCCCTACCGCATGATCGCGCATAACGGCGAGATCAACACGCTGCGCGGCAACGTCAACTGGATGGCGGCACGCCAGGCTTCGGTCAGCTCCGAGCTCTACGGCAAGGACATCAACCGGCTCTGGCCGATCTCCTATGAGGGACAGTCGGACACCGCCTGCTTCGACAACGCGCTCGAATTCCTGGTGCAGGGCGGCTACTCGCTGCCGCACGCCGTCATGATGATGATCCCGGAGGCGTGGGCCGGCAATCCCTTGATGGATGAGAAGCGCCGCGCCTTCTACGAATATCATGCCGCGCTGATGGAGCCGTGGGACGGCCCCGCCGCGATCGCCTTCACCGACGGCCGCCAGATCGGCGCCACGCTCGACCGCAACGGCCTCCGGCCCGCGCGCTATCTCGTCACCAAGGACGACCGCATCGTCATGGCCTCCGAGATGGGTGTGCTGACGATCCCCGAGGACCAGATCATCACCAAGTGGCGGCTGCAGCCGGGCAAGATGCTGCTGGTCGACCTCGAGCAAGGCCGCCTGATCCCGGACGACGAGATCAAGGCTTCGCTCGCCGCCAGCCATCCCTACAAGGAGTGGCTGGAGCGGACCCAGATCGTGCTCGAAGACCTGCCGAAGGTGCCGACCACGGGCGTGCGCTCGAACCTGTCGCTGCTCGACCGTCAGCAGGCGTTCGGCTACAGCCAGGAAGACATCACCATCCTGATGACGCCGATGGCGGCCACGGGCGAGGAAGCCGCGGGCTCGATGGGCAACGACACGCCGATCTCGGCGCTGTCGGACAAGGCCAAGCCGCTGTTCACCTACTTCAAGCAGAACTTCGCGCAGGTCACCAACCCGCCGATCGACCCGATCCGCGAAGAGCTGGTGATGAGCCTCGTCTCTATCATCGGGCCGCGGCCGAACCTGTTCGACCTGCAGGGCATGGCCACGACCAAGCGCCTCGAAGTGCGCCAGCCGATCCTGACCGACGCGGACCTGGAAAAGATCCGCTCGATCTCGGAGGTGGCCGAGTCGCACTTCAAGTCGCGCACGCTGGACACCACCTTCCACGCCGGTCTCGGCGCGGCGGGCATGGACCAGGTGCTGGACGAGCTCTGCGCACGCGCCGAAAGCGCAGTGCGCGAGGGCGTCAACATCATCATCCTGTCCGACCGCATGGTCGGCACCGACCGCGTGCCGATCCCATCGCTGCTGGCCTGCGCCGCCGTGCATCATCACCTGATCCGCACCGGCCTGCGCACCTCGGTCGGCCTCGTCGTCGAATCCGGCGAGCCGCGCGAAGTGCATCACTTCGCCTGCCTTGCCGGCTACGGCGCCGAAGCGATCAATCCGTACCTCGCGTTCGAGACCATCACCGCGATGAAGGACCGCCTGCCCGGCTCGCTCGACGACTATGAGATCGTCAAGCGCTACATCAAGTCGATCGGCAAGGGCCTGCTCAAGGTGATGTCCAAGATGGGCATCTCGACCTATCAGTCCTATTGCGGCGCGCAGATCTTCGACGCGGTCGGCCTCAAGGCCGACTTCGTCGCCAAGTTCTTCGCCGGCACGCACACCCGCGTCGAGGGCGTCGGCCTTGGGGAGATCGCGGAAGAAGCCGTGCGCCGCCATGCCGACGCGTTCGGCGAGGCGCAGGTCTACAAGACCGCGCTCGATGTCGGCGGCGAATATGCCTATCGCAGCCGCGGCGAGGACCATGCGTGGACCGCGGAGTCTGTGTCGCTGCTGCAGCACGCCGCGCGCGGCAATTCGCAGGAGCGCTACCGCGCCTTCGCCAAGATCCTCAACGAGCAGTCGGAGCGCCTGTTGACGCTGCGCGGCCTGTTCCGGATCAAGAGCGCGGAGGAGGAAAAGCGCAAGCCTGTGCCGCTCGACCAGGTCGAGCCGGCCAAGGACATCGTCAAGCGCTTCGCCACCGGTGCGATGAGCTTCGGCTCGATCTCGCGCGAGGCGCACACCACGCTCGCGATCGCCATGAACCGGATCGGCGGCAAGTCGAACACCGGCGAAGGCGGCGAGGAAGCCGACCGCTTCAAGCCGATGCCGAACGGCGATTCCATGCGTTCGGCGATCAAGCAGGTCGCCTCGGGCCGCTTCGGCGTCACCACGGAGTATCTCGTCAACTCCGACATGATGCAGATCAAGATGGCGCAGGGTGCCAAGCCCGGCGAAGGTGGCCAGCTGCCCGGCCACAAGGTCGACGCGACCATCGCAAGAGTCCGGCACTCGACGCCGGGCGTCGGCCTGATCTCGCCGCCGCCGCACCACGACATCTACTCGATCGAGGACCTGGCGCAGCTCATCTACGACCTCAAGAACGTCAACCCGACGGGCGACGTCTCGGTCAAGCTCGTCTCGGAGATCGGCGTCGGCACTGTGGCCGCAGGCGTTGCCAAGGCGCGTGCCGACCATGTCACCATCGCGGGCTTCGAGGGCGGCACGGGTGCTTCGCCGCTGACCTCGATCAAGCATGCGGGATCGCCGTGGGAAATCGGGCTCGCCGAAACCCACCAGACCCTGGTGCGCGAGCGGCTGCGCAGCCGCATCGTGGTCCAGGTCGACGGCGGCTTCCGCACCGGCCGTGACGTCGTGATCGGCGCGCTGCTGGGCGCCGACGAGTTCGGCTTCGCCACCGCGCCGCTGATTGCGGCCGGCTGCATCATGATGCGCAAGTGCCATCTCAACACCTGCCCGGTCGGCGTCGCGACCCAGGACCCTGTCCTGCGCAAGCGCTTCACCGGCCAGCCCGAGCACGTGATCAACTACTTCTTCTTCGTCGCCGAGGAAGTCCGCGAGATCATGGCTTCGCTCGGCTTCCGCACCTTCAACGAGATGGTCGGCCAGGTGCAGCTGCTCGACCAGACCAAGCTGGTCGCGCATTGGAAGGCCAAGGGGCTCGACTTCTCCAAGCTCTTCGTCAAGCAGAAGGAAGAGAAGGGCCAGAAGATCTATCACTCCGAGCGCCAGAACCATCATCTGGAGGCGGTGCTCGACCGCACGCTGATCGAGAAGGCGCAGGCAGCGCTCGATCGCGGCGCGCCGGTGAAGATCGAGGCCGCCATCAACAGCACCAACCGCTCCGCAGGCGCGATGCTGTCCGGCGCGGTGGCCAAGATCTACGGCCATGCCGGCCTGCCGCACGACACCATCCATGTCAGCCTCAAGGGCACCGCGGGCCAGGCCTTCGGCGCCTGGCTCGCCCACGGCGTCACCTTCGAGCTCGAAGGTGAAGGTAACGACTATGTCGGCAAGGGCCTCTCGGGCGGCAAGATCATCGTCAAGCCGCCGAGGAACTCGGCCATCGTGCCGGAAGAGAGCATCATCGTCGGCAACACCGTGATGTACGGCGCGATCGAGGGCGAGTGCTACTTCCGTGGCATCGCCGGCGAGCGTTTTGCCGTGCGTAACTCGGGCGCGGTCGCCGTGGTCGAGGGCGCGGGCGATCATTGCTGCGAATACATGACCGGCGGCATCGTGGTCGTGCTCGGCAAGACCGGGCGCAACTTCGCGGCCGGCATGTCCGGCGGTATCGCCTACGTGCTCGACGAGGCCGGCGACTTCGATAAGCTGTGCAACCTCAGCATGGTCGAGCTCGAGCCGGTGCTGTCGGAGGAGCTGATCAACGCCGGCACCTATCACCATGCCGGCGACCTCGAGGCGCATGGCCGGGTCGACGTGTTCAGGAACCTGCTCGCCTCCGACGTCGAGCGGCTGCACGTCCTGATCTCGCGCCACGCCAAAGCCACCGGCTCCAAGCGCGCCGCCGACATCCTTGCCAATTGGAAGGACTGGCTGCCCAAATTCCGCAAGGTGATGCCGGTCGAGTACCGGCGCGCGCTGCGCGAGATGGCGGCCAACGCGGACGCCGAGCCGAAAATCGCGATCGGGGCGTAAGGCATTACACCTCGTCATTGCGAGCGAAGCGAAGCAATCCAGAATCTCTCCGCGGAAAAAAGACTGGATTGCTTCGTCGCTTCGCTCCTCGCAATGACGGTGAGGAAACAACAAGACGAATTTAAGCGGCAGGGACTTCGGGTTTAATGGGCAAGATCACGGGTTTTCTGGAAATCGAACGGCACGACCGCAAGTACACCCCGGTCGCCGAGCGCGTGAAGCATTACAAGGAATTCGTCGTTCCGCTCTCCGAGAAGGAGGTGCGCGACCAGGCCGCGCGCTGCATGAATTGCGGCATTCCCTATTGCCACGGCACCGGCTCGGTCGCGCCGGGCACGCCGGGCTGTCCGGTCAACAACCAGATTCCCGACTGGAACGACCTCGTCTACCAGGGCAATTGGGAAGAAGCCTCGCGCAACCTGCATTCGACCAACAATTTCCCGGAGTTCACGGGGCGCATTTGCCCGGCGCCGTGCGAAGCGTCCTGCACGCTCAACATCGACGACAACCCCGTCACCATCAAGACCATCGAATGCGCGATCGTCGATCGCGCCTGGGACAATGGCTGGCTCCAGCCGGAAGTCGCGACTGTGAAGACCGGCAAGAAAGTCGCGGTGATCGGCTCGGGTCCGGCCGGCATGGCCTGTGCGCAGCAGCTGGCGCGCGCCGGCCACGACGTCCACCTCTACGAGAAGTACGCCAAGGCCGGCGGCCTGCTGCGCTACGGCATCCCCGACTTCAAGATGGAGAAAGGCGTCATTGACCGCCGCGTGGCGCAGATGGAAGCTGAAGGCGTCACCTTCCACTACAACAGCCATGTCGGCGCTGAGGGCAACGTCGATCCGCGCGAGATGCTCAACGAGTACGACGCCGTGGCGCTGACCGGCGGTGCGGAAGCCCCGCGCGACCTGCCGATCCCCGGCCGCGAGCTCGCCGGCATCCACTACGCCATGGACTTCCTGCCGCAGCAGAACCGCCGCGTCTCCGAGGAGCCGCTCGGCGGCGTCCAGGAAATCCTGGCCGGCGGCAAACATGTCGTCGTCATCGGCGGCGGCGACACCGGTTCGGACTGCATCGGTACCTCGCTGCGCCAGGGCGCGCTGTCGGTGACCCAACTCGAGATCATGCCCGCTCCCCCTGAGCGCGAGAACAAGGGCCTGACCTGGCCGAACTGGCCGCTGAAGATGCGGACCTCCTCGAGCCAGGCCGAAGGCGCGGTGCGCGAATACGCCGTGCTGACCCAGAAGTTCTCGGGCGAGAACGGCCAGGTCAAGAAGCTGCACTGCGTCCGCGTCGACGACAAGTTCAAGCCGATTGCCGGCACCGAGTTCGAGCTCGATGCCGAGCTGGTCCTGCTCGCGATGGGCTTCGTCCATCCCGTGCACGAGGGCCTGCTCAAGCTGCTCGCGGTCGAGCTCGACCCGCGCGGCAACGTCAAGGCCAACACGCTGGACTACCTGACCTCGCGCCCCAACGTGTTCACCGCCGGCGACATGCGGCGTGGGCAATCGCTCGTCGTGTGGGCGATCCGCGAGGGCCGGCTGTGCGCGCGGTCGATCGATACGTTCCTTATGGGGAAGACGGATTTGCCGCGCTGAGATGTCATTCCGGGGCGCGCGAAGCGCGAGCTATGGTGCGCAATTGCGCACCTGAGAATCCATTCATCACCAACCCAGACGCCCGATGGATTCCGGGCTCGCGCCAAGTGGCGCGCCCCGGAATGACAATTGGAGAGAGCCGCGCCTTTCGGCTTCGTCTCGTGCGACGCGCTAACAAGCGCCTCAATTCTGCAGCCGCACCCCGAGCAGCACCACCGTGCCCTGCGAGCTCGAGCCCGGCTGGCTCGAATTCAGGATGTCGTGGCGCAGCGTGCCCTTGACCCAGATGTTGCGGTTGAGCTTGTAGATCAAATTGCTTTCGAACGAGTAGGTCTTGTCGTTGCGGTTCTGGCCCTGGTAGTCGAGCGTGCCGTAGGTGAACTTGCCGACCGCGGTGAGCCAGCGGCGGAAGTCGTGGTCGACTTGGGCGGAGTAAGTGCGCACCAGGACGCCGGATGAGCCGGGGACCGTGGTCTCCGATATCTGCGTGTCGGTGAAGAACTTCACCGTGGTGAGGCCGCTGGCGCTCCAGATCAGCGAGCCCGTGGTCAGAAACCCTGCGAGCTGGCTGAGGCGCGGATCGGTGTAGCTGCGCGCGGAATAGCCGACCGAGATCTCGCCGGTGAGGATGCGCGAGAACTCGAAGGACGAGCCGACCTTGGCATAGCCGCCATTGGAATCGCGGAAATAGCCGTTGCGGTCGGAAGCCTGGTCGTGGACGCGGGTATCGCCCTGGATCTCGACGAAGGGTTTTAGGCCGGGCTTGAGGTCGTAGGAGAAGCGGCCGACGCCGCCATATTGGTTGAAGTTGCGGTCGTCGTTGCTGAAGGTCGAGCCGTCGGTGAGCTTGGAATCGGTGTAGGCGGTGCGATCGATGGTGGCGCCGGCCGCGACCTGGAAGCGGTTGAAGGTCTGGTCGAAGCCGAGCGTCGTGCCATAGGCGGCGTAGACCGGATATCTCTGCAGGCCGGCCTGCACATTGGGGCTGCCGGGATTGTCGGTGGCGAGCCGCAGGCGCAGCTGCGAGGTCAGCTTGAAATCGCGGGTGACGTCGAGCCGGCCGTCGACATGGCCGTTGAAGTCGGGACGATTGGCCTCGACCGGCGACGGCGAGGCCAAGCCGTTGATCGTCGCCGGCATGTCGTTGGTGTAGCCCGAGAACGAGCCGCGCAGATCGGCGACCAGTGCGTGGCGCTCCCAATCCGACACCACGAGCAGATCGGGCGCGATGACATAGGCGGGCGAACCGACCGGTCTGTTGAGGCGCGTCGGATTGCTGTCGTAGCCGGCGGAGAGTTCGAGCCCGCCCTTGATCAGGAAGCTGCCGGCGTAATCGCCGACCGCGCCGAACGGATCGTCATCGGCCTTGAGACGGCGGCGCAGCGGCTGGCCGGGCACGTTGCCCGCCATCGCCGCCGGCACCGGGACCTTGTGCGCGGTCTCGGAGGGCGGTGGCGCGATGCGCGGCGGGCCCAGCGTCGTGGCCGGCGTTGCCGGCGGCGGCGGTGAGCCGGGACCGGCGGCGCGCTTCGGCTTCGGCTGGCCCGGATAGAGCTTGGGCTGCTGGCGCTTGCGGTTGAGCGAGTCGTAGCCGGAGCCGCTCGCGCCGGTGGCGGCCGGCAGGCCGTAGGTCGGGACCTGACCGACACGCGAGCTCGCCGGCGCCTGCTGGCGCTGGCGCGGGTCGGCGTTGGGATCAGGCAGTTTCGGCAAGGCGTCGGAGGGCGCCTGGGGTACGCCGGCGGTGCGGCGGGTCGGCAGCGTCTCAGGCGAGGCGAAGGCGCCGCGGTTGGGATTGAACAGGTCGGGCGTGAGCCCCTGGGCCGCCACCGGGCCGCTTGCGAGGGTGGTCAGCGCGAGGCACGGCAAAGAGGCGCGCAGGAAATGCGCGACCTTGCTCCGGCCCCTGCCTGGAGACGACCCCACGATGGAATTACCCCAACGAAATCAAACACTTTCTCGATCATCCCCGCCGGCTGGCGAGAACCATCGTTAATGGAGTTAAAACAATTATGGTTAATGACCGGTTGAGGGCGTCCGGCCGCGCGTCGCCTCGCTGATCGGGGCGTGCTAAGCAGGCGCCAATGGGCGAACGCCCCTCCTCCCTGGACCCGACCATGCCGAGCTCGAAACCGCTGATGACCCAATCATCCGGCTCCATTCCCGATAGCGTCGAATCCGCGCTCCGCACCCTGGAGACGGAGAGCGGCGGCATCAACGCGCTCGCCGCCGCGCTGCGCGGCCCGCTGGGCGAGCCGTTCGCCAAGGCGGTCGAGCTGATCCGCAATGCCAAGGGCCGCGTCATCGTCACCGGGCTCGGCAAGTCAGGCCATATGGGCCGCAAGATCGCCGCGACGCTGGCCTCGACCGGCACGCCTTCCTTCTTCGTGCACGCCGCCGAAGCCGGTCATGGCGACCTCGGCATGATCACGCCCGACGACGTCATCCTGGCGCTGTCCTGGTCCGGCGAGCAGCCGGAGATGAAGAACCTCGTGAACTATTCGGCGCGCTTTGCGATCCCCATGATCGCGGTGACCTCGAGCGCGTCGTCCTCGCTCGGCCAGGCCGCCGACCTCGTGATCGAGCTGCCCAAGGCGCGCGAGGCCTGCCCGCACAATCTGGCGCCGACCACCTCGACGCTGATGCAGGCCGCGATCGGCGACGCGCTCGCGATCGCGCTGCTGGAGGGACGCGGCTTCACCGCGCTGGAGTTCGCGCATTTCCACCCCGGCGGCAAGCTGGGCGCGATGCTGAAATTCGTCCGCGACTACATGCGCACGGGCGCTGAGATTCCGCTCAAGCCGCTCGGCACCGAGATGTCGGAAGCCGTGGTCGAGATGTCGGCGAAGGGGCTCGGCTGCGTCTGCATCGTCAACGATGCGGGCGAGGCCGTCGGCATCATCACCGACGGCGATCTGCGCCGCCACATGCGGCCCGATCTGCTGACGGTGACCGTCGACGAGATCATGACGAAGCAACCCAAGACCGTGCCGCCCTCGATGCTCGCGACCGAGATGATCGAGGTGCTGAACACCCGCAAGATCACCTCGCTGCTGGTGACGGAAGCGGGCAAGGTGGTCGGGATCGTGCACCTGCACGATCTGCTGCGCGCGGGCGTGGCGTAGGGCGCCCAGCCCGCTTCACCCGTCATTCCGGGGCGCGCCACTTGGCGCGAACCCGGAATCCATTTCACCCCGAGGTCGCTGCCCGATGGATTCCGGGCTCGCGCTTCGCGCGCCCCGGAATGACGGTGAGGATGAGACGCTCCTCGCAATGACGGCCGCTAGAGCGGCGCCGGAAACCGCGCCGCGTTCTCCTCCAGCGGCAAGCGCAGCCCGTTCGCCAGATACGACACCGTGCGATAGAAGCCGCACAGCAGCATGATCTCCAGGATCTGCGCCTCGTCGTAATGCGTCGACAGCGCGGCGAACTCCTCGTCCGCGAGTGTCGCGCGATGATGCAGCGCGTCGACGGCTGCGATCAGCGCCTGCTCGGCCGGCGACCAAAGGGCCGAATTCGTATCACCCAGCACCGTCGCACGCACCTCCTCCGCGGTGAGCTTCGCCGGCCCGGCGAAGATCGCGACATGCACGCCCCATTCGTATTCGCATCCGTTCAGCGCACAGGTGCGGTCGATGACGATCTCACGCTGGCGCAGCGAGAGCGGCCCCGGATCAAGCAGCCCGCCCGCGCGAAACTTGTCCCAGGCGCGGTCATGGCCCGCCATCACCCGGAACAGCACCAGCGGCGGCGCACCGCGCATGATGCGGTCGAACTGCGCCTGGATGTCCAGGGGATAAGGCGGCGAGAGCGGGGCGATGCGCGGTGAGGCCTGGGACATGAGCGATTTCCGTTGCTACATTTACCGTAGCACTACGCTACATTATCCGTAGCATGACGCAAGAGGTGACCATGGCGAAACGGGCGACAACAGCAGAACGCCGCGTCCGCGGCTCGCGCACCGGACGGCCGATCATGGCTTTGCTCGACCTGCTCGGCCGGCGCTGGGCCTTGCGGATCTTGTGGGAGTTGCGCGGAGAGCCCCTCACCTCGCGCGCCCTGCGCAGCGCCTGCGACGAGGCCTCGCCCACGGTGCTGCAGGCCCGGCTGACCGAGCTGCGCGAGGCGGGCTTCGTGGAGCTGGGCGACGGCGGAGGTTACGGACTGACACCGCTGGGCCGGGAATTGTGCGAGACCTTCATGCCACTGCACAGGTTTGCGGAGCGATGGAGAAGGTGAGCATCACTCGTTGCCACGCGCTGGTGTTCCTTCTCCCCTTGCGGGAGAAGGTGGCGCGAAGCGCCGGATGAGGGGTCTCTCTCCACGAACTCAGCTTAGCTATCGCGGAGAGACACCCCTCACCCGTCTCGCCGCTTTGCGGCGAGCCACCCTCTCCCGCAAGGGGAGAGGGGAAAAGTCCTCACGCCGCGGCGACCGTCAGGTTGGCGCCGTCGACCTGTACCACCTTCACCCGCGTGCCGGCCGGCGTATCGGGCCCAGCCACGCGCCATACCGTGTCGCCGATCCGCACGGTGCCGGTGCCGTCGATGATCGGCTTCTCCAGCGTGAACTCGCGGCCGAGCAGGGCTTCGCTGCGCTTGTTGAGGAACGGACTGGCGCTGGCGTCCGGCTTCGGCTTGGCCAGACGGCGCCAGACCGGCACGGCGGCGGCGGCGAAGATCGCGAACATCACGAGCTGGATCTGCCAGGAGATCGCAGCCGCGAACGAGATCAGGCCGACCAGCAGCGCAGCGAGCCCAAGCCAGAACAGGAAGATGCCGGGCGCCAGCACCTCCAGGGCCATCAGGATGAAGCCGAGGATCAGCCAGTTCCAGTTGCCGAGCGATACGAACATGTCGGTCATGACACGACCTCTGTGAATAGTCCCGTTACTGCTGCGGCACGGACGGCGGTGTCGGGCCCGACGACGGTACCGAGCCGCCGCGGCGGGCCGCGGCCACCGCGCTCTCCCCGAACGTGGCCTTCGCAATTTCGCCGATGCCGGCGAGCGAGCCCAGCATGCTCATCGCTTCGACCGGAAGCATGATGACCTTCTGGTTCGGCGAGTCGGCCAGTTGCCCGAATGCCTTGATATATTTATCGGCGATAAAATAGTTTAGCGCAGCGACATCGCCCTTGGCGATGGCCTCGCTGACCATTTGCGTGGCCTTGGCCTCGGCTTCCGCCGACCGCTCGCGCGCCTCGGCATCGCGGAAGGCGGCCTCGCGGCGGCCTTCCGCCTGGAGGATCTGGCCCTGCTTGGCGCCCTCGGCGCGCAGGATCTCGGACTGGCGTTGGCCTTCGGCCGCGAGAATGTCGGCGCGCTTGACCCGCTCGGCCTTCATCTGCCGCCCCATGGCTTCGACCAGGTCGGCGGGCGGCACGATGTCCTTGATCTCGATGCGGTTGACCTTGACGCCCCAGGGCGAGACCGCGGCGTCGACCACACGGAGCAGGCGCTCGTTGATTTCGTCGCGGTGCGACAGCACCTGGTCGAGGTCCATCGAGCCCATCACCGAGCGGATGTTGGTCATGGTGAGCACCGTAATCCCCTGGTTCAGGTTGGCGACCTCGTAGCTCGCCTTGGCGGCATCGAACACCTGATAAAAGGCGACGCCGTCCACCGTCACGGTGGCGTTGTCCTTGGTGATCACCTCCTGCTCGGGAATGTCGATCACCTGCTCCATCATGTTGATCTTGCGCCCGACGCGATCGAAATAGGGCACGATCAAATTGAGCCCGGGGCTCAGCGTCTGGGTGTATTTGCCGAACCGCTCGATGGTCCAGTCATAGCCCTGCGGCACCGTCTTCACGCCGGCGACCAGCGTGACGATGACGAGCAAAACCAGAACAATCGCGAAAATGTCGAAGCCGCTCATATCTCCTCCAAGCCGGGACAAGACGTCAGGAAAAAGCCCTTTCCGGCGCTGTCATTGGTCGGGATCACGATCCTACCGGTTCAGCGGTCGCAATTCACGTCGGTATCGGAGCAATTCCACACAAGACGCACAGCAAGAGAACGGTCGCGATATGTATTTGCGACAGGCTCTTGAAAGCGCGCGCGCAGGCCTAAAGCGCGATGCGATCAGGATGAATCGTCATCGCACTTTAGGTTATTGTTTGAGCATGATCTTTTCGGAAAACCGCTTCACACTTTTCCGGATCATGCTCTAGCAGCGGAAATTAGCGAATTCGGGCGAGGCGTCCGTCACGGACGGGTTCATTCGATCACGTCATTCGCAATTGCAAGCAGGCCCGGGGAAAGCGTGATGCCGAGCGCTCTCGCCGCCTTCAGGTTGATCACCAGCTCGAACTTGGTGGGATTCTGCACCGGCAGGTCGGCCGGCCGTGCGCCCTTCAGGATCCGATCGATATAGTCCGCGGCGCGGCGAAGCTGCTCGACGCTGTCGGTGCTGTAGGACATCAGCCCACCCTCATCGACGAACGTCCGGCTCCAGAATACCGCGGGTACACGCGCCTGTGCGATCGCCGAGAGCAGTTGCGCGCGGTTGGCCATGGTGAAGAAGTCCGGCAGGACCAGGATGGCGCCGTCTTGCCTGGAAGCCAGCGCCCCGATCGAGACGGCGTCATGGACGGGCGCGGGCTCGACCGTCAGGCGCAGCGTCCGTGCGGCGTCCTCGATGGCGCGCAACATCAGTGGCGCGAACGGCGCGGTGGCGGGATTGAAGACGACCGCAGCGCGGGACACCTTCGGCGTGACCTGCGTCAGCATCTCCAGCCATTTGCCGGCGAGCGGACCGTCGTAATCGGTAAAGCCGGTGAGGTTGCCGCCGGGATGCGCGAGGTTTTCGACAAAGCCCTGGCTGACGGGATCGGTGACGACGGCGAACACGATCGGGATCGTCGTGGTGCGCCGGCGCAGCTCTTCGACCGAGGGTGTGCCGACCGCAAGCAGGATGTCAGGCTTGAGCGCGATCAGCTCGTCGGCGAGCTGCGCGATGCGGGCGCGCTCGCCGCCGCCGTTGCGCCAATCGATCTTGAGATTGTCGCGCTCCTTCCAGCCTTGGCCGGCGAGCGCTTCGACCAGGGCGATGCTGCGCGTCTGGCCGATCGCATCATCAGCAGCCGTGACCGAGAGCACGCCGAGCCGCCGTGTCGCGTTCGGCTGCTGCGCCAGGGCCGGGGCCGGCAGCGCCGCGAGCATCCCAAGAAGCGCCAGGCACCGGCGGCGGTTCATGGGATGCCCATCAGATCCAGCCCTGGAGCTCGCGCAGCACCAGGGTGCGGATCACGTTCATGCCCGGTCCGCTGTCGTTGAGGCAGGGGATCGCGGAAAACTGCTCGCCGCCATTGTGCTTGAAGATCTCCGCGTTCTCCTGCGCGATCTCCTCCAGCGTCTCCAGGCAGTCGGCGGAAAAGCCCGGCGTCACCACTGCGATGCGGCGCACGCCCTCTTTGGCAAGCCGCTCCATGGTCTTGTCGGTATAGGGCTGCAGCCACTCGTCGTTGCCGAAGCGCGACTGGAAGGTCAGCAGCAGCTTGGTCTCGTCCATGCCGAGCCGGCGGCGCAGCGCCTCGGTCGTCGCGATGCAGTGCTGCTGATAGGGATCGCCCTTGTCGACATAGGCTTTCGGCATGCCGTGGAAGGATGCCACGATCAGCTCCGGCTTGAAGGACAGCGTCGCCAGATGGCCCTCGATCGAGGCGGCGAGCGCCTCGATATAGGCTTTGTCGTCATAGTAGGGCGGCGTCACCCGCAGAGTCGGCTGGTTCCGCAGCTGCGCGAGCACGCGGAAGACTTCGTCGCAGACGGTCGCCGAGGTCGAGGCCGAATATTGCGGATAGAGCGGCACGGCCAGGATACGCTCGCAGCCCTTCGCGATCAGCGCGTCGATGCCCGACTTGATCGACGGATTGCCGTAGCGCATCGCCCAATCCACGACGACGTTGTCGCGGTCCGACAAGGCGGCCGCGAGCTTGTCGCTTTGCGAGCGCGTGATGGTTTTCAGCGGCGACTCGTTCCGCTCATTGTTCCAGATCTTCTGGTAGTCGAGCGCCTTGGTGCGCGGACGGCTGCGCAGAATGATCCCGTTCAGCACCAGTTTCCAGATCAGGCCCTGGTCCTCGATGACGCGGGCGTCGCTGAGGAACTCCTTGAGGTAGACCCGCACGCCCGGAGCATCGGCCGTATCGGGCGTTCCGAGATTGATCAGGAGCACGCCGACGCGCGGTAGGGCGGATCGGGTGGCCGGTTTCGCGGTCTCGAGGGGGAGGACGCTGTTCATGACTGGTTGGGTCGCGCGTTGGTCCGAACTTGTCAAGATGAGCCGGGGTTCGCTAGGGTCGCACCCAAGCGGGGGGGAGGCAGGATGACACTCGCGGAATGGTGCGTCTTCGGGGCGCTGCTGCTCTATCTGTCGACGATCGTCACGGTCAAAGGGATCAGGTTTCGCCGCTTCGACAATTCCCGGCCGCGCGACCCCGCCTTCTATGAGGACGCCCTGTCGCAACGCGCGCTCGGCGCGCACCAGAACGGCATCGAGACGTTTCCGTTCTTTGCGTTCGCGGTGCTGCTCGCCGAATACAGGGAAGCGCCGCAGCGGCTGATCGACGAGCTCGCGGCGCTGTTCCTGATCGTGCGGATTGCCTATGTGCTGACGTATCTCGGCAACCGCCCGACGCTGCGCTCGATCCTCTGGAGCATCGGCTTTGCGATCAATCTCGGCATCTTCTTCATGCCGGCATTGAAGCGGTTTCTGCCGGTGTGAGCGGCTTCACGCCGAAAGATGGCGTTCTCGCGTCGCGATCAGTGCCCGCATTGATGCCGGGATCGTGACCGGACGATGGGTCTTCTGGTCGGTGTAGACCCAGACGATCTCGCCGGTCACCAGCGCATCCGTGCCACCCTTCACGAAAATCGCGAGCTCGAACACGAGACTTGAATTGCCGATCCGCGCCACGCGCGCGCCAACGTCGAGCTCCCAGTCGAACCTAACAGGCGCCTTGTACTCGATCAGCGATTTGACGACGTGGAAATCGATGCCGCTCGCCTTTGCATCCGCATATTGGTCGAAGCCGAGCGCGCGGAAATATTCGGTGATGGTGGTGTCGAAATAGGTCAAATAATGCGCGTTGAAGACGACGCCCTGGCCGTCGATCTCGGAATAGCGCACCCGGAACGGGTGGAAGAACCAGAAGTTTTCGCGCGACATGGACCCCCCGACCGAGATATTTCAGGCTCGTCATTGCGAGGAGCCCTTGCGACGAAGCAATCCAGAATCCCTCCGCGGAAAGATTCTGGATTGCTTCGCTGCGCTCGCAATGACGGAGCAAGGCGCTCGACCGTCTTGCCCGATTAGCGCCGCGAAGCGCAGATGCGCCCTTAAAAGCACGTGGTCCGTTCGGCGGCGATGTAGCCGAACAGGAGGCCGACGCCGAACAGCAGGACCAGACTCGCGGCGCCGAACTCGATGCCGCGCATAAACAGCGCGCCACCGCCGTCGCGTCCGGCGCTGAGGCGGGCGGCGATGTCCTTGGCGGAGACGGCGACGACAGCAATGGCCGCCACCGTGATCGCGGTGCCCAACCCCATCAGGAATGTCGCGGCCATCCCTGCCCAGAACAGGCCCTGCGCCAGCGCGAACACCAGGACCAGGATTGCGCCCGAGCAGGGGCGGATGCCGACGGTCAGGATCGCAGCGAAGCCGCGCCGCCAGCCGCCGGGGCCGGCGAGTTCGCTTGGCGTGGGTCCGTGGGAATGGCCGCAATGCTCGTCGTGGACGTGGTCGTGCCCGTGGTGATGGTGAGCGTGGCCGTGGCCATGGTGTTGATCATGGCCGTGATCGTGGTGATGATGATCATGCGCATCATGATGGTGGTGATCATGGTCGTGCGGCACGCCCGCCATCGCCGGCACCGGCTGGATGGCCTGAAATGCGCGGATGAAGGTGCGACCCTTGACCCAGACCAGGCGCAGGCCGAACAGCGCGATCAGGGCGTAGCTCGCAATCTCGATCGCGCCTTCCGCCTTGCACATCGTCTTGGCCGTCGCATTCAGCAGCCAGGCCGAGATGCCGACGATGAGGATCGCGACCAGCGACTGCATCAGGGCCGAGGCAAAGGACAGCGCGATGCCGCGCCGCGCAGTCTCGCGGTTGGCGACCACATAGGAGGCGATCACCGCCTTGCCGTGGCCGGGACCGGCGGCGTGGAAGATGCCATAGGCGAACGAGATGAAGAGCAGCGTCCACACCGCCGAGCCATCGGACTTCGCGGCGCGGATGGTTGCCGACATCTGCCGATAGAATTCCGACTGCTTGGCCAGGAGCCAGCCGATGAGGCCGCTCGCTTCAGGCTCGGCCGCCTGCGCTGGTCGCGGCGCACCGAACGGGTTTTGCGCGAGAAGATCATGAAGCGCGGCATCAGTCACGGCCACGACCAGCAGCACAGCGGCAGTGGCGAGCAGCCCGCGCGCAAGCGGAGAGAGTTGCGGCTTCAAGGGCAATCCACCGTGATCTTGTTGGCGAACATCATGCCGAAATTCGAGTTCTCACCGTTCAGGAAGGTCTGCTCGTTCAGCTTCTGCGCGCTCGCGGTGCCGTCGTTCGGCCGCTCCAGCTTCATCTGGCACCCCGCGGGCGCACCGACCAGCTTAACCGGACTGTCCTTGGCCATCTGGAAGTCGATGAAGAAGGAGCGGTCGAACACTTCGAGCACCAGCTGCCTGGGCTTGACCGGATTCTTCAGCGGCAAGGTGAAGTGCAGGGTCAGCACCGTGTCCTTGTAGTCGAGGAAATAGTCGACCGGCTCCTGGAACCGCTCCTTCTTCCCGTCGGCCTTGGCGAAGGTGAAGTAGGCGTATTCCTTCAAGGACTCGACATTGGTCTGCGCCAGGGGCTTGAGCTCCTCGCTCGTATAGGCGCCCTTGGTCTTGCTCTCGAGCCCCTGCACCGCATAGGCCGAGAACATGTCGTCGAAGGTCCAGGCATGGCGCACGCCGGTGATGCTGCCGTCGGCGGCATAGAGCAATTCGCTGGTGGCGGTGATCCAGACATGCGGATGTGCATTCGCTGCCCCGGCCGCGAGCGACATCGCGGCGGCGAGCAGGCATCCGAACAGGGCGCGCATGTTCATCAGGCCGCCCTGGCGTCTTCGAGCAGGCCGCGGCGGCGGAGCAGCGCATCCGGCTCCGGCGGGCGGCCGCGGAACGCCTCGTAGGCGGCTTCCGGATCGACCGATCCGCCCGACGAATAGATGTCGTCGTGCAGGCGCTTGGCCACGGCGGGATCGAAGATGTCGCCGGCCTCCTCGAACGCGCCGAAGGCGTCGGCGTCCATCACCTCCGACCACATGTAGCTGTAATAGCCGGCGGCGTAATGGTCGCCGGTGAAGATGTGGCCGAATTGCGTCGGCCGGTGACGCAGCGCGATCTCCTCGGGCATGCCGATCTTCTCCAGCTCGCGTCGCTCGAAGGCGCGGACATCCTGCGCGGCGGCGGCCGGCTGGGTGTGGAATTCCAGGTCGACCAGCGCCGAGGAGACGAACTCGACCGTGGCAAAGCCCTGGTTGAATTTTCGCGCGGCGAGGAAGCGTTGCAGCAGGTCGTCCGGCAGCGGCTCGCCGGTCTGGTAGTGGCGGGCGAACTTCTGCAGCACCTCGGGCCGCTCCTGCCAGTGCTCGTAGAGCTGCGACGGCAGCTCGACGAAGTCGGTGAACACGGAGGTACCCGACAGCGAGGGATAGGTCACGTTGGAGAGCATGCCGTGCAGGCCGTGGCCGAACTCGTGGAACAGGGTGCGGGCATCGTCGGGCGACAGCAGCGACGGCTCGCCGCCGGCGCCCTTGGCGAAATTGCAGATGTTGAGAACCAGCGGCGCGACGTCGCCGTCGAGCTTCTGCTGGTCGCGCAGCGAGGTCATCCAGGCGCCGGAGCGCTTGGACGGCCGGGCGAAGTAGTCGCCATAGAACAGCGCCTTGTGCTTGCCGCCCCTGTCCTTCATCTCCCAGACCCGGACGTCGGGGTGCCAGACCGGAACGTCCCTGCGCTCCTCGAAGGTGACGCCGAACAGGCGCGTGGCGCAGTCGAAGGCGGCGGCGATCATGTTGTCGAGACCGAGATACGGCTTGATCGCGGAATCGTCGAAATTGGCGCGCTGCAGACGCAGCTTCTCGGCGTAGAAGCGCCAGTCCCAGGGGGCGAGCTTGAAATTGCCGCCCTCCTCCGCGATCAGCGCCTGCATCTCGTCACGGTCGGCAAGCGCGCGGGCGCGGGCAGGCTTCCAGACCCGCTCCAACAGGCCGCGCACCGCGTCTGGCGTCTTGGCCATGGAATCCTCGAGCCGGTAGGCGGCGTAGGTCGGATAGCCCAGGAGCCCGGCGCTCTCCTCGCGCAGCTTCAGGATCTCGACAATGGTCGCATTGTTGTCATTGGCGTTGCCGTTGTCGCCGCGCGCGATGAAGGCCTTGTAGACCTTCTCGCGGAGGTCACGCCGGGCGGAGCTCTTCAGGAACGTTTCGACCGAGGAGCGCGACAGCGTGACGATGGCCTTGCCTGCCATGCCGCGCTCTTCCGCCGCAGCCTTGGCGCTGGCGACGAAGCTCTCCGGCAGGCCCTGGCGGTCGGACTCCCCGAGCTCCAGGAACCAGTCCTGCTCGTCGCCGAGCAGATGGTGGCTGAAGCCGGTGCCGAGCTGGGCCAGCCGCTCGTTGATCTCGGCCATCCGCGTCTTGGCCTCCTCGGAGAGGCCGGCGCCGGAGCGGTGGAAGCGGGTGTAGGTGCGCTCCAGCAGACGGAGCTGCTCGGGCGTGAGACCGAGACCCGCGCGGTTCTCGTGCAGATGGGCGATGCGGCCGAACAGCACGGCGTTCATCATGATCGGATTCCAGTGCCGCGCCATCCGCAAGGAGACCTCCTTGTCGATCTCCAGGATGGCCGGGTTGGAATGCGCCGAGACGAGGTCGTAGAAGACCGCCGCGACCTTGCTCAGGAGCTTGCCCGAGCGCTCCAGCGCCGTGATGGTGTTGGCGAAGTCGGGCGCCGCGGGATCGTTGGTGATCGCCGCGATCTCGGCGGCGTGGTCGGCGAAGGCCTGCTCGAAGGCCGGCAGGAAATGCTCCGGCTTGATCTCGTCGAAGGGCGGGGTCGCGAACGGCGTCACCCAGGCCTTCAGCAGCGGATTGGTCTCGGCGTCCGTAGTTTGGCGGGTTTCTGACATCGCAAGTCCCGGATTTCGTGGCTCGATTGTTGCGGCCAGCTATAGCACGCGTGGGGCTTTTTTGGGCCGTTTGCCCTTGCCCCCGGCCGCCTTTTCGGGGAGATTGCGGCCCTCGAAGCCAGGATCCCCTGAAGCCATGAACGCGCCTTCCTCATCGTCCCGCCAGATCGTCTGGTCCAGCGTCATCACCGTCATCAGCGCCGCCATCCTGATCGGCGCGGAGGTGTTCGGCGCGGCGTTTGCCGGCGGCTGGGCGCTCGCGATCCTGTTCGGGCTCGGCGACCAAGGCGCCCATATCCTGCAGGCCGTGCTGTTCGCACTCGGCGTGCTCGTGATGACCGCCTTCATCCGCGGCGCTCAGCGCATCGAGCCCTTCACCAAGCGCGGCTGACGCGTCTCGCGCGTGGGCAGCACGCGCTGCGCGGCGAAAACTTAACGCGCGTTCATCTTCCGCGTCGCTCGCGCAACAGTGCGCAAGCAGATGTTAGGCAATCCTGTCCGCAGCCTAAAAAAATTCTTGCGAACCAGAGTCAAAACGCTTATGTGCGGACTTGCCCAATTTCGCACGTGCCTGTGGTCGTGTGTCAGTCGGTAGGTATCCGGACAAGAGGCCGGACAGCCGCCAAGGGGTGAAGAAGCCGAGGGGCTCTTCGGAAGTGCGGAAGTCGAGACTGAAACGTCGAGCGACCGAAGCAAACCCGGAGCGCCCAGCATCTCTCTCAAAGAGATGCCATGTCGAAGGTGACTTCGCTCTTTGCAACCGTGACTGGCAGCCGGAGGCGAACCGGCGCACCCCGCTCTCAACGGGGGACGCGACTTAAAGCAACGACGGATCGGGCTTTTTTGGTCTCTACCGGCAGTCCAACGCCGGCGCGGGCTACTGAAAAGGCTTGTCCTTCATTGCCAGGTGAGCGGGCGGGAAACTCTCCCAACCAATCCACGGCAGCACAGTCTGGTTTGAGTTTTTTGGCCCCAGCGCGCCTCCATCGCGCGATGCGGCCGAAGCACTCTCATCAGACGTCACGTTGATACGGCTCCCGTCGCTGGGACCGTTGGAGAGTGCCATGACCGAACGTATCCAGGAATTCCTGCGCAACCGCCGCAACGAAGGCCTCGACACCGAGCCGTGCCTCGTCGTCGACCTCGAGGTCGTGCGCGACAATTACCAGAGCTTCGCCAAGGCGCTGCCCGACAGCCGCGTGTTCTATGCCGTCAAGGCGAACCCGGCGCCGGAAGTGCTGGCCTTGCTGGCGTCCATGGGCTCCTGCTTCGACACCGCCACGGTCGCCGAGATCGAGATGGCGCTGGCTGCGGGTGCGACGCCCGACCGCATCTCCTTCGGCAACACGATCAAGAAGGAGCGCGACATCGCTCGCGCCTTCGCGCTCGGCATTCGCCTGTTCGCGGTCGATTGCGCCGCCGAGGTCGAGAAGATCGCCCGCGCCGCTCCCGGTGCGAAGGTGTTCTGCCGCATCCTCTATGACTGCGCCGGCGCCGAGTGGCCGCTGTCGCGCAAGTTCGGCTGCGACCCGGAGATGGCGGTCGAGGTGCTCGACCTCGCCAAGCGCCTGGGCCTGGAGCCGTGCGGCATCTCCTTCCATGTCGGCTCGCAACAGCGCAAGGTGAAGGCGTGGGACCGTGCACTGGCGATGGCCTCGCAGGTGTTCCGCGACTGCGCCGAACGCGGCATCAACCTGTCCATGGTCAACATGGGCGGCGGCTTCCCGACCAAGTACCTGAAGGACGTGCCGCCGGTCGTCACCTACGGCCGCTCGATCTTCCGCGCGCTGCGCAAGCACTTCGGCAACCAGATCCCGGAGACCATCATCGAGCCGGGCCGCGGCATGGTGGGCAACGCCGGCATCATCGAATCCGAGGTCGTGCTCATCTCGAAGAAGAGCGATGAGGACGAGGTGCGCTGGGTGTACCTGGACATCGGCAAGTTCGGCGGTCTCGCCGAGACCATGGACGAGTCGATCCGCTACGCCATCCGCACCCGTCACGACGGCGCGGACATGACCCCGTGCGTGCTCGCAGGTCCGACCTGCGACAGCGCCGATGTGCTGTACGAGAAGACCCCGTATCCGCTTCCGGTGACGCTCGAGATCGGCGACAAGGTGCTGATCGAAGGCACCGGGGCTTATACGTCGACCTACTCGTCGGTGGCGTTCAACGGCATTCCGCCGCTGCGGACGTACCACATCTGATCCGCCTCTCTTTTCCAGAGGCCTGACGAACCCGGGAGCCGGTCCGCCGGCTCCTCATCCAACATCTCGATTTCTGACGACGTCTTGGACAGGCGTGCTGTGCGCACGCCGGTTCAAGCGGGGACTGACGTGCCATGACTGCTCCTCGGAAGCCGCAAGTTGCCCTCACCTCGAAAGCCGCTCCGTTCGTGATCCGTGCGGAACGTGCTGGAGACGTCGCGACGCGTGAAGCGCTGCTCGATGCCTGCTTTGGCGAGAACCGCCATGGCCGCACCTGCCAGCGCCTGCGCGACGGACGCGCGCCCGCCGCAGGCCTTGCCCTGTCGGCGATGCGCGAGGGCAAGCTCGTGGGAACCGTGCGGCTGTGGCATGTCAGCGCCGGAGGCAGGCCCGCTCTGGTCCTCGGACCGCTGGCGGTCGACCCTGCCTGCCGCGAGCTCGGGATCGGCGCCGCGCTGATGCAACAAGCGCTGGCTGCCGCCCGGGCGCGCGGGCATGGCGCCGTGATCCTGCTCGGCGATGCCCCCTATTACGCCCGCTTCGGCTTCACAGCCGAGAAGACCGCCGAGCTGTCGCTGCCCGGCCCGTTCGAGCGCAACCGCCTGCTGGCGATCGAGTTCACTGATGGCGCGCTTGATGGCGCCGCCGGGATGATCGTCCCGACCGGCGCGGCCCTGCCCAAACGGAGGTCGGTTCGCGCGCCTGAGGCGCACGCGGCCTGAGGGATCGCTCGTGTAGCGACGACCGCAGCCGCATTGAGCGGCAACGCCCTGCCGCGCCTGCGCGAGGCCCGTTCCTTTGGGGTTGCGCAGGCGCCGGAAACGCCCTTTAACCCCGCGAAACACCCCCTTCAGTCGAGGCCCATGACCATGTCCCGTCGCCTGATCTCCACCGGCTCCCCGCTCGAGAAGTCCGTCGGCTACAGCCGTGCCGTGATCGACGGCGAGTTCGCCTTCGTCGCGGGAACGACCGGCTATGACTACACCACGATGACGATGCCATCAGATGTCACGAGCCAGTCACGCAACTGCTTCAAGACCATCGCCGCCGCCCTGCAGGAGGGCGGATTCGAGATGGCCGATATCGTCCGTGCGACCTATTACGTGACCGACGCCAGCTATATCGATGCCCACTTCGCCGTCTGCGGCGAGGTCCTCGGCGACATCAGGCCGGCGGCGACCTTGCTGGTCGTCTCTGGTCTGGCGAGGCCCGAGATGAAGGTCGAGATCGAAGTCACCGCCAAGCGCCGCAGCATCTGACAAGCGCCGCAGCGCCTGATCCATCCCTCACTGCCAGCACGTTCCGGAGAACCCATCCCATGAGCCCTCCCTCGCAGATCTACGCGAAGATCACCGGCCCCATCGTCATGGTCGGCTTCGGCTCCATCGGCAAAGGCACGCTGCCCCTGATCGAGCGGCATCTCGACTACGACAAGTCGCGCATCACCGTGCTCGATCCCAAGGACGAGGGCCGCAAGGCGCTTTGCGAGAAGCACAATGTCCGCTTCATCCAGAAAGGGCTGACCAAGGACAATTACCGCGAGGTGCTGACCCCGCTGCTCACCGAGGGCGGCGGCCAGGGGTTCTGCGTCAATCTGTCGGTCGATACCGGCTCGACCGACATCATGGAGCTCTGCAACGAGCTCGGCGCGCTCTACATCGACACCGTCAACGAGCCCTGGCTTGGCTTCTATTTCGATTCCTCGAAGGGTCCGGAAGCGCGCTCCAATTACGCGCTACGCGAAACGACGCTGGCCGCCAAGAAGGCGCGCCCCGCCGGCTCGACCACAGCCATCTCCTGCTGCGGCGCCAATCCCGGCATGGTCTCCTTCTTCGTCAAGCAGGCGCTGCTCAATGTCGCGGCCGATCTGAAGCTCAATGCGCCCAGGCCGAAGACCAAGGGCGAATGGGCGGATTTGATGCGGCAGGCCGGCATCAAGGGCATCCACATCGCCGAGCGCGACACCCAGCGTTCGAAGAAGCCGAAGGAGCCGGACGTCTTCGTCAACACCTGGTCGGTGGAAGGCTTCCTGTCGGAAGGCATGCAGCCATCCGAGCTCGGCTGGGGCACCCACGAGAAATGGATGCCCGAGAATGCGCACACCCATGAAGCCGGCTGCGGCGCTGCCATCTATCTGATGCAGCCCGGCGCCAACACGCGCGTGCGCACCTGGTGCCCGACCCGCGGCGCCCAGTATGGCTTCCTCGTCACCCACAACGAGTCGATCTCGATCGCCGATTACTTCACCGTGCGCGATGCGTCGGGCAAGGCGATTTACCGGCCGACCTGCCACTATGCCTACCATCCGGCCGACGATGCCGTGCTGTCGCTGCATGAAATGTTCGGCCGCGCCGGGAAGATGCAGGAAAAGCACCACATCCTCGACGAGAACGAGATCGTCGACGGCATCGACGAGCTCGGCGTGCTGCTGTTCGGCCATGACAAGAACGCCTATTGGTTCGGCTCGCAGCTCTCCATCGAAGAGACCCGCGAGCTCGCGCCCTACCAGAACGCCACCGGCCTGCAGGTGACCTCCGCCGTGCTCGGCGGCATGGTCTGGGCGCTGGAGAACCCGAACGAAGGCATCGTCGAGGCCGACGAGATGGATTTCGAGCGCCTGCTCGAAATTCAGCTGCCCTATCTCGGCCCGGTGAAGGGCTTTTATACCGACTGGACGCCGCTGACGGATCGTCCGGGACTGTTCCCGGAAGATATCGACACCAGCGATCCCTGGCAGTTCCGGAATATTCTGGTGCGGTGAGGCGGGCTCTCTCCGCCCGTCATTCCGGGGCGCGCCAATTGGCGCGAGCCCGGAATCCATCGGGCGGCAGACTCTGCAGGTAAATGGATTCTCCGGTGCGCAATTGCGCACCGTAGTTCGCGCTTCGCGCGCCCCGGAATGACCGGAAAAACTACTTCTTCTCCATCGGCGGCGCGATCTTCTCGGCCGGGGCCGGCGGCAGCGCCGGTTTGGCCGCACCAGCCGCGCCCTGAGTCTGCGGATCCGGCCGTGCCGGCTCGGGGGCCGGCGTGGTCGGGCGATCACCGCCGGGCTTCGCCTCCGCGGGCACCTTGCTCTGTTCGTCGGACGGGGTGCCCTGGAGCGGGGGCGTCGCCTGCGCCAGCTGCATGCGGCTTTCGGCGCGGATTTGCGCCAGGGACATCACCGACACCGCAACGCCTGCTGCGAACAGCGCACCGGCGATTGTCAGGTTGAGCTTCAGTCTACGTTTGTCATCTCGGCCGGGCATGTCGATCACCGCCTTTGTTCGCGGAATCAACGAAACTGGGGCGCGCCGGTTCCGGAACCTGAAAACGCGCGGAACCCACCCGCACGCGCCAAAACGCCGCGCTACTCCGTCGTGCTGACTTCCCATGTTGCATGCCGGACGCCTGGCAGATGCTGCAGATCGGTCGCGACCGCGTTCAGCTCGTTCGGGTCGACCGCGGTCGCAACCAGCTTGGCGGCGATCTCCAGAATGCCCTCGCTGATCTCGGCGACTTCGATATCGGCCACGGCATATTTCGCCGCTTCGAGCTTGTCGACGAGGCGGTCACGCATGTCGGGCAAGGCGTCGGCCGCAACTGCGAGCTTGAAATAGTAGGTCGCCTCCAGCGCCTTCTCGTTCAGCGGGATGCGGTTGATGGCGTTGACCAGCGGGCGCAGCATGGTGTTGCCGGCGATGACGAACACGGTCAGCGCGGCCGCCTGTGCGATCATGTCGGCGCCCGCACAGGAGCCGACCGCGGCCGAGGCCCACAGCGTCGCCGCGGTGTTGAGCCCGCGCACATCCATGCCCTGCTTCATGATGACGCCGGCTCCCAGGAAGCCGATGCCGGAGACGACATAGGCGATCACCCGGACCGCGCCGTCGGCGCCATCCAGCTGCATGGCGAGATCGACGAAGGCGGCAGCGCCCACCGCGACCAGCACGTTGGTGCGCAGCCCCGCGGTGCGCTGACGGTATTGCCGTTCGGCGCCGATCAGCGTGCCCAGCACGAAGGCCGTGATCAGGCTGACCAGGGTGTCGCCAAAGTCGGCAAGCTGGAAGGTCGTCAGAAATCGCATGGTTCCCTATACGGCGGGAACCATGACAGATTAAAGCTCGAGCAGACCGCCGTCCCCATTTTCGTCGGCAAAGGCCAGCAGCGTGCCTTTGGCGTTCCAGGCGATCGCGGCCACCGGCGGCGTGCCATTGCGGCGGACCAGGATCTCCGCACCATCCTCCAGACGGACCATCAGCACGGTGCCATCGCTGTAACCGGCGGCGAGGATGTCGTTCTTGGGATGACAGGCGACCGCGGAGACGCGCGCCTGCAGCGGCGCGAGCATCGCGGGCTCCTTGCCCATCGGACCGTCCTTGCTGCCGAACGGCCAGATGATCACGGTGTCGGCGCCCGAGGTCGCCAGCCCCTTGCCGCCGGCGCTCCACGACATCGAGCGGACGCGGCCGGGATAGCCGGTCATGCGCATGTGCCTGTTGTCGGCGAGCCGCCAGCCGTGCAGCGCCGGCTCGTGCATCGCGGTGACCAGGAATTTGTTGTCGGGGCTGAAGGTGACCGCGTGATGCGAACCGGCCCAGGGCAGGAATTCGGCCGATCCCGCCATGTTCGGAAACCACAGCGTCACGCCGTTGTAATGCGCGATTGCGAGCCGCAGGCCCTTCGGCGCGAAGGCAAGGCCGCCGACGGTCGAGGGCACGTCGATCGACTTCTCCTCGGCCTTGCCGCTCTTGACGGTCGCGGTCTTGCCGGCCGACCAGGCGAACGCGCCGTCGGCGTGCAGCGCCACCGCGTCGATCCAGCGCCGCTTGGGATCGGTGGCGAGCAGCGTCACCTCGCCCTTGGCGTCGAGCGAGACGACCTTGCCGTCGTCGCCGCCCATGACGAGGCGCTTGCCGTCGGAGGCGGTCGAGAGAATCCCGCCGCTATGCACGGCAACCGTGGTGATCTCGCAATTGGCATCGACGAATGCGACGTTCTCCTCGCCGCCGACGAAGGCGGCGCGATCCTTCAGGAAATGCACCGAGGTCACGGCCATGCCGAGCGCAATCGGCTGGACGCGGTCGGTGACGGAAACGATCGAAGCGGACTCGGGCGCTGGCGTAAACTCTTTCATCACGAGACGATGCAGCTCTCGAAACCCTTGCGGATCGCCTCTTCGGGCAATTCGCGGCCGATGAAGACGAGGCGGCTCTCGCGCGGCTCGCCCTCCTTCCACTTCCGCTGGTGGTTGCCCTCCAGCATCATGTGGACGCCCTGGAAGACGTAGCGATCGTCGTCGTCGTGGAAGGCGAGGATGCCCTTGGAGCGCAGGATCTTGCCGCCCTCGACCTGCACCAGGTTCTGCAGCCAGGGCATGAACACGTTGGGATCTAGCGGCTTGTCGGTCTTGAGCGAGAGCGATTGCATCTCCTCGTCGTGATAGTGCTTCAGGCCGTGGCCGTGATCATGGTGATGGTGATCGTGGCCGTGATGGTGGTGATGATCATGATCGTGGTGATGATCATGATCGTGGTCATGATCGTCGGCCTCCAGGAAGTCAGGCTCGATGTCGAGGATGCGGTCGAGATCGAACGCGCCGCGGTCGAGCACGTCGGCCAGCGCCACCGCGCAGCGCTCGGTGCGATGCAGCTTCGCATAGGGATTGATGCCGCGAATGCGGGCCTCGACCTCGGCGAGCTCGCCCTTGTTGACGAGGTCGGTCTTGTTCAGAACGATGACGTCGGCAAAGGCGATCTGGTTCTTGGCCTCTGGTGCATCCTTCAAACGGTCGGACAGCCATTTGGCGTCGGCGACCGTCACGACCGCATCGAGCCGGGCGTTCTTCTGCACGTCCTCATCGACGAAGAAGGTCTGCGCGACGGGGGCGGGATCGGCAAGACCGGTGGTCTCGACGATGATGGCGTCGAACTTGCCCTTGCGCTTCATCAGGCCGTCCATGATGCGGACGAGGTCGCCTCGTACGGTGCAGCAGATGCAGCCGTTGTTCATCTCGAACACTTCCTCATCGGCGCCGATGATGAGGTCGTTGTCGATCCCGATCTCGCCGAATTCGTTGACGATGACGGCGTATTTCTTGCCGTGGTTCTCCGACAGGATGCGGTTGAGCAGCGTGGTCTTGCCGGCGCCGAGATAGCCGGTCAGCACGGTCACGGGAATCTTCTGGGAGGTCGCGTCAGACATAACAACTCCGGACTTCAAGGCTTTTTCGCGCGACGCGAGGCGGGGTGGCCCCTGCCCTAATGGTCAAGCGCGCTGGTCAGGGCCTTTATATTGTGCCTGACCATGTCAATGTAAGTGGGTGCAGGGCCCTTTTCGCCGGTCAAACCGTCCGAAACCAGGGTGCCACCGACCTTGGCGCCGGTCTCGGCGGCGATCCGCCGGATCAGGCGATCGTCGCTGATATTTTCAAGGAACACGGCCGGGATTTTCTGGGCCTTGATCTGGCCGATGATGGCGGCGATATCTCGCGCGCTCGGCTCGCTCTCCGTGGAGACGCCCCGGGGGGCGATGAACCGGATACCGTATTCGCTGGAGAAATAGCCGAAGGCGTCATGGGTGGAGATCACCTTGCGCCGCTCCGGCGGGATTTTTGCGACAGCGTCGCGGACCTCGCGGTCGAGGGCTTCGAGCTTTTCCAGATAGGCCTTGGCCTGGGCGCGGAAGAACTCCGCATCGTCAGGAGCGGCCGTGGCGAGCGCGCTCGCAATGTCGGTGACGTAGATCTTGGCGTTCAGGATGGACTGCCAGGCGTGGGGATCAGCGGCCGAGCCCAGCTTCAGCGGCGCGATGCCGGCGCTTGCGGTGATCACCTTGGCCTTGCTCCCTGCGGATTGCACGAGGCGCGGCAGCCAGCCCTCCAGCCCGAGCCCGTTGACGATGACGAGCTTCGCCGCCGCGACCCGCTTGGCATCGCTAGGGGCCGGCGTATAGACGTGGACGTCGCTGTCGGGCCCGACCAGCGTCGTCAGGTTGATGCGGTCGCCACCGACATTGCGGACGAAATCGCCGAGGATCGAGAAACTCGCGACGACGTTGAGCCGCTCCGCGGCCTCAAGCGGCGAGGCGATCAGCAACAGCGCACAAACCAGGATGAGCCGCATCGTCATGCTTCCAGATGCCGGCCGGGAAACAGCTGCCGGACGATGCCGCCGACGCGGCCGAACAGGACGGAGACGATGTAGAGCACCGTCGCTACCAGAATGATCGCGGGACCCGAGGGCACGCGGGTCTGGAATGAGAGCACGAGGCCGGCATAGCCGGAGACCCCGGCAGCAATGACGGCGATGCAGATCATCGCGGTGAGATCGCGCGACCAGAACCTTGCGATGCCCGCAGGCAGGATCATCAGCCCCACCGCCAGCAGCGTGCCCAGCGCCTGAAAGCCGTTGACGAGGTTGATGACGACCAGCGCGAGGAAGGCGAGATGGGCGGGGCCACCGGCGCGGCTCACGGTGCGCAGGAACAGGGGATCGACGCTCTCGATCACCAGCGGGCGGTAGATCACCGCGAGCACCAGCAGCGTCACCGTGGCGTTGAAGGCGACCACCAACAGCGTCTGATCGTCCATTGCGAGGATGTTGCCGAACAGCACGTGCAGGAGATCGATGTTGGTGCCCTTGATCGAGACGATGGTGACGCCGAGCGCAAGCGAAGCGAGATAGAAGGTCGCGAGCGAGGCGTCCTCCTTCAGCCCGGTCGAGCGTGCGACCACGCCAGCGAGGATCGCGACGGCAAAGCCGGCGACCAGGCCGCCGGCCGTCATCGCGAACAGATTGAGGCCGGAGAGCAGGAAACCAACCGCCGCGCCAGGCAGGATCGCGTGCGCCATGGCGTCGCCGACGAGGCTCATCCGCCGCAGCATCAGGAACACGCCGATCGGCGCCCCCGCCAGCGCCAACGCGATCACCGCGGCGAGCGCGCGCCGCATGAACTCGAATTCGGTGAACGGACCGATCAGCGCGTCATAGAGCATCGGATATCAGGCCGCCCGCGAGCTGATATCATCGGCCGCGCAGGCCGCCGCGCTGTCGTCGAAGGCCTCGCACATTCGCATCGCGACCAGCAGATTTTCCGGCGTCAGCACCTCCGCCGTCGGGCCCCACGCGACCGGGCCGCGCGCCAGCACCAGCGTTTCGGCGAAGTGGTTGCGCACCGTCTCCATGTCGTGCAGCGCGGCGAGCACGGTACGGCCCTCGCCGTGCCAGCGCTTCACCAGCGCGAGCAGATCGGCGGTGGTCTTGCTGTCGATGGCGTTGAAGGGTTCGTCGAGCACGATCAGGCTGGCATCCTGGAGCAGCACACGGGCGAACAGCACGCGCTGCATCTGACCGCCGGAGAGCGTGCCGATCGGGCGGTTCTCAAAACCGCTGAGGCCAACTGCTCCGATTGCCCGGAGAATCTTGTCGCGCGCGGCCTTGCCGATGCCGCCGAACAGGCCTGTGCCACGCCACAGCCCGGTGCCGATGAAATCGAACACCGAGATCGGGAAGCTGCGGTCGATCTCCGCGCTCTGCGGCAGATAGGCGATGTCGCGGGCGTCGAGCCCGCCGAGATGGATCGTCCCGTCGAGCGGCTTGAGGATGCCGACGATGCCGCGCAACAGCGTCGATTTACCGGCGCCATTCGGGCCGATCACGGCGACCAGCGCGCCCGGCGCGACCTCGCCGCTGAGATGATGCACGGCGGGGTGCCGGTCATAGCCGAGCGTGACGTTGTGAAAGTGCAGCGCTGCCATCGTCACCTCATCGCCAGCAAGACGATGCCCCACAGCACAGCACAGACCGCGAGCGCGGCCGCGAGACGGCCCGCCATGGTCATGCGCAGGATCGACCAAGGCGCGGTCTGGGCCGGATGCGGCGAGGTCGCATCGTGGACATGGGCGTGGGCGTGATCGTGCCCGTGCGAATGTCCATGGCCGTGACCATGGGAATGGCCATGAGCATGGTCGTGCTGGTGGGCGTGGGACGCGGCGGGAGCCATTTGCGGACGTTATATTATAACATTACGCCTGTCCACGGCGGGACTGACATCGCGGCTCAGGGCTTGCCGATCACCATGGCGATGGCGGCTGCCACGAATGGGAACGGCACCGAGACGGCGCAGCGGAACCAGACGAAACGGGCGGGCATGAACGGGATCTCCCACAAGATCACCCGCTGGAAGGCGAACAGCGCCCAGGCGACGACATAGGCAACCACCTGCGGCACCCCGCCCCCCGACTTCAACGCCACGGTGCCGATGGAGAAGCCGACCACGGGACCGCCGGGCGTGGCGGCGCCGGCGACCACGGCGGTGGCAACCCCGAGCCAGCCGCTATCAGGGCCGAGCCAGCCGGTGATCACCTCCTGCGGGATGATGGCCGCGATGTAGCCGGAGCCGATCACGCCAAGCGCGATCCGCGGCACGATGTTGACGAAGTCCATCGTGCCCTCGCGCAGCGAGGCCACGAACACCGGACGCCCACGACGAAAGGCGATCAGCCCGACGCCCAGCACCGAGCTCCACAGCAGGATGTCGATCAGAAGCGCTGCGCTCAACTCTCGTCGTCCTTCGCGAGCGGCTTCGGATAGAGCCTGACATAGACGAAGCGGCCGAGGGCGCCGGCGAGCACCGGCAGCGGCAGCGAGATCACGATCCGCCACAGCGTGAAATCGGTGCCCATGATCGGGATTTCCCAGGCGACCGCCCGGCCATAGCCGATCAGCGTCCAGCTCACGACCAAGGCGATGGTGGCGCCGAAATCGGCGCCGACCGCGAGCAGCGCGCTCGCCACCGGGTAGGCGGTGAAGGGACCGCCGGGCAGAATCGCGCCGAACGCGGTGCCGATCAAAAGGCCCATCAGGCCGGATTTCGGCCCGAGCGAGCGCGAGACCTTCTCGTGCGGCAAGATCTCCGAGATGAAGGCCCCGAGCAGGCAGCCGGCGAGCACCCGCGGCAGGATGCCCGAAAACAAGGAGAGATCGTGGGTAAGGATGTCCAGAACGCCGTCGGTGCCGTCCCGCCGCCAGACCAGTGCTGCACTCACCGCCACCAGAGCTGCGATGATGACGGTCGACCAGCCGATCGGCTTGCGGACCCGGCCCGGCCGCGGCTCGGATTCCGCGTCGCCGCCAGGCACCGGATTGTTCGGGGAAGGTTCTGACAACGGGCTGGGTCGCTCGAGGGTGATGCCCGTTCTGATTAAGGGCGGTGTTCCCCCGATGCAAACGGTGTGACGACAGACCCATGCGCGCGCCACGCAGGGCAATTCCGCACAGCAAAAAGGCGGTCGCGCCTGCGACCGCCTTTGTTTCTGTCATTCCGGGGCGGCGCGTCAGCGCCGAACCCGGAACCCATCGGGCGTCACCCGAGCAGACAAATGGATTCCGGGCTCGCGCTTCCCGCGCCCCGGAATGACACCTGTCACGCCTTCTCGAACAGGGACTCCACGTATTCCCAGTTCACGAGGTTCTCGACGAACGCCTTGAGATAGTCGGGACGGCGATTGCGATAGTCGATGTAGTAAGAGTGCTCCCAGACGTCGCAGCCGAGGATCGGTGTGGCGCCGTGCACCAGCGGATTCTCGCCGTTCGGGGTCTTGGAGATCTCGAGCTTGCCATTCTTGACCTGGAGCCAGCACCAGCCGGAGCCGAACTGGCCGACGCCGGCCGCCTGGAAGTCGGTCTTGAACTTCTCGAAGCCGCCGAGGTCCTCGTTGATCTTCTTCTCGAGCTTGCCCGGCAGCTTGGTGCCGCCGCCATTGGGCTTCATCCAGCTCCAGAAGTGGATGTGGTTGTAGTGCTGGCCGGCGTTGTTGAACACCGCGGGGTTCTTGCCGAACGAGCCCTTGACGATCTCTTCAAGGGACTTGCCTTCCCATTCGGTCCCCTTGAGCGCGTTGTTGCCGTTGGTGACGTAGGCCTGATGATGCTTGTCGTGGTGATATTCCAGCGTCTCCTTCGACATGTACTGGCCAAGGGCGTCATAGGCGTAAGGAAGTGGGGGCAGCGTAAAGGTCATGGCTTCTTGTCCGCAACTGGTGGGGAACGAGTTCTAACGGTCACCCCTTATAGAAGGTTCCGCCGCCATTAAATACCTCAGAATTTGCGAAAACTTGGCGCGTCCTGCCTGAATGCACAAATTCGTCGCAACCGGCCGTGTCGATCAGGCCTGCGGTTCGCTGTAAAATATCATTGCCTTTGAGGCGCTTAAGACAGAACAAACGCGCCACGAAGCGGAGCTGTGGAGGACGACGCCATGAGCATCGAGATCGACATATTGAACGGCGACGCCTCGTGGCCGAGGGCCGAGCCGCTACTTCAGGCGGTCTGGGCACCGCAGTTGGTCGCAGGCAAGCACTGGGCTCATGTCAAATGGGCCAATGCCGATCTCCGCGTGCTGGTCGAGACGCCCGAGGATGGTCTCGTGTGCCATGTCGGCATCTACTTCCGCACCATCACCTGGAATGGACAGAAGGTTCATATCGGCGGCATCGGCGGCGTCTCGACGCGCGAGGACCAGCGCGGCCGTGGCTATGCGACCGTGGCGATCGACGCGGCGGTGCATACCATGCGCGCCAACGAGGCGGTTCGGTTCGCCCTACTGGTCTGCGAGCCGCACAATTTCGCGTTCTACGAGGCCCGGAGCTGGCTGCCGTTCAAAGGCGAGGTCTATTGCGAACAGCCGGAAGGGCGGATTCGGTTCACCTACATGGCGCCCTATGTCTTCCACATCGTGCGCGCGCCGACGCTGGGCACCATCGACCTATGCGGCCTGCCGTGGTGAGCCCTGCGTGAGCCAGGGCTGCGCCGGCCGGCTCATTCTCTTATAATATGTCGGTCATCATTTAATTTTCCGCCCGGTGAACATGACGATCGACGCCCCCGCAGATGCCGTCCCGCCGGTTGCGCCGGTCGCCTCCCCCATCGCGAGCCTCCTGACCGCGCCGATCCTGCCGACGCTGCTGCGGCTCGCGATCCCCAACATGATCGCGATGGTCGGCAGCACGCTCGTCGCAGTGGCTGAGACCTCCTATATCGGCCGGCTCGGCACCATCCCGCTCGCCGCGATCGCGCTGGTGTTTCCGTTCGCGATGCTGACGCAGATGATGAGCGCGGGCGCGATGGGCGGCGGCGTCTCGTCCGCAATCAGCCGCGCCCTCGGCGCAGGGGATCGCGACCGCGCCGCGACGCTGGCGCTGCATGCCGCCATCATCGGCCTTTGCGGCGGGCTGTTCTTTACGGTGATGATGCTCGCCTTCGGCCGCTCCTTCTTCGCGCTGCTCGGCGGACGCGAGCGCGTGCTCGAGGAGGCCAGCGGCTATTCGCAGGTGCTGTTCTCCGGCGCGGTCGCGATCTGGCTCGTCAACACGCTGGCCTCGGTGATCCGCGGTACCGGCGACATGCGCCTGCCTTCAATGATTCTGATCGGCGCGAGCGCGCTGCAGATCGTGCTCGGCGGCACGCTGGGGCTCGGCCTGTTCGGAGTGCCGCAATTCGGCATGCCGGGCGTGGCGAGCGGGCAGCTGATCGCGTTCAGCTGCGCGGCGATCTTCTTCATCTGGTATCTGTTGTCGGGGCGCAGCCGGCTGCCGCTGGATGTCCGCGCCTTTCATTTCGAGCGCGCGATGTTCCTGGACATTCTCAAAGTCGGCGCGGTGGCCTGCCTGTCGCCGCTGCAGACCGTGCTCACCATTCTGATCTTCACGAAGATCCTCGCGACCTTCGGCACCGAGATGCTGGCCGGCTACGGCATCGGCTCGCGGCTGGAATTTCTGCTGATCCCGATCACCTTCGCCTTCGGCATCGCCTCGGTGCCGATGGTCGGCATGGCGATCGGCGCCGGGCATGTGAAGCGCGCGCGGCGTGTCGCCTGGACCGCGGCTGCCGCCTCGGGACTCACGGTGGGGCTGATCGGTCTCGTCGTTGCGCTCGCGCCGTCACTGTGGGTCGGGCTCTTCACCCGCGATCCCGGCGTCACCGCCGCAGCGCACAGCTATTTCCACTGGGCCGGTCCGGCCTTCGTGTTCTTCGGCATGGGCGTGTCGCTTTACTTCTCTTCGCAAGGCGCCGCACGCGTCGGCGGGCCCGTGCTCGCCTCGACGGCACGGCTTCTGATCGTCGCGATCGGCGGCATCGGACTGATGACCGCGCAGGCTCCGGCCTGGACCCTCTTCGCGCTGGTCGGGGGCGCCATGGTCGTGTTCGGGCTTTCGACCGCCGCCTCGGTCGCATTCGCGCGCTGGGGCAAATGATCGCAGGCAAATAAGCGCCGGCAGATAAGCTCAGAGATGTGATTCCTTCGGGCGTTGCGCGCGCTCGATTTGCTGCTATGGAGTCGCCTCCATTCCAGGGCTCCTCTCCATGACATTCAGATTCGTCGCTCTCACCGTCATTCTGGCTGCGCTGATCGGTGCGCCTTCCGCCTATGCGCAGAGCGCCGACGGGACCTGGCTCACGCAGGCGGGCGATGCACGCGTCAAGATCAGCAAATGCGGCGGCGGCATCTGCGGCCACATCGTCTGGCTGCGCGAGCCCATGGACAGCGCGACCGGTCAGCCCGCCACCGACAGCAAGAATCCCAATCCCGCGCTCGCCAGGCGCCCGATGATCGGCCTGCCATTGTTCAGCGGCATGGAGCCGACGGGACCGAACAAATGGTCGGGCCAGATCTACAATGCGGACGACGGCAGCACCTATGCGAGCAACATCAGCCTGACTGGCGCGGACGCGCTGCGGGTCGAAGGCTGCGTCGGCGCGCTCTGCGGCGGTGAGACCTGGACGCGCGCGGGGCGCTAACCCGCTGCCATCATCGCCTTCAACGCCGTCGCCGCCGAGGCATAGCCGCCGCGCGCGCCGTCGATGAAATGGACGTGATCGCTGCGCAGCGCCGACGGCGCGAAGCAGGTCATCATCGCAGCGTCCTGCTGGTAGAGGCCGTAGCGCACGATGCCCTCGCGCGCGGCGGCTTTGAGACGATCGTTCAAGGCGCGCTCGAGCTGCGGCGTGCAGTCCAGAATCATGCGCAGGCCGTCGTCGTATTTACGGAAGTCCGAGTTCTCGACCACTTGGCGCTTGTAGAGGCTGGGCACGAAACCGCCGATCTTGATGTCGAAGCGCATGATGAAATAAGCGAACAGCGTATAGGCCAGTACGCTGGCTCTGCGCGCGAGCAGCGGCCCCCCGCGCCTGGTTCGGGCCTCGAATTCCACGCCCTGCGGCGGCCATTTCAACGGGGGCCCCTGCGGCGGCACCGGCCGGCCACCCTCCGGGCTGCGCTCGACGAGATGAATGATGTCCTCGATCACTTTGCGGAAGGCCTGCGGATCGACGCCGCGCGCCGGCATCACCAGCACCGACAGGATCAGGCCGCGCGCCGCCGGCATCACCTCGAAACGACACGACAGGCCGGAGAGGTCCGGCTGCGTGCCGCCAGGCGCCTCCTCGACGGCAAACTCGCCGCGCTTCATCGCGGCGTCGGCCCAGGCGAGCCCGCCGCCCGAAAACATCGCATAGGACAGGTTGGCCGACGGCCCGAACCGGGCGACGCGCACATCGAGGCCGTGTGTGCGAATGACGCTGACCGGCACCAAGGCGACGCGCAGGGTCAGATCGAGATCTTCGCGCACCCAGGTCGCGGTCGCAGCCAGCGCCTGGCGGGCAAGCTCGACGTCGTCTGGCGCCACCGCGAAGCTGGCGCCGTCGCCGCCGAACACGAAGGGAAATTCCCGCCCCTGCAGCGCGTTGGTCACCGCCGCGATCACGGCGGCACCCGCCATGTTCACGGCCTTGTAGCGCTGCGCCGCGATCGCCTTGGTCGAATCGACGATATCGGCAACACCGATGCTCCAGTCGTCCGGCAGCGGCGCATAAAGCGCAGGATCCATCAGGCTGGTGAAGCCTCGGAAGACGGGAATGCCGCCATAGAAGGACTCGCCTGAGCTCATCGGGATTGCCGGACTGTTGGGAATGCGAAGCAAGATACGTGGCAGGATCGATCCGGGTTCGCTGGCTCGCGCCCCGTTTCGATCATTGGCCGAAAGCGGCCCGGACAACAAGATGCGGCCGCCTTGCAATGCCCCGGCGGGATCATTGATCGGCATCAAACGGCCATCCGGGGAGAGCGGCTATCGTCGGTCGGCTCCAAGGGGTTGCATGGGAAAATCGAGGTGTCCGACTTCAGCAGCAAGGACTCCACCTGTCCGGTCCGCCGGCGCACGGGTGTCGACCCGATCAGCGCGGTGAAGATGCCGGAAAGATTGACGGAGGCGGTCGATGCCTGGGCTGAAGCTCACCGCCTGACCCGCTCGGATGCGATCTGCAAGCTGATCGAGCTGGGGCTGAAGTTGGCACTCCCCGTCTCCGCGCCCGCGCACCCGGTCGTATCGGACGCGACCAAGATCGAAGAGATCGCAGTGCATGAGATCGAGTTACTGCTCGATCCGGCATTGCCGCCAGACGAGCGCGAGCGCCGCATTCGCCGCCTCACCGAAGGGCCGCCGGAATTTTCACACGAACGATTCGACCTGCCGAAGCAGCGGCCGTGAGCGGCTAGTGCAGCTTCTCGTCCTGACGCTTGCGCAGCTGGGATGCAGGGACGTCGTGGCAGCCGATCAAACGCACGAATTGTTGCGGATACATCTCGTGGCCGTGAGCGCCGGAATTCTGATGCGACATCGGCGGGCAGCGAACTTCATCCGACTTCACACGCACCGGCTCTTTCAGGGCCCGGCTTGAAGCGGTCATGTCTGAAGTGGCCATCGACTGCTCCCCTTCGTTTAGGGCAGATCGATTGACGTAAACCAATCGATTGCGGGGCATCTTACGACCAAATCCGGCTGGCTGTCATTGCGCACGATCAACGCAATTGTGGCAGCCGGGTTCCGTCTACGCCGTGTTCCCGGCATCGATGGTGAACACGGTGCCGGTGACGTTGCGGCCGCCTTCGCCCAAAAGGTATTCCACCATGCGCGCGACGTCATCCGTCTCCGGCAGCCGGCGCAGCGCGCTGCGGCCCGCAATGCGCTTGCGGCCTTCCTCAGACAGATTGTGGGTGAGCTCGGTGTCGATGAAGCCCGGCGCGATCGCGTTCACGGTGATGCCGAGCTTGCCGACCTCACGGGCCAGCGAGCGGGTGAAGCCGGTCGCGGCGGCCTTGGTCGCGCCGTAGACGGAGAGGCCGTTATAGCCTGTCGTCGCGATGATCGAGGAGATGTTGATGATGCGCCCAGTGCCGTCGGCCATCATCTGGCGCGCCACATATTTGGTGAGGATGATCGGCGACAGCACGTTGAGCTGCACCAGTGCCTCGATCTCGGAATTGTGCATGGTGGCCAGCAGGCCTTCGGTGCCGAGACCGGCATTGTTGACGAGGCCGTAGATCGGGCCGAATTCGTCGCGCACGAGCTTTGCGAAGGCCGGGATTGCATCGATCACGGCAAGATCGCAGGCACGGAAATGCAGGCGCCCGTCGGCGGCCGCGATGGCCGCCTTGAGCTCGTCGCTCTCGCGTCGCGCCGCCGCGATGACGTTGAAGCCGGCAGCAACCAGGCGCTTGCCGATCGCAAGCCCGATGCCGCGGCTGCCGCCGGTGACGAGAACGTTATGCATCGGTGCGCGCCAGTTTTCCGGCCGGGGTGACGTCGAGCGCCTCGACGAAGCGGAGCACCGCCGGCACTTTGTGGGATGCGAGCTGGGCGCGGCACAGATCCAGGATCTGGTCGCGGATCTCTTTCGCGCGCGCCGGATCGGTGCCCTCGGTGAGGATCACGTCCGCGACGACGATGCCGCCGGTGATCGGGCTCTTGCGCGACTTCGCGCGCGACATCCGCACATCCGGATGGCGGTTGATCACCGCCTCGATCTCCTCGGGGTGGACCTTCAGCCCGCCGATATTGATGATGCCGCCGCGCCGGCCGACGAAATAATAGCGGTTGCCGCGCAGCTCGACGATGTCGCCGCTGTCGACAAAGCCGTCGTCGTCGGTGAGCGCGGAGGCGTTGCGGCCGATATAGGCATGAGCCGTGCGCGTCGAGCGGATGCGCAGCGAGCCGTCGACGACTTTCATCTCGACGCCGTTGCGGTTGCCGAGATAGTCGGCCGGAAAGCCTTCCAGCCCGTCATTGACGGCGAACCCGACGCCGGCCTCGGTCGAGGCATAGGCATGGCCGACGGACGCATGGGGGAATGCCGCCTTCAGGCCGTCGAGCACGGCTTGGTCGGCGATCTCGCCGGAGAGACGGACGTAAGCCGGGGCGAACTGGGCGGCCGAGCCGCTCATCAGGAGCTTGCGCCAATGCGAAGGCGTGCCGGAGATATGCGAGACACCGCGCGCCTTCAGCCGCGCGACGTGATCGGCGAGCGCCTCATGGGGATCGGACAGCACCAACGAACCGCCGGAGAGGATGGCACGGAGAAAGATTTGCAGGCCGCCATAGCGGCGGATGTCGTAGAACGTTGCCCAGACCGGTGCAGGTCCGCGCGATGGGCCTTCGGCGACGATCGCGCCGGTCAGCGCTTCCAGCGTATGGCCGGCGATCTTTGGCACCCCCGAGGTGCCCGAGGTGAGCATCAGCCATTCGGTGCCGCGCGCGGTCTTGGCCGGCGCGGCGGCTTGCGGCGGCAATTGCGCGGTGACGACCAGCGGCACGCCGGACGCCGCCCAGAGTTCGGGCTCGTCGGTGACGACGGCATCGATCCCGGCATCCGCGATCAAGGCGTCGAGATGCGCCGGGTTGAGGTCCGGCGGACACAACAGCATGCGGCGGGCGATGCCGTCGAGCTCGATCATGGCAAGGCCGGACCGGAGCTGGTCCGACAGCTTGAGCAGCACGGCACGGCCAGAGAGCTCGTGCAGCCGCCCGCCCAGAACAGTGTGCGACAGGATGCCCGTCAGCGATACGACATCATGCGCATCGGAGATGGTGCGGCCTTTCAGCTCCGCGCCCAGATGGTCGCGAAGTGCAAAGATCTCACGCGGGGACATTTTCGTAGGCCCGCACGAAATCGCCCACCGTGGCGGGGAACGCTGCGTCCTCGGAAATGGTGAAGGGATCGACGCCGGTCTCGTCCTCGAGGCGGGCGACCAGGATGGCGAAGGCGAGCGAGTCGAAGCCCGTCTCATGCAGGGACAGATCGTCCGAGAGGGCGGGAAGCGTGACGTGCTGCTCCTTGGCGATCTGCTGAATCGCTTCAATGACCTTTGACCTTACCGACATGGCTGGCTCGCTTTGTTATCGATCTCGTTGTTGCGGCGGCTCTTGCTGACCGCCTCCCCATCGCGGTCTGTTTACCCGACAGAAGTAAATGGCTTCTTGGACAATTCAGATAAAATTGGACCTATCTCTCGATTTTGGTTGCCCTACAGCCTGATCGTACCGCCCGAGATGGCCGCATATGTCTCCGCGTCCAGCGCGACGTAGACGCCGGATATCGGGTCGAGCATGAACAGCGGATCGGCGACCGCGGCCGGGTCAAATCCCTCGCGGGCGAGCTCGCCCTTCTTCTGCTTGAAGGTCTCGGTGGCGTCGAGCTCGCGCGAGATACGAATGAAGAGCGGGCGGGCGTAGACCGGCAGGCGTTGCGCGAGATGGGCGGGCAGCGCGCTGATGTCAAAGCCCTCGTTCACGACGATCGCGCTCATCCCGGCCCGGCCGTCGGCGCCGGGAATGCTGACGCCATAGGTGGCGGCATCGACGACGCCAATGAAATCGCGCACGGCATCGTTCACCTCGGAGGTCGCGACATTCTCGCCCTTCCAGCGGAACGTGTCGCCGATACGGTCGACGAAATGGAAAAATCCCTTGTCGTCCATCCGCATCAGATCGCCGGTGCGGAACCAGGCATCGCCCTTGACGAAGACGTCACGCAAGACTTTTTTCTCGGTCTCACCGGCATCGGTGTAGCCCTCGAAGCGCCCACCGCCCTCGTCCGCGGTGCCGATGCGGCCGATGGCTTCGCCGGCCTCGCCGCGGCTGCAGGCGATGCAGAAGCCCTCTTCATTGCGCAGCGGCGCGCCGCTATCGGGGTCAAGCTTGACGAGCCTGGCAGGAAAGCGGTGCGCGAGCAGCGCCGGGACGCGGCCGATCGCACCCGGCTGGCCCTCGACGTTGAACAGCGAGAAATTGCCTTCGGTCGCGGCGTAGAATTCGAGGATGCGCGGAATGGCGAAGCGCGCCTGGAAATCCTCCCAGATATCGCCGCGCAGCCCGTTGCCGCAGGCGAGCCGCAGGCGATGCCGATTCTCGTATTCCGAGGGTGCGGCCTTGAGCAGGTAACGGCAGAGCTCGCCGATATATTGAAACAGCGTGCAGTCGTGCCGGACGATGTCGGACCAGAAATGCGAGGCCGAGAATTTCTCGGCGATCACTACCGAACCGCCGGCGGCCAGAATGCTGCACGGCGCGACGATGCCGCCGACCGAATGGAACAGCGGCAGACAATCGTAGAGCCGATCCTGCGGCGTCGCGCCGGTGAGGCCAGCGAACCAAAACCCCCAATTCAGGATGCGGCGGTGGCTGATGCTGGCCGCTTTCGGCAGGCCGGTGGTGCCGGAGGTGTAGATCAGCAGCGCACGGTCGTCGATGGTGACCTCGCCATGCTCCTCCGGCGATAGCGGGCCGTCGTCGAGAACGGCAAGCGCGACGTCGATCGCACGTTCGCTGCGGCTATCGCCATGCGTCCAGACTTTTGCCGCCGTCTTCAGATGAGGTGCCGCGCTGTCCAGCATCCCCGCTAGCTCATGCGCAACGATGACATGCATCGGCTTCGCGACATCAAGGCAGTGCGCGAGCGATTGCCCGACGAGCTTGGTGTTGATCAGTGCGACCACGCCGCCGACGCGGCTGATGCCGAGCCAGGCCGCGATATAATCGATGCCGTTCGGCATGATCAGCGCAACGGTATCGCCCTTGGACAGGCCGAGCGAGCGCGCCCAGCGGGCGTAGCGATTGATCCTCTTCGAGAGGCCTTCGTAATCGAGGCTTGCCTCGTCCGCCACCAGAGCAACGCGGTTAGGCTGGCGCTGCGCCCAATCGTCGACGACGTCGGCGAACAGGCGGCCCGGCAGCGTTTCGATCCGCGCGGTGAGCTCGATCGCCCTCAACCAGATCTTGGAAGCCGACGGTGCGCGCGCGGCTTTCGGCTTCTCGATGACGCCGGTGGTCATATTGTTTACTCTTTCGGGCGGTCTGCGGTTTCCGGCAGTTTAGCCCGCGCGCCCTGACCCAGGCGTTAAGAGACAAGGTAAAACCCGGTTAGGGCGCGATTAACTGTCGGCAGCGCGCAGCCAAGGTCGCACCCGCCGACAGCGCGCCGACGGGTGTGACCAGGTCGAAAGAGCGATGAATGCAGAATTCCCGGCCTTGGTCCCGTTCGCCTCAGTGCACCTTCTTGGGACGCCGGCGCGGCGGCGGCGATTCGTTGAAGGCGTAATAGGGATTGAGGTCGCAGGTCGCGGCAAGGCCCGACGCCGTGGCGCGGCACTGCTCCAACGAGGTGAACGAGCAGTCGAAATAGTCACTGCCTCCGCCACCAGGGCCGCCACCGACGTAGCGGTGCATGCAGACGGGATAGGCCGGATCGTATCGCTGCGCGCTGGCATCCGCTGCGCCCAGCAGCGTGAAGACCGCGGTAAGAGTGAGGAATGACAAGCGCATGGGAAATCCTCGAACTGGTGACGTCGCTTCATATGACACAACATCTCGCCGTCCGCGACTGTTCCTGAGACCTGATGACGTCAAGGTGAGTGAGACGCGCAGCGCCAGAGGCGTTGCGCGATGAGCGATCTGACAACCTGGCGGTCCGAATGATGCTGCGAGGCAGCGCTAGCCGCCGAGCCCCTGCAACACCAGCCGGTTCAGCCGTGCCGCGAACGCCGCCGGGTCTTCCGGCAATTCGCCGTCCAGGATCTGCGCCTGCTCGAGCAGAAGCAGGCTGATATCGTCGACGACTGTCGAGCCAGCCTGCGCCTTGGTGACCGCGGTGACCAGCGGATGGCGCAAATTGATCTCGAGGATCGGCTTGGTCTTCATGCCGCGGTTCTGCTGCGACAAGATGCGCTCGAGCTCGCGGCTCGGACCCTGGCTGTCGGCGACGAGGCAGGAGGCCGAGCTGGTCAGGCGCGTCGAGACCTTGACGTCGCTGACGCGCTCGCCCAGCGCGGCCTTGATCACCGCGATGGTGGCTGCTTCGTCCGCAGCCGGCTCGTCCTTCTTCGCCTCGTCCTTATCGTCGATACGCGGAATCAAATCGAGATTGAGATCGCCCTGGCTCAGCGACTTCAGCGGCTTGCCTTCGAAATCCGAGGGCATCGAGGTCCAGAACGCGTCGACGGGATCCGACAGCAGCAGCACCTCGATGCCGCGCGCGGTCGCAGCTTCCAGCCGCGGATTGGACTTCAGCCGCTCAATGCTGTCGCCGACGAGATAATAGATCTCGGTCTGGTTCGGTTTGAAATCGGCGATGACCTGCTTCAGCGACCGCTTCTCGCCCGACGTGGTGGTGAAGCGCGACAGTGCGAGCAGCTTTTCGCGCCGCTCGAAATCCTCGTAGATGCCTTCCTTCAGCACCGCGCCGAAGGCGTCCCAGATCTTGGCAAAATTCTCGGGGTCCTTGTCGGCAAGGCTTTCGAGCTCGGACACCACACGCGTCGCCACCGCCTTGCGGATCTGCGCCAGCTGCGGATTGTTCTGGAGCATCTCGCGCGAAATGTTGAGCGGAAGATCCTCGCTGTCGACCACGCCGCGGATGAAGCGCAGGTACCCCGGCAAGAGGTCGGCATCGTCGGTGATGAAGACGCGCCGGACGTAGAGCTTCACGCAGCCCTTGCGGTTCGGCTCGAACAGGTCGAACGGCTTGGTCGAGGGCGCGAACAGCAGCACGGCGTAGGAGTAACGTCCTTCCGCGCGGTAGTGCAGCGTCATCGCGGGATCGTCGAAGGCAGAGGCGATCTGCTGATAGGCCTTCTTGTAATCGTCAGCCGTGAGCTCGGATTTGGAGCGCTGCCACAACGCGCTCGCCGAATTGATCTGTCGCGGCTCGCCGTCTTCGGGCACGAGCTCGATCGGAAACAGGATGTTGTCGGAATAGGCGGTGACGATACGCTCGATCTCGTAGGTCTCGAGATATTTCTTGGAATCGTCCTTCAGGTGCAGGACGATCTCGGTGCCGCGCGTCAGGCGCGCCGCTTCCTCGTCGCTGGCACGGGCGATCTCGAAGCCGGAGCCGCCGGAGGACGTCCAGGTCCACACATCGCTCTCGCCGGCGCGGCGGCTGATCACGACGATCTTCTCGGCGACCATGAAGGCGGAATAGAAACCGACGCCGAACTGGCCGATCAGGCCGAGCCCATCCTTGGCCTCTTTCAATTTGGATACGAACGCCTTGGTGCCGGAGCGGGCGATGGTGCCGAGATGGTCGATCAGCTCCTGCCGCTCCATGCCGATGCCGTTGTCGGCGATCGTGAGCGTCTTGGCCGTCTTGTTCGGGATGATGCGGATCTTGAGTGCGTCGCCTTCGCCCAGCAGGGCGGGACTGGCGATGGCCTCGTAGCGCAGCTTGTCGCAGGCATCGGAGGCGTTGGAAATGAGCTCGCGGAGAAAGATGTCGGTTTCCGAATAGACGGAGTGCACCATCAGGTGCAGCAGTTCGGAAACTTCGGCCTGGAAAGGCTGCGTATGCACAGCCGTATCTGACGTCGTCATGCGCTTACCCGGTCAAACAAAAGGGAGGGAACCCGGATATAGCGCGAGGCAATGGCGGATCAAGAGGACGTGAAGTCTGGGTCCGCCACCCCCCTCGCGGAGAGGGGGTCAGGTCACGCAGCGGCCGGGCTGGAGCAGCCTTGCGACCTCGGTCAGGGAGCTGACCATCGGCTCACAGGCGATCGTCGGCTTGTTGCGAGGCTTCTTCTGGTTCTGGAGCAGCACCGGCGTCTTGGCATTGCCGGTCTCGATCACGGCGGGGACCCGCAGCAGCACCGACGTATCGGCGAGGTCGTTCAGCCGCATCGAGACGGTACGGGTGGGAACGGCTGCCGGCTTGATCTCGGCGAGCCGGTCTGTCTTGGCGACGCGGTTGACGTTATGGCCCACCGCGGCTGTGGAGCTATGGCTGGGGATGTCGGCGACCGCCTGCCAGCGGTCCGCAAGATCGTGGCCGGAGGCCAGTTGCACGGCACCGAGGGTGGCGACGACCGCAATTGCGCTCAAAAAAACCTTTTTAATCTGTGACATGGCTGCCGATCCCTCGCCCCATGGCGGGCACGGGAACAACGCCGCCGCAGGATCGGGGGTTCTCGACAGCTACGATCACTTAACCGTGTGCGAAAAAAGCAGCAGACGGCAAAATATTTCGCGCGCCGTGGAACGACTTTCGCGCACAGGAGTCGTCTCAACAGCCGGCTATTCCCCCCTGCCCCATAAGCCGGCGACGTAGGGCGCGACTGTGGTGATGCCAGTCGCGCCTTACTTTTATCTGGGGCCTACTTCGCCTTTCCTGCCAGCCACTCCCGGCCCTCGCCATAGAGCTTCTCGACCTCGGGGCCGATCAGGCCCGGCATGTCGCGCTTCACCTTGTAGCCGATCAGCTCCTGCATGTAGGCGAGGTGGCGGTAGCCCTCGGGGAGTGCAGCCAGCGCATCCTGGTCGAGCCGAAGCGTCGCGGCGGGATCGACCGGGTCGATGCGGTCCTTCTCGTAGATGGGCTGGCGGCGGACGATGCCCCATTTGCCGATACCTGATGGGTCGTCCCGCTTCTCCAGGAAATCGTAGAAGCGTCCGGTGCAGACGACGTCGCAGAGCACGTCGTGCACGAGGCCGCGCTGCGAGATGGACATCTTGGTCTGCGCGATCGCTCGCGCACCCGCAAGATCGATGCTGGTGCCGCCGAGGAAATGCAGGATGCGCACGCCCCTGGCAAAACCCTCCTGGCTGACCCGCATGAAATCCCGGGCCGGCCCCTGAAACCAGGTCGCGGACATCCAGCCTTCTTCGTGCCAAACCGTGGCAAAGCGCTCCCAGTCGCCGGCATCGCGCCACACCGCCCAGTTCTCGACGAGATCGCGGATGGCGAGACGATCGAGGAGTTGCTGGTCCATGGGCACGTCTCCGATTGGCGTGGTCGCACGCGCAGCTGCTACATGAGCTATGGGCGGCGAATTCAGCGCCCGTCAAGCGGGCCGGCGGCATGAAAAAAAATCCGGCGTGCCTTGGGCACGCCGGACTTCGCTATTGGGACGGCCGCAGGCGCCTTGTTACGCCGCAGGCGCTTTGGGCGTGCGATTGCGCGAGTTGCGCTGGAAGAACAGGGCCTGGCTCGCCACCGCCGATACCATCGCGGGCTGGAACGGCTTTGAGATCAGAAACGCCGGCTCGGGACGCTCGCCGGTGAGGAAGCGCTCCGGATAGGCCGTGATGAACACCACCGGCACCTCGAAGGTGCGCAGGAGCTCGTTGACGGCGTCCAGGCCCGACGAGCCGTCGGCAAGCTGGATATCGGCAAGGATCAGGCCGGGCCGCTTGTTCTTGGCCAGCGCCACCGCATCGGCATGGGTGCGCGCGACGCCGACGACGTTGTGGCCGAGATTCTTCACCAGGCTCTCGAGGTCCATGGCGATGAAGGTCTCGTCCTCGATGATCAGCACGTCGGTGGCGATCTCGGCGGCCATCTCACGTCCGGCTGCGTCTGCAAGACGGCGCGTCTCGGCAACATCGGTGCCGAGAATGAAGGCGACTTCCTCTTCCGAAAAGCCCTCGAGCGAGAGCAGCAGGAAGGCTTGGCGGGGCAGCGGGGTGATGTTCGACAGCCGCCGTTCCGGCGGCATCGGCAAGGTCGTCACCTCGGCATCGTCGTTGATCGAGACTGAATTCCAGATCTGGGTGAAGAGCCGGAACAGGCCGGCCCGGGGCCCATGGTTCTCGTCGAGCACCGACGGATCGCCCAGCATGGCTTCCAACATGGCGGCGACATAGGCGTCACCGGAGGCCTGGCTGCCTGTCAGAGCCCGCGCGTACCTGCGCAACAACGGCAAGTGTTCAGCAACTACCTGTGAACGGGACATCCCCACTCCATTCGTCTTTGGGCCAACCTTGAGGTCCAATCCTGAGGTCAGGCATCACGCGGGGGGCCCAGGTTCCCCTGCTGGGCTGTCTACGCCTCACGACAACAAAAGTTCCGCCAAGCTGGGAACTTTTTGGCGCAGCTGGAATTGTGCCTATCCAGGGAACGGCTCCCGGTTGAGAAAACTTCTCGATTTTACAGTCACTTAACTCGGGGAAACGTGGAACAGGTCATGAAAGATCTCAAGTCTCAAGCCAGCAGAAGCACGACCCCCGGCAAGGGAGGCCTGACTCCGGAGATTCAATCCCGGATCGGGCACCAGTTGCGCGCCATGTACGACGATGTCGTGCGACAGGGGGTTCCGGATCGGTTCGCAGAACTGATCAAGAAGCTTGATGCGCCGGGAGCGTCACCCCACGTAGAAAATGAGGGCGGATCCAACGACAACAACAATGGGAGGGATTAATGCCTCTCACGGACTCCCTGCGTAACGACATCTTGGCGGCCGTGCCTAGTCTGCGCGCCTTCGCCATCTCGCTCAGCGGCAATGCGGACCGGGCCGACGATTTGGTCCAGGAGACGCTGCTGCGTGCGCTCGCCAACATCGACTCGTTCCAGCCCGGCTCCAACCTGCCGGCCTGGCTATTCACGATCCTGCGCAATTTGTTCCGGTCGGACTATCGCAAGCGGCGGCGCGAGGTCGAAGATGCCGAGGGCAATTACGCCAAGACGCTGAAGACCCAGCCCTCGCAGAATGCGCACCTCGAATTCGAGGAGTTTCGCACCGCGCTCGACAAGCTTCCGCAGGATCAGCGTGAAGCCTTGATCCTGGTCGGCGCGTCCGGCTTCTCCTATGAGGACGCGGCCTCGATCTGCGGCTGCGCAGTCGGCACCATCAAGAGCCGCGTGAACCGCGCCCGCTCGAAGCTCGCCGCGCTGCTCTATGTCGACGGCGCCGAGGATTTTGGGCCTGACGAGACTGTGCGGGCCGTGATCGGCGGCAGCGGCGGCTGACCGCCGCCGTCAATCGCACCGGAACGAGACGAAGACGGCCGCTTCCACGGCTGTCTTCGCGCGCGATGCGTCCGGCTCACGTCGCGATCACACATCCACGAAGGTTGCGGTCTCGGCCACGCTCGCCCGCGAGGTGCGGTAGCTGTTGACCTTGTGCGCATGGTCCGCATAGCCGAACGAGATGCCGCAGACGACGCGGCGGTCATCGGGCAGATCGAAGTGGCGGCGGATCAGGCCGGAATGCCGCGCCAGCGCGGCCTGCGGAATGGTGCCGAGCCCGAGCGCCTGCGCCGCCAGCACGAAGTTGGAGACATAGGCGCCGCAATCGATCGCACCGTAGATGCCGAGCGGCTCGTTGGTGTGGATGATGGCGACATGCGGTGCGCCGAAGAAATTGTAGTTCTCCAGCGCCTGCTTGGCATAGGCCGCCTTGTCGCCGCGGGCGATGCCGAGCGTGTTGTAGAGCTGGAAGCCGCTCTCGCGGCGGCGATCGAGATAGACCCCGACATATTCGCGCGGTGGCGTGAAGTCGTAGTCATCGCCGAGGCCCTTCGAGGCCTCCGCGTAGATCGCCTTGCGAAAGCGCTCCTTGGCCTCGCCGCTGGCGATGATGACCTGCCAGGGCTGGCTGTTGCACCAGGACGCCGTGCGCTGCGCGGTCGCCAGCACATGCTCGATGGTGGCGCGATCGACCTCCTTGGGGAGAAATGCGCGAACGGAGTAGCGCTCGTTGAGGAGCTCTTCGAGCACCCCGATGCGGTCGTTCTGTCTCACTTGTGCGTCCATCACTCAGCTCGCCCTTTTTTCTTTTGGTTGGGCAGAGGCGCCAAGCGCCGTCCCACCACCATACTTACCTCGACGCACCTGCATATGGTAGGCATGCAATGTTTTGCCCACCCTGCACGAGCGGTGACCGTGACGACTACTTGGTCAGCAGGGCATAGGCGCCGGTCCAGCCCTCCGGCGGCGGATCGATCTGGAAATCCTTGATCCGCGCCTCGTAAAGCCTGAACAGCTTCTCCAGCGTGTCGGCGTCCTCGCTCTTGCGGCCGCGCTCGATGGCATCCAGGGCGCCCTGCCAGTCGCGGCTGCGGTAGCAGCCGAGCATCTCGATGGTGATGTTGCGCAGGCGCTGGAACGCGGCCGAATGCATCACGTCCTCGCGGCCGGCGATGGCGTAGATCACTTCCGGCTCGGTCTTGCCCTTGACCATGATGAAGTCGAGCTCGAGGATCGCGAATTTCTCCTTGGCAGCGAGTGCCGTGCGCGAGCCCACGATGATCGGAAATCCGTATGCCTTCGACTGGCCCTCGAGGCGCGAGGCCAGGTTCACGCTGTCGCCGAGCACCGAATAGTTCTTCTTCAGGTCGGACCCCATGTTGCCGACCACGCCGATGCCGGTGTTGAGACCGATGCCGACATTGAGCGGGATATAGACGTGGCCGCCGTCGGCGGCCTCCTGCTCGCGCTCCTTGTTGACCTCGTCGATCTGCTCGAGCATCTGGATCGCGGCTTCGCAGGCGTTGATCTCGTGCTCGGCGTCGTCGAGCGGCGCGTTCCAGAACGCCATGATGGCGTCGCCCATGTACTTGTCGATATAGCCCTTTCGGTCGATGATGACGTCGGTCAGCGGCGTCAGGAAGCGGTTCATCAGCTCGATCAGCCCCTGCGGATCGTGCTTGTAGCTCTCGGAGATCGTGGTGAAGCCGCGCACGTCGGAGAACATGATCGTCATCTCGCGTTCCTCGCCGCCGAGCACGAGCTTTTCCGGCGACTGCGCCAGCTGCTCGACCAGCACAGGCGACATGTATTGCGCGAATTGCCCGCGGATCTGCACGCGCTGACGCTGCTCGCGCACGAAGCTCGCAAAGATCAGCGTCAGGTAGACTGCGGTCGTCGACAGCAGCGGATAGGTGAAGTCGATGAGATAGCGGTGCTGCGTGTAGGAGAACCAGGACACGCCGATCAGGATGGCCGCGAAGGCCGCGCCCACCAGCACGAGGCGGACGGGGCCGAGATTCGGCGTGAAGATGATGACGAGCAGGCCGATGATCAGCGCCGCGATCAGCTCGACGCCCAGGGCATAGTTCGGCTGCGAGATCACCGCGCGGCTCAGCACGCCCTCCAGCACCTGGGCATGGATCTCGACACCCGGCATGGCCCGGGACACCGGCGTGGTCTTGATGTCGTTCAAGCCGCCCGCGGAAGTGCCGACCAGCACCAGCTTGCCGGCAAACCTCGTGGGCGGCACCGCATTGTCGAGCACGTCGACCGCGGAGACGTAGATCGAAGGATCCCGGCGGGCATAGTGCACCCAGAGCTGACCGTTCTTGTCGGTCGGAACCTCCAAACCCTTGAGGCGGATCGACTTGATGCCCGTCTTATCGGTACGGACCAGCAGGGTCGGCGTGCCCGTGACGACGCGCAGGATCTCGAGGCTGAGCGAGGGCATGATGTTGCCCTGGGCGCGCATGATCATCGGCACGCGGCGGATCAATCCGTCACGCTCGGTCCGGATCGAGAACAGGCCGCGGCCGGCCGCGGCCCTCTCGATGACCGGCACGTTGCGGAGCAAGCCGGGGAATTCGAACAGGAAACGCTCGGCCCCGTCCTCCCCCACCGTTGCAACCCCCGTGAACGGCAGCGACTTGTCGAGCTCGGACAAGACCTCCGGAAGCCCGGTCTCGCCCAGCACGACGTGCGAGCGCTTGATCGCGTCGGCGAGGATCTGATCGTTGCTCGGCAGCTCACGCAGCTTGGCGCGGGTCGCGTCGTCGAGATAGCGCATCTGGCTCGCGACCTGCTCCGGGTTGAGCCGGTCGGCTTCGGAGAAGACCATGTCGAAGCCGATCGCCACCGCGCCGTTGTTGGTGAGGTTCTGGACCATGTCGGCGATGCGCGTGCGCGGCCACGGCCACTGTCCGAGTCTGGTGAGGCTCTTGTCGTCGATATCGACGATGACGACCGGCCGCGCCGCCTTCTCGCGCGGATCGATCAATTGAAACATGTCGAAGGTGCGCAGCCGCAATTCCTGGATCGGCGGCGGATCCCACAGGCGCGCGCCCGCGAACAAGACCAGCAGCGCAAGGCAGATCAGTCGCGCAAGGCCGAACTTCTGCGCAAACCACCGCCGCAGGATTTTGAGACGTTTCATGGTGGTGGAATATCACGCTTTCGTGGCAAACGGCAGCACGGATCGGATGAGCAGACGCCCGCGGCCGATCTCGCCGCGATCAGGCATGGAGTATGTCGCTCGCCTGAAGACTGCTGACGCACTTCAGGAGAACCGTGTTTGCCGCGTCGATCGTGATCAGGGTGTCCGCCGTCCCCGACGCGGACACATGTTGATCCATCCACGCCTCGATGTCGCTGATCGTCCCCAAGGCCGTCAGGTCGATCTTGTCCGTACCCGAGGTGAAGTTTAGGATCGTGTCCTGGTTCGAATTGGCCGCGAACTTGAACTGGTCCTGATAACCGGTCCCGAACAGCACGTCCTTGCCGGTCGTGCTGGCGAGCGTCACCGGACCTTGTTCGCTCAAATTGAAGATCAGGTTGACCGTATCGGTCGCGCCATGACCGTCGGTGACGGCAATAGCCACTTTGTCCGTGGCAGCCGTGCTTTGGCCGGGCTCGGTGTATGCCAGCCCCTGGAGTGCTGAATTGACGCTGTCCAAGGTATCGGACATCGGTGCAGGCTCCACATAAGTGCCCGAGTCCGCCACCGCGGTGAGTGCAAAGGTTTCATCGAGAGCAGCGTCGGCGTCGGTGACCGTGATGCCCTGAACGAAGACCAGGACGCCTTCCTGCGATACGCTGATCTGGTTGACGTCGATCACCGGTGCGACGTTCTCGTCGTCCGCGCCGGTCACGTCCACCGTGAGCATTGCCGTGCCGGTCGCACCATGCGCATCTTTAGTCTGGACGGTGAATATATCGGTATAGGCCCCATCCGAAAGGGCGTTGATAGACGCTGCGTTGGGAACGTAGCTGTAGCTGCCGTTGGAATTGACCGTCAGCGAGCCGTAGAGTCCCGCGACCGTCGTGGCCGCCTGGTGATCTGAATTGAGGACGGCATAGGTCAGCGTCGCCGTCTCACCGCTGTCGGCGTCGGTCCCCGCCAGTTGCCCGGTGAGATTGGAGAAGCTGTCGTCGTCAGCGGTGTCCGTGAGCGGGCCGATGTGGAGATCGGACAGCGTCGGTGCGTCGTTCGTGCCGGTGATGTTGATGGTCACGACCGCGCTAGTTCCAAAGCCCTGAGCATCCGACGGAACGATGGTGTATTGCAGCGATAGCGTCTGACCGGCGGCGAGGAAGTCGAAGGCCTGGCCGGCCGAGTTGAATTGCCAGGTAAACTGGGCGTGGGTCGCCGTGCCGTTGAGAATGTCGCCGGACGGCACGGTCAGATAGTTCAGGAGATCGGCATGCGACAGCCCGCCGACGCTGCCCGTTTGCAACACGTTGTCGAGCTTAACCTGCACCGCATCGACCGATACCGTGACGTGATCGGTCGCGTCGACGTCGGAGACCGCCAGCACGCCATGCGAGAGCTGGCCGCCATTGGTCTCCGTCAGATCGGCAAATGCGCCGCCCGGCCCGGAGGTCCCGCTGGCCCAATCCGCATCACCTTCAATGGCGAGGCTCTTGGTTGGGTTGACCGTGTTGGAGGCCGTGCTCCCGCTGCCGTCGCCAAGCGTATAATAGGCGGCCAGATTGGCCTCGTTGCCGGTGAGCGCGGTGAAGTCGTACGACTGGATTTGCGCCTGCGTGAGTGCGGTGGTCCAGACGCTGACATCGGCGATCGAGCCGGTGAAGCCTTGCGTACCGAAGCCCGGAGCGTACCTGCCGCTCGCCGCTCCGATCATCATGTAGGACGGCTCCTGAGCGCCAGCGATCGCGTTGACGCCGCCACTGTGGGAATAGACGGCGTTGCCATCGACATAAAGCGTGAAGATGCCGTCGTCACGCGTCAAGGCGAGGTTATGCCATTGCCCCGCAGTAAGCGCGAAGCCGGTATCCTGGATCTCGACGCCGCCCTCGAGAATCGCGATCTCCAGCTTGCCGCTGATGACAGTGCCCATGAGGCCGAAACCGGTGGTCGAGGTATTGCCATTGTAGAACAAGACCTGGCTGGCGGAGGCAGCGTCTCCGTTCCAGTTCACCCAGCCGTCCAGCGTCACGTCGTCGGTGGCGACGGTCGGTACGTCGCCGACCGCGATGGTCGCACCGTCGAAGTTCATGTAGTCGGACGTCACATAGGAGACGGTCGGCGCATCGTTGGTGCCGGTGATGGTGACAGTGACGTCTTGCGTGACAGTCGCGTTGTGATTGTCCTTGAAGGTGACGGTGTAGACCTGAGTTATGGTCTGCCCTTCCGCCAGCGACTGCAGCACGGGATCGTTGTTGTCGAGCGTGAAGTGCCAGTCGAGCGTCGCGCCGGTGCTGGTGTCGGCGTTGGATTCGGACACCGCGCCGATGGAGAAGGTGCCGATATTCGTGCTGTCGTCCTCGAATCCCGGCAGAGCCGAACTGACGGACGATGACTTGAACTGCACCTGCGCCGTATGGGTGTCGATCAGGTCAACGTCCTGGATCGCCAGCGTACCGCTGGTCGTCAGCGAGGCGCCGTCATCCTCGGTAACCGCACCCGTTGCCGCCTCGGGATCGCTCGTGATCGTCGGCGCGTCGTTGGCGCCGTTGATCGTGACAGTGACGTCCTGGGAGACCTGCGCACCGTGATCGTCAGTAAAGGTGACGGTGTAGACCTGGGTGATGGTCTGGCCATGCGCCAGCGATTGCAGCACCGCATTGTCGTTGTCGAGGCTGAAGTGCCAGCCCAGCGTCGCGCTGTTGTCGGTATCGGTGTTGAACTCCGCGACCTCGCAATCGATCGTGAAGGTGCCGAGCGGCGCATTACCATCGAAGCCCGGCAGATGCGCGTTCGACGTCGCCGACTTGAATGCGGCCTGCGCGGTGTGGGTGTCGATCAGATCGAGATCCTGAATCGCGAGCGTGCCCTCGATCGACAGCGTCGCGCAGGCATCCTCGGTGACGCTGCCCTTTGCAGCGTCTGCATCACTCGTGATGGTCGGCGTGTCATTGGTGCCGGTGATGGTGACCGTGACGTCCCGGGTGACGGTGCCACCGTGATGGTCGTCGACGGTCACGGTGTAGACTTGGGTGATGGTCTGGCCTTCGGCCAGCGACTGCAGCACCGGATCGTTGTCGTTGAGCGTGAAGGTCCAACCCACTGATCCGCGCGTGCTGACACCCGGACTCTCGCTCACCGCGGTCAGCGCGAAGGTCCCGATATGCGAGGTGCCGCTGCCGAAGCCGGGCAGATGCGCGTTCGACGTCGTCGACTTCAGGACGTAACTGGCAGTGTGCGTATCCGTGAGATCGGGGTCGTTGAAGGCGACGGTGCCGTTCGCCGTCAGGGTTGCCGCCGTATCCTCTGTCACTTCTCCGGTGGGCGTCGTCGAGTCCTCGACGATCGTCGGCACGTCGTTGGTGCCCTCGACATTGACGTCCGCACCGTCGATGGACACGGTGATCGGCGTGCTGACGACGCCGCCGTGCCCGTCATCGACCTGCACCACGTAGTTGAGGATCAGCTTCTCGTCCTCGGCCAGGAAGTCGAAGAGATGGTCGGGAACGCTGTAGGTCCAGGTGGCCGTGCCGTTGTTGCTGTTTCCGGCACCCTGAACCACGGTCAGCGGCACTTTGACGGCAGCGATCGCCGCGAGTTGCTCCGGCGTCAGGGACGCAGTGATATCGTTGCCTTCGGCATCGAGATATTTGAACGGCTCGACGGACGAGAGCGCCGCGCTCACGATCGGCCGGTCCGTCAGATCGACGTCGGTGAAGGTGACCGTGCCCGTGATGATGTCCAGCGCCTCGTTGCCGGTCCCGACCTGTTCGACGACGGTGCCGCCTGACGTCGCAACGGTAGGCTTGTCGTTCGTTCCCGTGATCGTGATGGTGATCGGGATGAACCTGGACTCGGGGTTCACCGTGAAATTGGTGTCGACGCGGACCATGTAGGTCAGCGTCAGGGTTTCGCCGGCCGCGAGGAAGTCGAAAACGTGGTCGGGGATCGTGTAGGTCCAGACCGCCGAGCCGTTGTTGTTGTTGGCGGGGTCGGGGACGACGCTGATCTGGATCTGCGTCGCCGCGATGCCCTGCTTCTGGAGCTCCGAGAGGGAGCCGGTGACGTCGTTCTGGCCCGCAGTTTTGTAGACGTAGTTCGGCGCCTCGGCGAGGCTGATGCTCACCGTCGGCCGGTCGCCGAGGTTCTGATCGACGAACCTGATCACGCCGGAAATCGTGTCGGCGCGCGTGTCGCCGGTCGTGTCCGCACGCTCCGTCAACGCGAACGCCGTCTTCACGTTGCCGCTCGCGTCGAAGCTCTGCGCGATCGGCTGGCCGGGAATGCGTACGATGAGCGGCGTGGAGGTGGTGGGCGTCTCCGATCCCTGCGGATTGAGATTGACGAATGTTGCGGTGGCGCTAGGGCCGGACGACGATTTGAGCAACACCTCATAGCCGAACGGCGTGATCGTATCGGTGTAGTTCGTGGTCAGCTTGGTGTTGGTGTTGTTGTCGGTGAACTTCAGCGTGAACACGTCCGTGATCAGCTTCTGCACCTCCGGCGACATCAGTGCATTGGTGATCGAGACGTTGCCGCCGCTGATCTGGATCATCTGGCCGGCCTGGTTGACCGTCGCGATCGGCAGCAGCGTGACCTTGTCGAACAGGATGTAGGAGCCGGTCGTGCCGTTCGGCTCGACCAGCACCTGGAAGCTCGCCTGCGGCTGCGGATCGCCGCCGCCGGCGGGAACGACGAAGTTGATCTGGGTCAGCACCGCCGTGCCGCGGATGCCCATGGTGGCGACCGGCGTGTCGACCTTCATGTCGCCGCGCTTGGCGGTTTCGCCGGCGACGAAGGTGATGGTGCCCGCGACGAGGCTGAGCAGCGAGGAATTGTTCGACCCGTTGGGGTCGTAGACCATCTCGTTCAGCACCATCCGCGCGTTGGAGGACAGGCCGAACACGGTGCCGTCAATGAAGGTGATGCCGAGCGTCGAGTCGGCCCCGGTCGAGACCACGTCGCCCTTCTCGACGTTGTCGCCATTGTTCAGGATGACCGAGACGCCGTTGCGGATCGCGGTCGCGCTTCCCACGAGCTTGGTGACGTGACCGATGACCTGGCCCGCACCGGCACCGGGCGCGGCCTGGGCAACCTGGACATGGCCGGTGAGGGCGTTGACGACGTCGCCGCTGAGGTGGGCGCCGTCGGGCGAAGCGAGCGCGGCGCGCTTGTCGCCCCTGAAATAATCGTGAACGACGAACTCATGACCGTCGTGGGACAGCACAAGGTCGAGCCCGGCACGCTTGAACTCGCCGTTGAAGATCAGATTGGGGTCGGGAACGACGAACGCGCCGTCGGGCACGTGACCGTTCGCCTTTGCGGTAAAAGAATCGATATTTGCCCCGACGGGCGAGCGGGAACCCTGGCCGTCCAAAGAAATCGCGCCGTCAAATTGGCCAGCGTAATTCAACCGGGCACCGTATAAAGGGTTAAAATTTAAGTAAGTATCGACCGCCTAAGCTTGCATAGCATTAGCAAGTCCTTAGCGATACCATCTATTGCTTGTGTGATTTCGCATCACTTGGCCCCGGGAGGCCCCACGGCGTGCCGCCGCGACAGAGGAGTGAAAGTAATTCCTCAAATATTCGTATGTCGAATTCAGCCTGTTTCCACGCATTTCCAGTCATCCAAAGTAACCTGCTGTATAGTTACGAAGCAGATACTTTCATCATCTTTCCTTCGCGAGCTCCCGCAGCATCCTGCGGCAAATACGGAGTTAAATCTGTGACCTATCTAACAGAACCCCATGAAATGGGGGTTGTTAGCCATAGGATCCGGATTCGGCACTGCCACAACCTGTGTCTGCAATTGGCTCCATTTCGCGGCAACGCGACACCTCCTAGCCGGCGAATCGTAAAATTTTACGCAATTTCGGTAGGCCCATTTCAGCCTGTCGCCCGGTTTTGGAACCCCTGCCGGGCGCGTTAAGCAGAACAAAACGGCCCGTCTCGCACTATCTCCGCGAAAGCAACAAAGCCCGGCACGTCGAGATCGAGGGGGATCTCGTGAAGCCTGGGAAGGGGATGTCAGATGGAGACCGCTGCTCGCTCGCGCGCCTGGCGCGCAATCCTCGTCATGTGCGGCTTGATCCTGCTCGGATCGGCCGCCGAGCTTCGCGCCGGCACGCTGCTGTCGCCCGGCGCCGGCGCCCTCGTGCGCAAATCCGCCGAACCGTTCGGCGTGTTCGCCTTCGCCATCTCGTCCGGTAGCCTGCAGCAGAGATGGTCCGTGCTGAAGGACAAGCTCGACGACGACATGGTGCAGCTCGCGCTGTGCGACGGCGACCGGGACAATTGCGCTTCACCGGCAGCGCTCGAGCTGCTCGCCATAGTCGACCACGCCCGCGCCCGCGACGGTCGCGCGCGGCTCGGCGAGGTCAACCGCGCCATCAATCTCGCCATCCATGCCGCCAATGATGGCACCGACGACGTCTGGAGCTCGCCGCTTTCGACCTTCGCGCGCGGGACCGGCGATTGCGAGGACTATGCCATCGCCAAGCTGGCCGCGTTGCGGCTGGCGGGAATTGCCTCTGAGGACCTCCGCATCGTTGTGGTGCGAGACGTCAGGGCCGGCGAGGCGCACGCAATTGCCGCGGCAAAGCTCGACGGGCAATGGCTGATGCTGGACAATCGCCGCATGGCGATGGTCAAGGATGACGCGACGCGGAGCTATCAGCCACTGTTCGTGCTCCACCAGTCGGCCGTGCTGAAATATGTCGACGAGCCGGTGCAGGTCTCGATGGCGGCCGCCGAGGCACGTTGATTGTTCGTAGCTGGATAGAGCGCAGCAAAATCCGGGACTCTTACCACTCGCACCGGCCCCGGATTAAGCTTGCGCTCCATCCGGGCTACAGACCTTCCACTGCTCGTCCCCACAAACCCATTTCACCGCGCAAGACCAGACGCTAGCATGGCGCCTTCCGTGCGGGGGCGACTTGGAATGCGATTCATCGTGCTGTCTGTGCTTGCGCTGCTGGCATTGCCGGCGGTGCCCGCGTCCGCGCAATCCGACCGCGCGATCGCCGACAGGCTGCCGCTGTTTGCCAGGAACAACTGCCAGCCGATTCGCGACCCCGGCAACCAATTGTTCTGCGGTGATGCCGCGCTTGCCGCCGCCGCCGAGAAGCTGAGCATCGCGATCGAGGAGCGGCTCGCCCGCCTGCCGGATCGCCTGCCCGCTATCGAGGAGAATGCGATCTGGGTCCGCCAACGCAACCTCAGCTGCGGCATCGTCGGCCAGACCGCGATCCGCCCCGACCAATTCGAGACGGTCAAGGCGTGCCTGCTCAAGGTCACCGAGGAGCGCGCCGCGATCGTTCGCGATCCGGATTTCGACTGCCTTGCGGCCAACACTGCTGCGGGCGCGGTGATCTGCGCAGACCCCTCGCTGACGCTTGCCGAAACCGAGCTCAACGGCCAGGTGCTCGGCCTGATCGGCAAATTGGACCCGACTGCGGCACGCTTTGCCTTCGCCGAATATGGACGGTGGACGCGCGAGCGCGACCGCAAATGCAATCTGGTCGGCAAGGAGAACGTGCCGCTGCAGGAGCTGGAATCCGCGGAGGACTGTCTCGCCGACCATTTGAAGCGCAAGACAGATGAAATCCGCGCCGCGAAGGGCGATCCCAAAAAAGTGTTCGGCCGGCAGGTCGCGGCCCGCATTCCCGACGCCGACGCCGTCGATTTCTGCGCCGCGCGGATTCATGCGGCCAATTCCTGCGGCAACTTCCTGCGCATCAACCGCGTCTATGCGCTCGACAGCCAGGTGACCGACCAGGAGGCACAGGTCACGGGCGAAATCGAAATGGCCGTGCTCGCTCCCTTCACCGTGTGCAGCAGGATCGCCTCCATCTGCACCGGCACCTGCTGGGACGCCACGACGGGTCGGCCGCAGCAGGGAGCCGGCAACAAGACGCGCCCAGCAGACGTCTTCAACGTCACGCGCCGGCTGAGGGTCCAGCGAACCTTCGCCTTCGTCAAAGCCGCCGACGGCTGGCGCTGCCGGGAAGACGAGCTCGCCCCGGTGAATTCGGGCACCGCGGGCGGAGGATCGTAGGGTTCTCTCTTCCTTCTCCCCTTGTGGGAGAAGGTCGCGCGCGCAAGCGCCCCGGATGAGGGGTTCTCTCCGCACACAAGACCGTGCGTGAAGGATAGAGACCCCTCACCCGGCTCGCCGCTTCGCGGCGATCCACCCTCTCCCACAAGGGGAGAGGGTGCACTGAGCTCGACGCAAGAGAGCCCGCATCAGAACATCAGATTGTCCTTCACCAGCACCCAGCGGCCGCCCTTGACCTGCTGCACCTGGGTGATGGTGTTGGCGAGGTGGTCGGTCTTGGAGAACTTGGTGGGCGGCGAGTTGAAGATGTCGAGGAATTTCTCGCCCGACTCGAGCGCATCGAGCATCTTCTGCCCGGTGAGATCCTTGCCGGCCTTGTTGGCGTAGAACGCAAACGTCATCATGGCATTGTAGCCGATGATGGCTTGCGTGTTGGCGTCGGCGTTGAACATCTTCTTGTAGTTGACGAGCCAATCCTTCACCTTGCCCTTGGCGGTGTCCTCATAAGGAATCTCGAAGCCGCTGGCAGCATAGAGACCCTCGACGGCGTCCTTGCCCAGCGCAGGAACCTCCATCACGTTCGTGGGGGTGGCCCCGAGGAAGGTGACGTCCCAGCCGAGCTTCTTGGCTTCGGTCATCGCCCCGATGGTCTCGCGCAGCACGGTGCCGAGCACGACGAGGTCGCAGCCATCTGACTTCATCTTGGCGATCTGCGCGCTGAAATCGGAGGCGCCGCGCTTGTAGCTCGTGATCGAGGCCGGCTGCGCCTTCATGGCAGTGAGCTGCTGATTGAAGCCATCGAGCACGTTCTTACCGTACTCGTCGTCCTGATGCATGATGCAGGGCTTCTTGAAGCCCTTCCACTCGATCATGTATTTCACCGCAGCCCGCGTGCTCTCGACATAAGGCAGCAAATTGTTGAACTTCAGACGCTCCTGCGGCTTGGCCGGATCGAACTTGAAGGTGAATTCGGCCGCCGTCAGCGGGAACAGCTGCAGGACACCGGCATCGAACAGGATGTCTTGCGCGGCGAGCACCGTCGGTGATCCCATCGGCCCCACCATCGCGAAGATCTTGTCGCGCTCGATCAGCTTTTGCGACGCCAGCACGGCCTTCTTCGGATCGTAGCCGCTGTCCTCGACGACCAGCCGGATCTTGCGGCCGTGAATTCCGCCGGCCGCATTGATCTCCTCGGCCGCCATCTTCATGCCGTTCGCGACCGGAACGCCCCACCCCTTGATCGGGCCTGACAGGTCCTGGTGAGTGCCGATGACGATCTCGGTTGCCGAGATGCCCTCGTTCGTGACCTTGGTTTGCGCTGCGGCCGGCAGACAGGTGAGCACCACGGCACCCACAGCAAGGCCGAATGCGCTGAACGATTTCGACATTGACGTCTCCTCTCCTAAAGGCCCGTATTGCACGAAGGGCGGGGCCACAGCTCCTTCGCTTTCTCGAAATGGACCGACTCGTCACGCCACCGCACGCTCGCGATACATCGCCTCGATCTCGGCGGCGTAGCGCTTGTTCACGAAGCCGCGCTTCAGCTTCATGGTCGGCGTCAGCTCCTCGTCCTCGGGCGTGAGCTGGCGCTCGATCAGGTAGAACCTCTTGATGGTCTCGACGCGGGCAAAATTGCCGTTGACATGCTCGATCTCGCGCCCGATCAGGTCCTGGATCTCCCTCGCCCGGCACAGGCTGGCATAATTGGTGAAGGGGATGTCGTGATCCTGGGCGAACTTCTCAACATTCTCCTGGTCGATCATCACGAGGCAGGTGAGATAGGGCCGCTTGTCGCCGATCACGACCGCGTCGGAGATGTAGGGCGAGAACTTGAGCTGGTTCTCGATCTCGGACGGCGTGATGTTCTTGCCGCCCGAGGTGATGATGATGTCCTTCATCCGGTCGGTGATGCGAACGAAGCCCTCATTGTCGATGGTGCCGACGTCGCCGGTGTGCAGCCAGCCGCGGGAATCGATCGTCTCTGCGGTCTTCTCCGGCTGGTTCAGATAGCCCATGAACAGGAAGTCGCCCTTGATCAGGATCTCGCCGGCGGGCGACAGCGCGACCTCGCCCCAGGGCACCGCGGTGCCGACCGATCCGAGCTTGATCTTGTCCGCGGGCATCATGGTTGCGACCCCGCAATTCTCGGTCTGACCGTAGACCTCGTGCATGTCGATGCCGAGCGCCAGATACCAGCGGATCAGCTCCGGTGCGATCGGGGCTGCGCCGGTGAACGCGATGCGGCAGCGGTCGAGCCCGATCATGCGGCGGATGTTGCGGAACGCGACCAGGTAGGCGATGCGGTTGGCGATGCGCAGCGACAGCGGCGGCGCCCTGCCCTCGAGCCGGCAATCGACCATGCGGTAGCCGATGCCGATGGCACGGCGATAGACCCATTGCTGCAGCGGCGTTGCATCCTTCAGCGCGATGGTGATGGCGGAATAGAATTTTTCCCAGACGCGCGGCACCGCCAGAAAGGCGGTCGGCTGCACCTCGCGCAGATTGTCAGGCACGGTTTCCGGGCTCTCGGCAAAATTCATCACCGAGCCGAGCGCGACCGAGATGTAATAGCCGCCGATACGCTCTGCGACGTGGCAGAGCGGCAGGAAGACCAGCCGGTTCTCGTCCTCTCGCGCAGGTATGAAGTCGTTGGCGTGCCGCATCTGGTGGGTGACGCTGCGATTGGCGTGCATCGCGCCTTTCGGCGGGCCGGTCGTGCCGGACGTATAGACGAGGACCGCGAGATCGCCGGCGCTGCGGCTGTCGATCGTCTCCTGCCACAGCGCTTCGCGGCCGACCATGTGGTTGCGGCCGAGCGCGCGAAACTCGTCCAGCGACATCACCATGTCGTCGGAGAAACCGCTGAGGCCCTCCATGTCGAACACGATGATCTTCTGCAAGCTGGGGCATCGCGCGCGGCAGGTGAGAATCTTGTCGAGCTGCTCCTCGTCCTCGGCGAAGATCACCTTCGTGGCGGAGTCGTTGACGAGATACTCGACCTGGGACGAAGAATCGGTCGGGTAGATTCCGCTGGAGACGCCGCCGGCGCACAATATGCCCATGTCGGCATAAACCCATTCGGGCACGGCATTGGCGATGATGGAGGCGACCTCGCCGGGCATGAAGCCGACGGCGCGGAGCGCGTAGGCGATCTCTTTGGAGATCTCCAGCCATTCTCGCCAGCTCGTCGGCTGCCAGATGCCGAACTTCTTCTCGCGGATCGCCGGCCTGTCGCCCCGCGTCTCGGCGGCGCGCAAGAAGCTCTTCGCGATCGTATCAGCGACCGTCAGCACCGCCGGTCGGGCCATGCACCTCTCCTCCTTGTCGCCTTCCCTCCGCTGCCTGCCTTGCCGGCCGGTCTTTGCTCAACGTTGGGCAAGCTCATCTTACTGCCAGCTCGTCCTCACCGCCACGTCTTCTTCTTTTTCCAGCGCCGCTCGCCGCGCGCGCCGGCTTCCTTGGCGCCAAGGTAGAATTCCTGGATGTCCTGGGAATGCATCAAGCGGTCGCAGGTATCGTTCATCACGATACGGCCGATCTCCAGCACATAGCCGTAATGGGCGGTTTCCAGCGCCACCTTGGCGTTCTGCTCGACCAGCAGGATCGACATGCCCTGCTCCTCGTTGACCCGGCGGATGATGGTGAATATCTCCTTCACCAGCAGCGGCGACAGGCCGAGCGAGGGCTCGTCGAGCAAGAGCAGCGTCGGCCGGTTCATCAGCGCGCGCCCGATCGCGAGCATCTGCTGCTCGCCGCCGGAGAGCTGGCCCGCCGGCTGGTTGATGCGCTCCTTCAGGCGCGGGAAATAGCCGTAGACGCGATCCATGTCTTCCGCGACGCCGTCCCGGTCCTTGCGCGGATAGGCACCCATCATCAGGTTCTCGCGCACCGAGAGGAACGGGAACACCTCGCGCCCCTCGGGCACGTGGCTGAGGCCGAGCCGCACGATGCGGTCGGCCTCCATGCGCTGGATCGGCTTGCCCATGAACTCGATCGCGCCCTTCTGCGGATCGAGGATGCCGGAGATGGTCTTCAGCACCGTGGTCTTGCCGGCCCCGTTGGCCCCGAGCAGCGTGACGATGCGCCCGCGCGGCACCTCCAGCGAGATGCCGCGGATCGCCATGATCGGCCCGTAATAGCTCTCGATGTTGGAGAGCTTGAGGATGATATCCTGGGGCGCAGCGGCATCCATCGGTCAGGCTCCCAGATACGCGGCGACGACGTCGGGGTGCTGCTGCACTTCAGCGGGCGAGCCCATCGCCAGCACCCTTCCGTAGTTCAGTGCGATGACGCGATCGGAGACCCGGTTGACCAGCGACATGTCGTGCTCGACCATCAGCACGGTGATACCGAGCTCGGTCCTCATGTCCCGAATCCAGAACGACATGTCGCCGGTCTCCTCCACGTTGAGACCCGAGGACGGCTCGTCCAGCAGGATCAGCTTCGGCTCCGAGCAGAGCGCGCGCGCCAGCTCGATCACCTTGCGCACGCCGTAAGGCAGGCCCGAGATCAGCTTGTCGCGATAGGGTTCGAGGTCGAGGAATTCGATGACCTGCTCGACCCGGCGGCGGTGAACCTTTTCGTTGGCCCGCACGCTCGGCAGGAATAAGAGCTCCTGCCACAGCTGCGTGGTCGAATGGCGGTGGCGGCCGACCAGAAGGTTCGACAGCACGGTCGCGTTCTCGAACAGCTCGATGTTCTGGAAGGTACGGGCGATGCCGAGCTTGGCGATGTCGTAGGGCGGCTGCTCGGTGATGTCCTGGTCCTCGAAGAAGATACGGCCCGAGGTCGGCCGGTAGATCCGCGAGATCAGGTTGAAGATCGAGCTCTTGCCGGCTCCGTTCGGCCCGATGATCGAGAGGATCTCGCCCTTCTCCACCGCGAACGAGACCGCATCGACCGCCTTGAGGCCGCCGAAATGCAGCGACAGGTTCTCGGCGCGGAAATAGCTCATCGATTGCGCTCCGACTTCACGTAGATCTTCTGCCGCTTGAAGGTGGCGCGCTTGTAGAGAGGGAACAGCTGGAAGAAGAGCTTGATCTTGAGCCAGCGGCCGTAGAGCCCGAGCGGCTCGAACAGCACGAACAGCACGATGATGATGCCGTAGATCGCGCCCTTCAGGCCGTTGAGCGAGGCGAAGGCCGCGACCTTCGCCTCGATATTGCCCGCAGTCGCCGCGCCGGCGCCGAATGTCGCGGCAATGCCGGCGATGATGCCGGGCATGTCGTCCTTGAGATAGGTGAGGAACGGGTCGATCATCACGATGAAGATCGCGCCGAGCACGGCGCCGTGCAGGCTGAAGGTGCCGCCGATCAGGATCACGATGATGAACTCGATCGAGAGCTGAAGCGTGAACATCTCCGGCGAGATGAAGGAGAGCTTGTGCGCGAACAGGACGCCGGCAAAGCCGGTGATCGCGGCCGAGATCGCGAACGACTTCACCTTGTAGAGCGCGACATTGACGCCCATGCTGCGCGCCGCCGTCTCGGAATCGCGGATCGCGACGAAGGCGCGGCCCGTCGGCGAACGCAGCAGATTGAGCGTGCCGACGATGGTCAGCACCAGCACGGCAAGGCAGAGGTAATAGAAGGTCGGGCTGTCGCGCGGCACGGCGACGCCGAGCAGCGACAGCGTCTTGACCCGCATGCCCTCGTTACCGTGGGTAACGCTTTCCCACCGCGCCAGGATCTCCTCCACGATCAGGGCAAACGAGATGGTGGCGATGACGAGATAGATGCCGGTGAGGCGCAGCGCCGGAAAGCCGACGATCGCGCCGATGATGCCGGTCAACAGCCCCGCCGCGAGGAAGTAGACGGGGAACGGCACGTTGTACTTCTGCAAGTACGCCGCCGTGTAGGCGCCGATCGCGAGGAACGCCGCGTGCCCAAGCGAGGCCTGGCCGGTGAAGCCGGTCAGAATCAGCAGTGCCACGCCGACGATCGCATAGATGCAGACGAAGACGAGCTGGCTCATCAGATAGCTGGAGAGCACGTGGGGCGCGATCAGCAGCAGCGCGAGCAGGACGCCGTAGGTGACGACGTAGCCCGAATGCGGGAACAGCTTGATGTCGTCCTCGTAGTCGGTCTTGAACAGGAAGCGCATGGCGTTCAGACCTTCTTGCGGACGTGGAGGCCGAACAGGCCCTCGGGCTTCAGCAGCAGCACGGTGAGCAGCACGATGTAAGGCGCGGCGTCCTTCCAGCCCTCGGGCAGGTAAAAGCCGGCCATGCTCTCGATCACGCCGATCAGGACGCCGCCGACCACCGCGCCCGGGATCGAGCCGAAGCCGCCGAGCACGGCGGCGGGAAACGCCTTCAGGCCGAGCACGAGGCCGACATTGGAGTGGATGAAGGTGATCGGCGCCAGCAGCACGCCGGCACAGGTCGCGACCGCAGCGCTGATCGCCCAGACGACCGACACCACGCGCTTGACCGGAATGCCCATGTAATAGGCTGCCAGCATATTTTCGGAGCTGGCGCGCATCGCGGTACCGAGCGTGGTCTTGTTGAAGAACAGCCAGAGCAGCGTGCACAGGATCATCGTCGCCGCGATCACCGAGAGCTTGTCGTAGGCGAGCACCAGCGAGCCCATGCGCAGCACGCCCTGGCTGAAAGGCGTCTCGATCTTCAGGTCGTCGGTGCCCCAGATCATGCCGGCGACCGAACGCAGGAAATAGCCGAGACCGATTGTGACCATGATGATGGAGAATTGCGGATAGCCGAGGATCGGCCGCACCACCACGCGCTCGGCCAGCATGCCGAACAGCGCCATGGCGGCGACCGCACCGGCGAAGCCGATCCAGTAGTTCAGGCCCATCATGCCGATGAAGGTGAAGGCGAAGAAACCGCCCAGCATCATCAGATCGCCCTGGGCGAAATTGACGACTTCGGTGGCCTTGTAGACGAGCACGAAGCCGAGCGCGATCAGGCCGTAGACGCAGCCGAGCGCAACACCGCTGACCAGCTGCTGAACGAAATCCAGCATTGACGCGCGTCCTCCCCGATGCAACCGGCGATCTTCGAGGCCGCCTTGCCGCATCTTGTGTCCAGTCGCTACGCAGTCGTTTCGCCGCGTTAGCGCCATTTGTCCGGAATCAATTCAGCCTGAACGCCCGCGCGCTGTCAACAAACGGTGACTTGTCGAGATACCTTGTCTTTAGTCCAATCCGGTTGGCGGAATTTGCGGCAGTGCGATTCACGGTGCCGAAACATCTTCGGGTCATGGTCGCGGGCGATGCAAACCGGATGGTGTGGCCATCATGAAGCCGGACAACTCGGCCCTGGAAGTCCGAGGGTTAACGAAGCGTTTTGACCGTCTGGCGGTCGACAGCCTCGATCTCACCATTCACGCCGGCGAATTCTACGCGCTGGTCGGCCCCAATGGCGCCGGCAAGACCACCACTTTACGCATGGTTGCGGGCCTGCTCAGGCCCGATGCCGGCGCCGTCTCGATCTTCGGCATCGATGCGCTCCAAGACCCCGTCGCCGCCAAGCAGGTGATGGCCTGGGTCTCCGACGAGCCCATGATCTACGACAAGCTCACCCCGCTCGAATATCTCGAATTCGTCGCCGACCTCTGGGGCATCGCGCCGTCGATCTCGCAACCGGCCGCCGAGGAACTGCTCGATTCGCTCGGCCTCGAGGCGCACCGCCACGAGCGCTGCGAGGGCTTTTCCAAGGGCATGCGCCAGAAGGTCGCTCTCGCAGGGGCGCTGGTGCACGATCCCCGCCTCATCATCCTCGATGAACCCTTGACGGGGCTCGATGCGGTCTCCGCCCGCCATGTGAAGGGCCTGCTCAGCGCGCGTGTCCGCGCCGGCTGCACCGTCATCATGACCACGCATATCCTCGAGGTCGCCGAGCGCATGGCCGACCGCATCGGCGTGATCGCCTCCGGCCGCCTGGTCGCGGAAGGCACGCTCACCGAGCTGCGCCAGCAGAACGGCCATGCCGACACCAGCCTGGAAGACCTCTTCATCGCGCTGGTGACGCTTCAGGAAGCGGCATGAGCTCGGCCACCGCGCTGTCCTGGTTTGCCCGCCACGAGCTGCGGCTCGCCTGGCGCGAATGGCTGGCCATGATGACGGGCGGGCGGCGCAAACGGGCGCGCGCGGCAATGATCGGCCTCTTGTGCTTCGCCGCGCTGCTCCACCTGCCGGCCTGGGCGGTGATCGGCCGTTTCGCCGACCTGCAGCTGCCGCTCGACAAATCCTCTCTGATCGTGATTTCGGCGACGATCTTTCTCGCCTGGACCTTGATGCTGTCGCAGGCGATCGAATCCGTGACGCGGGTATTTTACGCCCGCGCCGATCTCGACCTGATCATGTCCTCGCCGGCGCGGCTGGCCAATCTGTTCTCGGTCCGCATCGCCGCGATCGCGCTGACCGTCACCGTGCTGGCGCTGCTGTTCTCGACGCCCTTCATCGACGTTCTGGTGATCGGCGGCGGCGCGCGCTGGCTGGCGGCCTTCGGCGTCGTCATTGCGATGGGCCTGTCCGCGGCGGCGATCGCGATCGCCATCACCATTCTCCTGTTCCGGTTGATCGGCCCGGCGCGGACGCGCCTGATCGCACAGATCCTCGCCGCCATCATCGGTGCGGGTTTCGTGATCGCGCTTCAGGTCGCCGCGATCATGTCCTACGGCACGCTGTCGCGCTTCACCATCCTGACCTCGGGCAGCGTTGCCGCCTACGCTCCCGACGTCGACAGCATCTGGTGGTGGCCGGCGCGGGCAGCGATGGGCGACAGCGAGGCGCTGGCGCTGCTTCTCGCGCTCGCTCTGGTCATGCTCGGCGGCGTGATGGCGATCTTCTCGCACCGCTTTGCCGACACCGCGATCGATGCGGCGGCCTACGCCACGTCCGGCCGCGTCCGTGCCAAGGAGCGCCCGTTCCGCGGCGGATCGCGCCAGCAGGCGCTGCGTCGCAAGGAATTCATGCTGCTGTGGCGCGATCCATGGCTGATCTCGCAGACCTTGATGCAGCTGCTCTATCTGGTACCGCCGGCGCTGCTGCTCTGGCGTAATTTCGCCGACAGCTCCGCGGCGCTGACACTGATCACACCCGTCATCGTGATGGCGGCCGGACAGCTCGCCGGCGGGCTCGCCTGGCTGACGATCTCGGGCGAGGACGCGCCCGACTTGGTCGCGACCGCGCCCTTGATGCCGTCCGGCATCATCCGTGCCAAGATCGAGGTGGTGCTGATCGCGATTGCCGCAATCTTCGCTCCGCTGCTCGCGGCGCTGGCCTTTGCCTCGCCATCCCAGGCCGCAATCAGCGCGGGTGCGATCATCATCAGCGCGGCCTCGGCGACCGCGATCCAGCTCTGGTTCCGGGTGCAGGCAAGGCGCAGCCAATTCCGGCGCCGTCAGACGTCTTCGCGGCTTGCAACCTTCGCCGAGGCCTTTTCCTCGATCGGCTGGGCCGCCACCGCCGCACTGCTGCTCGCCCTTCCCCTGGCCGGCCTCATCAGCGGCCTGATTACCGCAGGCCTCGTCGCGGTCACCTGGAAGTTCAGCCCGAAGCGCGAGCAATAGGTGCGACACTGACGCGCTGTTGATCGCACCCCATTGGCGATGCTCCGAATTGCACGCTAGACTTCGCCGCGAAGTCATCGGGGACGGATCCATGCGGCGACTGGTTTTGGCGGCTATCGCGCTGTTCGGCGCATTCCTGACCCCTGCCCTGGCCCAGCAGCCACTGCGCAGCGAATGCCTGGCGATGGCCAACGCGGCGCCGCGAATCATGCCGGTCGTCTTCAGGCAGGCTGCAGCTGCGCCCGAGGTCGAGATCACCTATGCCGGCCATTCCACCTATTTCATCGACACGCCCGCCGGCTTGCGCATCGCCACCGACTATAGCGGCGCCTACCAGGTCGGGCGACTGCCCGATGTCGTCACCATGAACCGGGCGCACAGCACCCATTACACTCTCTTTCCGGACAAGCGCATTCCCCACGTGCTGCATGGCTGGAGCGAGGACGGCAAGCCGGCGATCGTGTCGCAGCGCATCAGCGACACCTTCATCCGCAACGTCACCACCGACATCCGCCGCTATTACGGCGACGATGCCGGCAGCGACATGATCCGCGACGGCAATTCCATCTTCATCTTCGAGGCAGCCGGCCTCTGCATCGGCCATCTCGGCCACCTCCATCACAAGCTCGACGACAGCCATTTCGCCCAGATCGGACGGCTCGACATCGTGATGGTGCCGATCGACGGCACCTATACCATGACGCTCGACGGCATCTCCGAGATCACCAAGCGGCTGCGCGCCTCGGTGGTGCTGCCGATGCACCGCTTCGCCACCCCGCTCGACGACTTCATGCGCCGGATCGGCCAGCAGTTCGAGATCGACCGGCGCGTCGAGCGCTCCTTCCGGATGTCACGGGATACGCTGCCGACGAAGCCGACGGTGATCATCCTCGACGGGGTCTGACTCAGAACCGGAACGCATCACCCGTCAACGACTTGGTTGCTCCAAGACCCACCTCAGTCGGAGCAATCATGAGCAGACGGTTCCTGGTCATCGGCTCGTTTGCGGCCATCTATCTCCTGTGGGGTTCCACCTATTTCGCCATCACGCTGGGCTTGCAATCGATACCGCCGTTTCTGCTGATGGCAGTTCGATCGTTATGCGGCGGCATGATCTTGCTCGCCTTCAGCGGCAGGCATGTCGCGAATACCCCGGGCCGGACATGGTTGCAGGCAGGCCTTTGCGGGCTGCTTTTCTTCGTCGGCTGCCACGGCGTTCTCGCCTTCGCACAACAATCGGTTCCGTCCGGCGTGGCCGCCATCGTGCTCGCCACGATTCCGTTCTGGATCCTTCTGGCGGACACGCTCTTTCCGGGCGATCAGCGCCCGCGGCCGATCGCGCTGCTCGCGCTCATCCCCGGCTTCGTGGGCGTCGGGCTCGTGGCATGGCAAAATGCCGAGCAGGCCGGCATCAGCATGCTTCCGATCGTCTGGCTGCTCGCGGCGGCGCTGTCGTGGTCGATCGGCACCGTGCTGTCGCGCAGCATGTCGCATCAAGCATCCGCGATCGCGCTGTCTGGCATGCAACTGTCGATCGGGGGCGCCGTGTTGTTCGCGATCAGCTGGCTGACGGGCGAGCTGGAGAGTTTTAGACCGAGCGAGGTCTCAATGACGTCCGTTGCAGCAGCTCTTTGGCTGATCGTCTCCGGCAGCGTCATCGGCTTCGCCGCCTACAATTGGCTGCTCGAGAATGTCTCGACCTCCCTGGTCTCGACCTACACATTCGTCAATCCGGTCATCGCGGTGCTGCTCGGCACCCTCGTGCTCGCAGAGCCGTTCTCTCGCATGATGCTCGTGGGCGCGAGTCTCGTCATTGTCGCCGTTGTCGCCATCTGGCGTGCTGAGAGCTCGAGCAATCGGTCGACGCAGGCGGAGGCCGATCGTCCCATGAGACATCTGTCGCTGCGCAAGACCTGACGACCGACGGCAATTTTCTCCAAGTCGCCCGCGGCTCATCCGTGCTGAATCCTCCGCAGCAGGAGAGCAACATGAACGACTTTGCGAGACTTCTTCACGCCAGCGCACCGCATCCCGAGCACGCGGCCGCGCTTCAGCTCTACGGCCGTTTCGTCGGCGACTGGGACGCTGAGATCGCCGCCTTTGGACCGGACGGCAGAAGCCACACCGCGCCGGGCGAAATCCATTTCGGCTGGGTGCTGGAAGGCCGTGCGGTGCAGGACGTCTGGATCATTCCCCGGCCAGCGGGCAGCGCAGCCTTTCCGATCGCCGGCAATTGGTACGGCACCACGCTGCGCGTCTACGATCCGGCCATGGATGCGTGGCGGATTTCCTGGTTCGATCCGGGCCGCCGCGTGTTCCGGCAGCAGATCGGCCGTCCCCGCGGCGAGGACATCGTGCAGGAAGGCACGACCGAATCCGGCGAGCTGACGCGCTGGAGCTTTACTGAGATTACCGGGGACTCCTTCCGTTGGCGTGGGGAGGTCAAGCCGGCCACGGCAGTGGACTGGCGGCTGATGGTCGAAGTAAGAGCAAGACGGCGGACGGGCTGACGAGCATACCGCATTGCTCGTGATGATGGGTGCGGTTGCGCAAGGCGCGCTGCTGCATGCGGAAATGAGGTGCTAGGCTCCCGACACAAAACATCAGGGAGCGAAGACCGATGGCAGCAAGCGGTGTGCCCGCCAACACGAGCGGGCTGTTCGTCGATCCGCGTGAGGACTGGCTCGCGCTGCATCGGGAGGAGACCATCGATCCCTTGCGGCCGATCGTCGATCCCCATCACCATCTGTGGAATCGCGGGCACCGCTATCTGATCGAGGAGATGGCCGCCGACATCGCCTCCGGTCACAACGTCATCGCCACCGTCTATGTCGACTGCCGTTCGATGTACCGCGCGCATGGACCCGAGGCGTTCCGGCCCGTGGGCGAGGTCGAGTTCGCCAACGGCGTCGCCGCCATGAGTGCAAGCGGTGGCTACGGCAAGGCCGCGATCTGCGCCGGCATCGTGAGCCATGCCAATCTGCTGCTCGGCGACGCCGCAAAGGGCGTGCTGGAAGCCGAGATCGCCGCTGGCAACGGCCGCTTTCGCGGCATCAGGCATTCATCGGCCTGGGACGAAGATCCTGTCGTCGCCGGCATGTATGCGAACAGACCGAAGGGATTGTTGCAGGATCCGACCTTCCGCAAAGGCTTTGCCTGCCTCGCGCCCCTCAAACTCAGCTTCGATGCCTGGCTGTTCCACCCGCAAATCGGTGAGCTCACGGCACTGGCGCGCGCCTTCCCCGACACCAGGATTGTGCTCGACCATTGCGGCGGCCCGGTCGGAACCGGCCGCTTCGCGGGCCGGCGCGAGGAGGTGTTTGCGCAATGGCGCGCCTCGATCCGGGAGATCGCGACATGCGAAAATGTGGTGGTGAAGCTCGGTGGTCTCGCGATGTGCCTGCTTGGCTACGACTTCCATTTGCGCGAGAGGCCGCCGACATCCGAGGAGCTTGCCGCGGCCTGGCGGCCCTATGTCGAGACCTGCATCGAGGCGTTCGGCCCGAAGCGCGCGATGTTCGAAAGCAATTTCCCCCCGGACAAGGGCCAGTGCAGCTACCAGGTGATCTTCAACGCCTTCAAGCGTATCACCTCAAAGCTGAGCGAGGCCGACAAGACGGCGTTGTTCTCGCAGACCGCGATCGACGTCTACCGGCTCGAGCTGCCGTCATGATGAAAAGAGGGGCCGGGACCTTGATCCCGACCCCTCTTCGTCGTGGCCGCTGGGAAGCGTCCTTGAAACCCTGGTGTCCGCTTAGCCGGCGCCCATCAGCGAGGCCGGACGGCGCTCGCCGGTGGAGGCGAACATCTTCTTCAGCTTGTTGATGACGCGGATCAGGAAACCGATCATCACCGGATTGGTCTTGCGGCAGAAGGCGATCTTCTTGACGTGGCCTTCGACATGCCATTTGGCATGCGCGCCGTCGCGGAAGAAAATGACGTCGCCGGGGCCGTAGCGCTTGGGCGGCATGCCGTCGCTCTCGAGCACGATCGATCCTTCCATGATCATGATCGTCTCGTCGATGTCGTAGTACCAGTTGAAGCGGCCTTCGGTGCAGTGCCAGATGATTGTCTGCGCGGTGCCATCGGCGCTGGTCGACAGCACCCGGGAGCGGGATACCGGATTGCCCTCGATGATCCAGGACGGCTCGATCGGCCGCAGCTCGAGGTCCACATTGCAACTACCGATTTCAATCAATGTGCGCGACATCTGCTTCCCCAGAAGATTTAAATATGAATGGCCGGGTCTCGGCCCGGATTGCTTCGAAAGAAGTTGGGACGCTAGTAGGCTGCTTTTAATTCTTTCTTACATGGCACTCGACAATCAGCCTCGAGTTGCGGGTGCGATACGGTTAACGTCACGATTTCCTCTGCGAATTCGCACATATGAACCTAGCTTGTCCGGGGTGCGACAAAGTGCGCGAAGTCTTGGGAAGGAGCCGCACCGATGCCCCTCACGCCGGAGATGCTGACAGCCAACAGCGAGGTCGTCGCCAGGCTCCGCAGTCTCGACGTCTCCTTCGCACCGGACGAGGAGCCCTGGTTCACCATCGACGGCGTCGAAAGCCCGCGGCACATCGGCAGTGACAGCTCCGGCAGCGCGTTCGTGCTGCTGCCGTCGCAGAATGTGCTCTATGTCTCGTCAGAGGGCCGCGCGGGCATCATTGCGGAAAGTTTCGATGCATTGATCCAGCTTGTCGTTGCCCGTCCCTACTGGCGCGACATCCTCAAATTCTCCGGGGGCGGCGACCTTGCAGAGATGCGCCGCGCGGCGGATGCGCTGGAGGCAAGGCTCCAAGACGAGGATGACGTCAGCGAGGCCCGCGAACAGATCCGCGGCGCGCTCGCGCTGGCGGACGCGGACGATCCGATTGGCGCGCTCTACGAGGCGGTGGCGGCGTCCGACGCGATCGTGCGGGCCACCGACGGCAGCCCGTTCACGACGCTGTTCAACCGCTTCAGCATCGACAACAGCCCGACCCTGCGCAACGCGGCGGCGTGAGGGGGAAGACTGACGCGAGGACGTTCACCTCTCCCCAGCGGGGAGAGGTTGACCACGTCCTGGACTGCCTATTGGACCAAAATCTAGATTACGACTTCGCCCATTCGCCCTTGCGGAAGACGGGCACCTTGCTGCCGTCGGCCAAGATGCCGTCAATGTCGGTCTCGGCCGAGCCGATCATCCAATCAATATGGATCAGGCTCTGGTTGCCGCCTTGCGCCGCGATCTGCTGCGGCGTGAGCTGGGCACCGTTGACGAAGCATTTCGAATAGCACTGGCCGAGCGCGATGTGCGAGGCCGCGTTCTCGTCGAAAAGCGTGTTGTAGAACAACAGCCCGCTCTGCGAGATCGGCGAGGAATGCGGCACCAAGGCCACCTCGCCGAGGCGCCGCGCGCCCTCGTCGGTATCGAGCACCTTGTTCAGCACCTCGGCGCCGCGCGAGGCCTTGGCGTCGACGATCTTGCCGTCCTCGAACCGCACCGCGATGTTGTCGATCAGCGTGCCCTGATAGGACAGCGGCTTCGAGCTCACGACGTGGCCGTAGACGCGGCGGCAATGCGGCGTGGTGAAGACCTCTTCGGTCGGGATATTGGCGTTGCAGCTGATGCCGTTCTTGGACAGCGAGGCGCCGCCTTCCCATTCGTGGCCGTCGGCAAGGCCGATGGTGAGATCGGTGCCGGGACCCGAGTACTGAAGCGCGCGGAAACGCTGGCCGTTGAGCCAGTTGGTGCGCTCGCGCAGCACCGCATTGTGGCTCGCCCAATTGCTGATCGCGTCCTCGCGATCGACACGGGACGCGGCGAAAATCGCGTCTGCGAGCTTGCCGACCGCAACGTCCTCGGGATCGTTCGGGAACACCAGCTTCGCCCAGGACGCGCTCGGATAGGCGATGATATTCCAGTTGGTGTCGAAATTGACGATCTTCTCCAGCGCAGGCTGATAGGCCATCGAATTGGCCTTGCTGGCGCGCGCCACCTTGGAAGGATCCTCGCCGGACAGCAACATCGGGTTGTCGCCGACGATGGCAAGCCGTGCAGTGTTGTCGGAGAACGCCTTGGCCATGCCCTCGTAGAGCCAGCCGGCGGCACGATCGAAACTGTTGTCGTGGCCGTGGCGGTAGCGCGCCAGCGTCATCTCCTCGTCCGACAGGATCGGCGTCACGAGGCCGGCGCCGGCCTTGTAGGCATGCACGGCGATCCGCCGCACCAGCGGCAGCGCGATCGCGGGCGCCGTCAGAAGCAGATCCTGTCCCGGCCGCAAGCCCAGGCCCACATTCACCGCCACCTCGGCCAGTCGGTCGAGCTTCGCCGGATCGATGGGAGTGGAAGGATTGCGTTGATCAGTCATGCCGGGCCCTCTGCCGAAAGTCGCTCACACAATTTAAGTCTAGCATCGCGGGGCACAAGTATGCGAGCGTCATGCGCCCTTGGAAAGATACGCAGTTTCACGCATTTTGGTTTTCAACGCGTTGCCGATGCCAGCACCCGGTCGACCATGGCGGGCGCAAGGCCGAGGTAATTTTTCGGTGAAGTGAGCGCCTCGATTGTGGCACGATCGATGTGGCTCGATATCCGTGAATCTGCGGATAGCGCGTCAGCAAGGGTCATTCCCTTCTCGTTGGCCTGACGGCAGGCGTCATAGACGACGTCGTGCGCCTCCTGCCGGCCGATCTGCGGGGCGAGGCCCATCATGACCGCTTCGGCCACAATCAGGCCGCGGCTGATGGCGAGATTGTCGTTCATCTTCGCCTCGTCTACGATGAGGCCCGCGAGCGCGAACTTCGCCTGGTGCAGCGCGCCGGCGGCCAGCACGAAGCTTTCGGGAATCGCCATCCATTCCGCGTGCCAGGGGCCGGTGGCACGCTCGAAATCCTGCACCATGGCGTCGAGCATCAGGCCGGCGTGCTGGCGCACCGCCTTGGAGGCCGCAAGCATCAATTCCGAGGAGATCGGGTTGCGCTTCTGCGGCATGGTCGAGGAGGCGCCGCGCCCCTTGACGAAGGGCTCGTAGACCTCGGCGAATTCGGTCGAGGCCATGATCATGATGTCGAGCGCGATCTTGCCGAGAGAGCCGGTGACGAGAGCAAGGAAGTTCACGGCTTCGGCGAAGCCGTCGCGCGCTACGTGCCAGGTCGAGGCGGGAACGCCGAGCTTCAGCTCGTTGCAGAGCGCCTCCTGCACCTCGAACCCCCTGTCGCCGAGCGACGCCAGCGTACCGGCCGCGCCGGCGAACTGACCGACCAGCACGCGCGGCTTCAGCTGCGCCAGCCGCTCGGCGTGGCGGTCGAACATCGCGAGCCAGATCGCGCTCTTGTAGCCGAAGGTCACCGGCAGCGCCTGTTGCAGATGGGTGCGGCCCGCCATCGCCGTGTCGCGATGGCGCTTCGACAGATCGGCGAGGATCTTGCGCAGCTCGGCGATGTCACGTTCGACGATCTCGAGCGCGGCGCGCAGTTGCAGCACCACGGCGGTGTCCATAATGTCCTGCGTGGTGGCGCCCCAATGCACGTAGCGGCCCGCCTCGCCGCATTGCTTCACCATTTGATGCACCAAAGGCAGGATCGGGTAGCCGACGACATCGGTCTCCTGCCTGAGCAGATCGAAGTCGAGCGCGCCGATGTCGGTCCGCGCCGCGATCGCTGCGGCCGCCTCGTGTGGGATCACACCGCACTTCGCCTCCGCCTTCGCCAGCGCCACCTCGACCTCGGCATAGCGTGCGACCGTCGCGACGTCCGAGAACACCTCGCGCATCTCAGGCGTACCAAAGGCGTCGCGAAACAGCAGGGAGTCGAGCACAGTGGTGGCGGCGGGGAAAGCAGGCATGGACACTTCTTCTGGGTTGGTGTTTTCTGTCGGTGTACCTTACGTACGCAGGGCAGATCGGCAAAGGGCATTCCCCGTTGTGCGCGACACTAAAACGGCATTCCCGCGCAATGGCGAAGCCGTTGTCGCTGAGGGGGCCTGCGCTACGCTCCCGCGCTCCAGGATGACGGTGCTGGAGGGGCGCCTGATCTCGTCGCCAGATTTACACCGCAACATTCTAGCTGCGGATGTATTCCCCTCGGAAAACCACATGGCTGCCATCACGCGATTGCGATGAACCAAACGCCCCCTTCGGCAGACACACGATCTTTCGACCCAAATTTCATTTTGTTTGTTTGCCCGATTTCGCAATGAGGCCCGAGTTTTCGACGTGCAGTTTCTGTTCCGGGACCACCTTCTCGATACCGACCGGCGCGAGCTGAGCCGCGAGCAGGTTCCCATTGCCGTGGAGCCGCAGGTTTTCGACCTCGTCGTCCACCTCATGCAGAACCGCGACCGGGTCGTCAGCAAGGACGAGCTGATCGACAAGATCTGGCACGGGCGCAGCGTCTCCGAATCCACCCTGACCAGCCGGATCAACGCGGCGCGCAAGGCGATCGGCGACGATGGCGCGAGCCAGTCGCTGATCCGCACCATCACCCGCAAGGGTTTTCGCTTCGTCGGCGACGTCCAGACGCAAATCGGCGCGGTCGCGCCGGAGCCGGTCCGGATCGCCCCGTCCCAGGCCACCTTCGCTCTGCCGGAGCGGCCCGCGATCGCTGTGCTGCCCTTCACCAATATGAGCGGCGAGGTCCAGCAGGATTATTTCTCCGACGGTATCAGCGAGGACATCATCACGGCGCTGTCGAAGCTGCGCTGGTTCTTCGTCATCGCGCGCAACTCCTCCTTCGTCTACAAGGGCCGCGCCGTGCACATCCACGAGGTCGCGCGGGAGCTCGGGGTGCGCTACGTTGTCGAGGGCAGCGTGCGGCGGAGCGGCGAACGGGTGCGCATCTCGGCCCAGCTCAACGACGTCTCGACCGGCAGCCATCTCTGGGCCGAACGCTACGACCGCGAGCTCGCCGACATCTTCGCCGTGCAGGACGAGATCACGGAAGCGATCGTCGCCGCCATCGAGCCGCAGCTCTATGCTGCCGAAAGCTTCCGGGCCCAGCAGAAGCCGCCGGGCAGCCTGGATGCATGGGACCTCGTGATGCGCGCGTTGTCGCATTATTGGCGCATCACCCGCGAGGACAATGCCGCCGCGCAGAAGTTGCTGGAAGAAGCGGTCGCGGTCGATCCCGCCTATGGCAAGGCGCTCGGCCTGCTCGCCACCAGCCATATCTTCGGCGCGCATATGGGCTGGGCCGACATGGCTGCCACCATGCCGGTCGCCGAGCGTGCGGCGCTCGCGGCGGTGGAGGCCGACCGCGAGGATGCCTGGGCCCATCACGGCCTTGCTTACACCTACCTGTTCCGCCGCCGCTTCGACGACGCGCTGGCTGAATTCGAGCTGGCCTTGCGGCTCAATCCGAATTTCGCGATGGCGCATGCCTTCCACGGCGTGACGCTGTGCTATGCCGGACGTTGGCAGGACGGCGATGCCGCCGCCCGCCGCGCGCTGCGGCTGAGCCCGCGCGACCCGCTCGCGGCGATCTATTGCGGGGTTGCGGCCTATGCCCGGTTCGTCGGCCGCGACTACGCGGGCGCCGTGCAGATGGCTCGGGAATCGATGCGCCAGCGCGGGGATTTCGTCGGCGCCCACCGCGTGCTGACGGCCGCCGCCGGCATGCTCGGCGATCCCGCCCTCGCGGCATCCGCCCTGGAAGGCCTGCGCCGCACCCAGCCCGAGGTCTCGCTGGCCTGGATCACGCGCGAGCTGCCGATGCTGCGGGAAGAGGATCGTACGCACTATCTCGAGGGATTGCGGCGCGCCGGAATGACGTGACGGTCGCTGGCGCGACCGCTCCGCTTGATCCCCGTGTCAGATGCTAATCGTCGTCAGGCCCGAACAGCCTGATCTGCGGGAAGCCGCTGCGCGACCGCCCCGCGTAATCGCGCGCATCGGAATCCTCGCGGATGTTGCGCGCGACGTCATCCCAATCGGTGCGGTCGCGCAGGCCGCGCGGCTCGCGGGACTCGTAATAATAGCGGCGCTCGGCCCAGCGCTCGCGACGCTCGGCTCGGCGCCGTTCGGACGCGGCGCGCTTCACATCGGAATCCCTTGCCTTGGCATAGGCGTTATTCGGTAAGGACGACGGCTCGGTCGAGGCCTGCTGCTCGGCAGGCCTTGCGGCCTGTGGCGCAGCGGCGGGCTTCGGCGGCTCGACTGCAGCGGCTTGCGAGGGTTGCGGCGCCGGTGCGACATTCGCCTGCGTGGTTGGCGTGTCGGGTTTTACGGGTTCAGGCTTTGCTTCGGCCTGTGCGGGCGCGGCGATCATCGCGCCAAAGGCTTGTGAGCCGGTGAGATAGTTCACACGCTCGGAGGGAGCGTTGGTGCTGGCCGGCGTGGGAGTTGCCGCGCGCTGCGCCATCTTGCTGGTGTCCGGCCCCTGTTTTGACGCAACCGGATTCATGATGTTGCCGGCAACGATGCCGCCACCGAGACCAATGGCGATGGCCGCGACGATGGTTCCGGCACCGACAAAATAGGCTGTCGAGGCGCGCATTTGTCCACTCCCTCTTTCGGAGCGGGCAACGCGTGGGGATTGCCAGATGTTCCTGATAAGCGCGGCTCCTCGACGAGGAACCGCGTGCGTCAGATCTGCTGCGCGACCTTCTCAAGCCCGATGAGGCGAGCGAGCTTGCGCACTTCTTCCTTCTGGTCGTCGCGAAGCTGGAACAACAGCGGCATCGCGGCCGACTTCAGCTGCTGCACCTCGTCGCAATTCGGATCGATCTGTGCGCTGGGCGGTGCATTCGGATTCGACAGCCTGTTCGCCTGGATCTTGCGGGCGACGTTGCGCAGCGCGGTCTCGACCGAGGGCCAGTAATATTCCTGGGACGAGGAGAGTTTCAGGCGATCCCTGATGCCCGCGATCTGCACGTCGGACAGCAGCGAATAGGATTTTTGCGGCTGCGGCTTGGCGACGACTTTCGGCTTGGCCGGAACTTCGATGGCCGGAACCTCGGTCGCGGTGGGCGCCTCGTGCGCGCTCGGCTTCGGCATCGGGAAATCGGATGGCGTGGCGGCGGCGAAGGCCTGACGCAGCGGCTCGGTCAGGACCGGTGCCTGCGCCAGCTTGTCGGCGGCAACCTGGACCGGCTCGATCGCGGCCGAGGCCAGCGCGAGCGTCGGAACCAGACGGTCGGCCTTGGCGGCGCGGTTGGTTGCGAGCGGCTTGGCCGGGGGCGTCTCGGCGATCATCGCGGCGCTGACGCTGGGAACGCTGTCGCGGCCGAGGATCGCGGTGGTGGCGGCGCCGAGGACGAGGAAACAGGTCAGCGCGACGATGGTGATGGCTTTGGACAAACGTCTCTCCGCGTCCGACTTCAAGTCCACGTGATCACTGCCCGGAAACTGGGCGATAATTAAGGCTGAACCGTGCCATTGCGGCGGCAATCGCGCGGACTAAGGCGACATCGCCCAGACCCCCCCCCCAACGAAATCAGGCTGCTGCCGCAAGGTCATAGGCATCCTGGATGTCGGCGACGATCTCCGAGGCTTCCCAGACCGCGCGCGGCTCGACCGATTGCAGCGTCACCGTCCAATTGCCGCCGCGGCGGGTCCGGGGGACGCTGACGATGTCAAACCGGACGTTGCGACACAGCGGGTGGCGGGCCAGCGCATGGGCGACGCGGACGCGGATCTCGTCCAGGGTCGCAGCCGTTTTGCCGTTGAGATAATTGAAGTCCATCGCCTGTCCCTCTCGTCCTGATTGGCGGCCACAAGAGGGATTCTTGGCTGGCGATGGTTAATCCGCCGTTAAGTGGGATGGGCCGGAGGCATGCGGGATTAACCCTGCCCGATCCCCTGTGGGAGAGGCGACGACGCTACCGCCCACCCGCTTCCCGATATTCGGCGATGGTCTGCGCAACGAGATCCTCGACCGCGAGCACATCGGTGACACCCGAGGTCGAATGCCCGCCGCTCCAGATATCGCGCCAGCGCTTGGGGCGGCTGTCGCGGGCGGCGACGTCGATATCCTCAGTGATATTGATCGCGCCGCGCGCCGGCAGATTGTCGGGATCGAGCCCGGCGGCCGCGATCGATGGCCTCAGCATGCTGGTCTGCAAGCCCGTGAACGCGGTGGTGAGCAAGATGTCGTCGGCGCTGCTCTCGACCAGCATCTGCTTGTGACGCTCGTCCGCCATGCTCTCACGCGTCGCGATGAACTTCGTGCCCATATAGGCGAGATCGCAGCCGAGCACTTCGGCGGCACGCAGCGCGCGACCGTCGCTAATTCCGCCCGCGAGCACGATGATGCCGTCGTAGAATGCGCGCACCGCACGGACGAAGGCGAACGGGTTGAGCCAGCCGGTCTGGCCGCCAGCACCGGCAGTGAGCAGGACCAGCCCGTCCGCCCCCGCTTCCGCGGCGCGTTCGGCATGGCGGATCGAGGCCACGTCCGCCAGCACCAGCGCGCCGGCGTCGTGCAGCAGCTTCAAGACTGGCGCCGGCGAGCCGACCGACGTAATGACGATCTCCGGCTTGTGCCGCAGCAGCACGGCGAGATCCTGCTCCAGCCGCGCATTGGAGCGGTGGACGATCAAGTTCGGGCAAAGTGGCGCTGCCTTTCGCCCGGTTTGATCTTCATGCTGCCGCAGCCGCAGCTTGATTTCGGTCAGCCATTCATCGAGCTGTTCCGCGCCACGGCAATTCGCGGTGGGAAAGCTGCCGATCACCCCGTTGCGGCAGGCTGCAACCATGAGCTCGACGCCCGATACCAGAAACATCGGCGCCGCGATCAGCGGCAGAGCAAGACGATCGCGGAAGCGTTGCAGTCGATCTGATGGCATGCATGCCCTCCCTCGCGCGGGCTCTGTGGTTTCCTCCCGCAGTCTCTGTGCTAACGTCGTCAGCAACATTGGCACGCCATAAGCCGGTGACAAAGCAACGAGGAAACATATGCCTGATCCGCTCCACGCATCATCCCCGGCTTGTGCGCAGACGCTACGGGCGCTGTCGCGCTATCCCGACCGCATTGCTTTCGCCTGGCCCGAGGGATCGCTGAGCTATCGGGGTGCCATCGACCTGATCGGACGGATCCAGGGCGTGTTCATGCGGCTCGGCTTGGAGCCCGGCGCCCGCGTAGCCTTCCTCACCGCGAACCGCGCCGACAGCTGGTGCGCCGGCGTCGCCGCCCAATTGGCCCGCCTCTGCATCACCTGGCTCCACCCTCTGGGCTCGCTGGAGGCCAGCTGTTTCAGCTCGAGGATTCCGAAGCCGAGATGCTGGTGGTGGATGCGGCCGCCTTCCGCGACCGCGGCGGCGAGCTCGCCGCGAAGGCCGGCCGGCTCAAGGCGGTCTTCAACATGGGACCGGCCGGCTACGGCGTCGATCTGCTGGCGGCGGTCGAGAGTGCGGGGCACGCCAGCGCACAGTGCCTCGCCGGCTCCGACGATCTCGCCACACTGAACTACACCGGCGGCACCACCGGAAAATCCAAGGGCGCGCTGCGCTATCACCGCGAAAATGCCGGCGCCGCCGGCGCGATCCTGGCCGACTTCGAGATTCCCGAGGCTGCGCGCTACCTCACGGTCGCGCCGATCAGCCATGTCGCGGGCACGAAGGTGCTGCCGACCCTGATGCGCGGCGGCACCGTGCACATGCTGAAAGGCTTCGATCCCGAAGCCGTGCTGTCAACGATCGCACGCGAGCGCATCAACTTCACGCTGTTCGTTCCGACCATGATCTATGTGCTGCTCGATCAGCCCGCGCTCGGCAAGACCGACCTCTCCTCGCTCGAGCTCGTGCTCTATGGCGCCTCCGCGATGTCGCCGAGCCGACTGCTGGAGGGCATCGAACGCATCGGCCCTGTGTTCTCGCAGCTCTACGGGCAGACCGAATGCTATCCCGTCTCGGTGCTGCGCAAGGCCGACCACGATCCCCAGCGGCCGGAGCTGTTACTGTCCTGCGGCTTCCCGATCGCGGCCTGCGAGGTCAAGATCCTCGACGACAACGACCAGGAGGTGAAGACGGGCGAGGCCGGCGAGATCTGCGTGCGCGCGCCGCATGTGATGGCGGAGTACTGGAAGCGGCCCGATATCACCGCCGAGACGCTGAAGAACGGCTGGGTCCACACCGGCGACATCGCGCGTCAGGACGAGCGCGGCTACATGTTCATCCTCGACCGCAAGAAGGACATGATCGTCACAGGCGGCTTCAACATCTTCCCCCGCGAGGTCGAGGACGTGCTGTCGCAGCACGCGGACGTGGCGATGGTCGCGGTCGTCGGCATTCCCGACGAGAAATGGGGCGAAGCCGTCACCGCCATCGTCGTCCCGCGCGAAGGGACGAACCCCGATCCGGACGAGCTGATCAACCTGGTGAAGACGCGGAAGGGCTCGGCGCATGCGCCCAAGCAGATCCAGTTCGTCAAGCAATTGCCGATGACCGGCGTCGGCAAGGTCGACAAGAAGGCGCTGCGCGCGGGCTTTTGGAGCGGGCGAGACCGGATGGTGGGGTAAATACTCCGGAATTCTACGGTGTCGTTGTTGCTTCGGCACCACAGCCCGCAACGGAGTCTGCGACGGCGATGCCCGCGCAATTGCCGGCGAATCAGGGAATCAACTAGACCGCTGACGGGGCTGGGAAGCGGAGAGTGAAATGAGAGTCGCTTCCCTGGAAAGTGCAGTCGCCGCGATCACGTTGATCACGGCCATCATCGTGGTGCTGTGGGGGATCAAGATCTTCTACGGTGTGTGAACTGGCAGGATGCCCTGGTCGAACACGACCTTGCATCCCTTCCGCGGCGGCGGAAGTCTGCCGTTCAATCCCGCGATACGCGAGAGAGCTCTCACACGATCGGTGTCATCGCCCGGCTGATCGCACATAGCGCCTCTCACCGCTTCTCGATCACGAGGCTCTGCACCGCGCGGCCGAAATAGCCTTGGCGGTCGGCGAGGCGTGACATCGCAAGGCCCGCGCCGTCGGGGCCGATCCAGGAATCGCCGTCGAGCAGGATCCACTCGCCGACCGGCTGGCGTGCAAAGCTCACGGTGAGGTCGGCGTTGATGTAGGTCCAGGCACGGAAGTCGAGCGTCGAGGCGGTGCCGTTGGAGAAATCGGCGGCGACCACGGCGCGCATCGCCTGCGAGACGGCCTCGCCTTCGATCAGCGGATGGTCGACACGAAACCAGATCGCGCCGGCGCCGGCCTGGCCGAAGCGGCCGCGCGCGGCGCGCATCGAGACCGATCGCACGAACGGGCTGTTGGCGGCGTGACCGTCCTCGACCAATGAATCCTCCGGCGACGGCAACGTGACCGGAAGTTCCTCGACCTCGTCGGGCAGCGTCAGCGCCTGGCGCCTGATCTTGAGCACGGTGGCGCCGACCACCTGCACGCCGTCGGCGAGCAGCTTGATCCCGCAGAGCTGGATCTTGCGGCCCTCGCGCAAGATTTCGGTGGCGATCGTGAGCGGCGCCACCGGTACCGGGCGCATCAGATCGATGGTCACGCGCGCGACATCCATCGGCACCGCCGCAGGGATGCGCTCAGCCGCCCATGTCACCAGCGATGCCGGTGCCGAGCCGTGCTGCATGCGCCGGTCCCAGGGGCCGGCTGCATCGGGGCTGGTGACGACGTCGTTGCCGTCGACGCGGTAAATGGGGGGCATGCAGCACTCGATCTGGGTGCGATCACAACGGCGGATCGATCGCTTCGTCGTATTCCTTCTTGAAGCGCGCGATCAGCTCGGCCGCCGGCACGACCTTGTCGATGCTGCCGATGCCCTGGCCGCTTCCCCAGATCTCCTTCCAGGCCTTCGGCTTGGCGCGCTCGCCGGAGGCGTCGGTGCCGAAGTTCATCTTGGAGGGATCGGACGTCGGCAGATTTTCGGGGTCCATGCCCGCCGCCAGGATCGAGGGCTTCAGATAATTGCCGTGCACGCCGGTGAAGAGATTGGAATAGACGATGTCGTCGGCGCTCGAGCCCGCGATCATCTCCTTGTACTTCTCGACCGCATTGGCCTCCTTGGTCGCGATGAAGGCCGAACCGATATAGGCGAAGTCGGCCCCCAGGATGCGCGCGGCGCGGATCGCCTTGCCGTTGCCGATCGCACCCGACAGCGCGATCGGACCGTCGAACCATTTTCGTGTCTCGGCCACGAAGGCCAGCGGCGAGATGGTGCCGGCATGGCCGCCGGCGCCGGCCGCGACCAGGATCAGGCCGTCGGCGCCCTTCTCGATCGCCTTGTGCGCGAATTTCTGGTTGATCACATCGTGGAAGACGATGCCGCCCCAGCCGTGCACGGCCTGGTTCAGCTCCTCGCGGGCGCCGAGCGAGGAGATGATCATCGGCACCTTGTACTTGGCGCAGAGCTGCATGTCGTGGTCGAGCCGGTTGTTCGACTTGTGCACGATCTGGTTGACCGCGAACGGCGCCGACGGCCTGTCGGGATTAGCGCGGTCATAGGCCGCGAGCTCTTCGGTGATCCGCGCCAGCCATTCGTCCAGCAGCTCCGGCGGCCGCGCATTCAGCGCCGGAAACGAGCCGACCACACCCGCCTTGCACTGCGCGATCACGAGATCGGGCACCGAGATGATGAAGAGCGGCGAGCCGATCACGGGGATCGACAGGCGCCCCTTGAACAAGGCAGGCATGGACATTGCGGTACGATCCTCTCAGCCGGTCAAATTGAAGTTGGGAGCCATACCAACAAGGCAATCTTTCCACTGTCAAGTATTGCGTTTTGGCGCCGCAGCGGAGGCCATTGCCGCAATTCCAAGCAGCGGAATTCCTCACCCGTCATTCCGGGACGAGGCGGAGCGTCCAGCTATGATGCGCGATTGCGCATCAGAGAATCCATCGGGCGTCAGCACGCGTGGCGAAATGGATTCCGGGCTCGCGCTTCGCGCGCCCCGGAATGACAGCGACCGCCTACCCGATCAAATCCGGGTTGATCAGCCGCTCGAACGAGAACATCTCGTCCCACTTCTCCTGCGTCAGCAGCTTGCGTTCGGTCACGACGATCTGGTGCAGCGACTTGCCGGTCTTGTAGCCTTCGCGCGCGATCTCGGCGCATTGCTTGTAGCCGAGCAGCGGCTTCAGCACCGTGACGATGCCGAGCGAGTTCAGCACCATGTTGCGGGTGTGCTCCTCGTTGGCGGTGATGCCGACGACGCAATTCTCGCGCAGGCTGTTGACCGCGCGCTCCATGGTGCGGATCGAGAAGAACAGCGCGAACGAGATCACCGGCTCCATCACGTTGAGCTGGAGCTGGCCGGCGCTTGCCGCCAGCGTCACCGTGGTATCGAGGCCGATGACGAGGAAGCTGGTCTGGTTGACGACTTCGGGAATGACCGGATTGACCTTACCGGGCATGATCGAGGAGCCCGGCTGAAGCTGCGGCAGGTTGATCTCGTTCAAGCCCGCGCGCGGACCGGAAGCGAGCAGACGGATGTCGTTGCAGATTTTCGTCAGCTTGCTGGCCGTGCGCTTGAGAACGCCGGAGAGCTGCACATAGGCGCCGGTGTCCGAGGTCGCCTCGACGAGATCGCCGGCGAGGATGAAATCGACGCCTGTGAGCGCGCTGAGGTGCCGGACGGCGAGCTTGGGATAACCGACCGCCGCCGTGACGGAGGTGCCGATCGCGGTGGCGCCGAGATTGATCTCGCGCAGCAGCGCGCGCGCTTCCGAGATGCGGTCGACCTCCTCGCCGATCGTGGTGCCCCAGCCCCGGAATTCCGCGCCGAGCGACATCGGCACCGCGTCCTGCAGATGCGTGCGGCCCATCTTCAGCACCCGCTCGAACTCGCGTCCCTTGGCGAAGAAGGCTTCCTGGAGCTGACGCAACGCCGTCATGTAGCTCTCGAGCCGCAGGATCAGGGCCAGCCGAAAGGCGGTCGGATAGGTGTCGTTGGTGGACTGGCCGTAATTGACGTGATCGTTCGGACTGACGTGCTGGTAGTCGCCCTTGGCAAAGCCGAGCGATTCCAGCGCGAGGTTCGCGATCACCTCGTTGGCGTTCATGTTGGTCGACGTGCCGGCACCGCCCTGGATGAAATCGGTGACGAACTGATCCATCATGTCGCCCGCGATGACGCGGTCGCAGCCGAGGATGATGGCGTCCGCGACCTTGGCGTCGATCGCGCCGAGGTCGCGATTGGCCATCGCGGCGGCCTTCTTGACGTAACCGAGCGCCTTCACGAAGTAAGGCTCCTGGTTCATCGGAATGCCGGTGATGTGGAAGTTCTCCTTACCCCGGATGGTCTGGACGCCGTAATAGATGTCGTCGGCGATCTCACGCTGTCCGAGGAAGTCCTGCTCCGTGCGGCTCATGGGCGCTCCTTGGTTCTCGCGCGCCGGCCTTCAGTTCTGGCACAGCGCGCTGGTCACGAAAGTGTCGGTGCGGCAGTCGTCCGGTTTACGTTGCCGGCCCGGGATCAGGACCTTGGCCGAGCATTTTTCCGCGGAGTCGGCGTTCAGGCTCTTGCCTTCCTTGTAGCCCTTGCCCTGGCAGAGCTGGTCGGCCGCCTGCTTGCAGTCGGGCGCGCCGTTCGCAGAGACCGGGCAGATCACGCGCCCCGACACCATGGTCGAAGGCTTGGCCAGCCGCGACAGGTCGTCCATGGTTTCACTGGGGCTTTTGATCGGCGGCAGGATCGAAGGCAGCTTGTCGAACAGCTTGCCCATTTCGTTGATCAGCCCGGGATTCTCCTCGCGCGCCGGCGGCGCCGAGGGAGCGGGCGTCGATGGCGACGGGCCGGCCTGCGCTCCCTGCTGCTGAAGGCCGAGCGCCGGCGGGGCGGATTGCGGCCGGGCCGTCCCTCCGGCAGCGAGCAGCAGCAGCAGCGCTGTCGACATCAGCGTCCCATGCCGTGCCGCCGGATTGCCGGATCGAACCATCATGACGACAACCGTAGCCGAAGCCGGCGCGGCGGCAAAGCGCCGCGGCTCTAGATCAGCTTGATGGCGATAACGAAGCCGAGCACCAGCACGATCGCGCCGAGCGCGACCCACAATCCGAGATGCCGCTCGATCCTGACCCGGATCCAGTCACCGTAGCGGTTGAGCAGGATCGCGACGACGAAGAAGCGTCCGCCGCGCGCGACGATCGAGCACAGGACGAACAGGAGGATGTTGTAGCCGGCAAAGCCCGAGGTGATGGTGACGAGCTTGTAGGGGATCGGCGTCAGTCCTTTGAGCAGGATGATGACCGCACCCCATTCCGCATAGGAGGCGCGGAAGGCGTCAACCTTGTCGGCGAGGCCGTAGACCTGGATCAGCCACTGGCCGACCGAGTCGAACAGCAGCGCGCCGATGGCGTAGCCGACGACGCCGCCGAGCACCGAGGTCACGGTGCAGATCGCGGCATAGAACCAGGCGCGCTGCGGCCGCGCCAGGGACATCGGAATCAGCATCACATCCGGCGGGACCGGAAAGAAGGAGCTTTCGGCGAAGGACACGATGCCCATGATCCAGAGCGCATAGGGCTTGTGGGCGGCGTCGATGCACCAGTCGTACATTCGTTTCAGCATGGCGCCGCGATGAAGCACCATGGGACGGATTTGTCCATCGCCAGTTTTTGAGCGATTTGTGACGTTTCTAGTGGCGCTTGCGCGCGGCACGGCCGTCGAGCGCGACAATAGGCCGCCGCGAGGCCATGCGCGGTGACGCGACTTTGGGCAATTTCGCCGGCGACTTCGGCAGTTTCTCGGCAATTCCGAGCATGTCCTCCCGCCGCGTCATTTCCCGCCAGACGTCCTCGGGGCGTACTCCGGCCGAAGCCCACAGCACGGTGAGATTGTAGAGCAGGTCGGCGCTTTCCCGGATCACGGCCTCGCTATCGCCATTGACCGCATCGATGACGACTTCGATGGCCTCTTCGGCGAGCTTCTTTGCCATTTTTGAGGGCCCACGCTGAAACAGCCGGGCCGTGCGCGATGTTGCCGGATCAAGGTCTCTGGCCGCGAGCACAGCCAGATATAGCCGCTCAAGCGAATCACTCATGGTACGCAAAACTACTCGAAACAAATGGCCGGCGTGTTAACACGCGGCAATGTAAGCAAAAAACAGGCCGCCGCGGCAAGCGCGACGGCCTGTTCGTCGATCAGAATAGCCGATCCCTCAATAGCAGCTGTAGCCGGAATAGCCGTGGGCGCAGGGGTTCTTGTAGCCGCCATAGGTGTAGCGGCGGCCCGAGTCGTAATAATAGGAACCATAGCCGGGGCCGCCGTAATAGGCCGGGCCGCCCTCGTAATAGTAAACCGGACCCGGATCATAGGCGTAGGCATTGCGGCTGGCTGCGATCGCGAGGCCGGTCGCGGCGAGGCCGAACATCGCGGCAGCAGCGGCGCCGCCGCCACCGCCATGCCAATGACGACCGCCCGCGTAAGAGGCGGTGGGTGCAGCGGCAGTCAGGGCCACCACGGCGGCCGTGGCCAGAACGGCCTTGCGGCCGACGAACTTCGAAAGGCTGTCAAACATGATCTGGACCCTCCTTGGGACCTCGGATTGTGCCTGACGACAGGCTGATATCTGTCAAACACTCACCACCTAAGTAGGTTCCCCAACCCCAACACAAGCTGAACGGGGTTGCGTAACGATGCCGCAAGCCCGCTCATCCGCCGTTCATGTTCGCGCGCGCACGTTCGTCGCGGGCCGGCGCTTGCCAAGCGTCACGAAACCATAACATTGCGGGGCCGGCGCGACCGATGTCCGGATTCAAGACGATCGCCGTTCAGTGCCTGCTGGCCCTTGCAATCTCGTTCGCCGCATCGACCGTGCGCGAAGCAATTGCGGCCGAGAGCGGCACTCCCTCGACCGCCATCCATTTCACCTTCGACCGTCCCATCGATGCGAGCATGGCGCCATTCTTCCTTGCGGCGAAGGACGGCAGGTTCGGCGCCGAGCATCTCAACGTGTCCTTCAACAGCGCGAGCGGATCGCCAGAGGCGCTCGCACGGCTCGCCAAAGGCGACAGCGAGCTCGCGCTCGTCGACATCAACGAGCTGATACGCTTTCGTGACAAGGACGTCGCGGCGCCGGTCAAGGCCGTGTTCGTGCTGTTCGACCGCGCGCCTTACGCGATCGTCGCGCGCAAAAGCCGCGGCATCCGTCTCCTACCCGACCTCGACGGCAAGACCGTCGGCGTTGCCGACGGCGATCTGTCGATGCGACTGTGGCCGGCGCTGGCGCAGCAGAACGGCATCAAGGCATCGCACGTCAAATTCCACAAGATCAGTGCCGCGGTGCGCGAGCCGATCCTGTCCGCAGGACAGGTCGATGCCGTCGCCGGGTTCAGCTATCTCTCGGCGGTGAACCTGCGCGATCGCGGCGTACCCGAAGCCGATCTCGTCGTGCTGCGCTATGCGGACTACGGCTGTGAGGCCTACGGCTTTGCCGTGGTCGCCAACACCGCCTTCGCCGCAGCGAAGCCGGATGCCGTGAAAGGCTTCGTCCGCGCCTTGATCGCGGGCATCACCGCGACGGCCAGGGAGCCGGCGCGTGCGGCGGAGGAGGCCGCGAGCCGCATCGAGGACGGCGACCGCAATTTGGAGCTGAAGCGCCTGCACGCGGTCCTTGCCGACAATATCCTGACCGACGAGGTCAAGCGCTACGGCCTCGGCGGCGTCGAGCCGGCGCGCCTGGAACGTTCGATTGATCAGATCGCGCGGGACTTCAAATTCCGCAAACGGCCGACGGCTCGCGACGTCTTCGACGGCCAGTTCCTGCCGCCGCGGGCAGAGCGGCTGATCAACTGAGTAAAACTGAAAGCTTGCGCTGTATCTCGCGGCGGTCCCTGCTTAGAATGTGGGCTCCCTCGTCGCCGAGTCCCTCGCCCACATGTCCATCCTCCGTCTCTACACCCGCGTTCTCGAGCTGCTCGGCAAGGAGGCGCGGCTGGGCTGGCTGCTCGCGGTCGCCAACCTCCTGCTGGCGGGATCGCAGTTCGCCGAGCCCGTGCTGTTCGGCCGGATCGTCGACGTGCTCTCGGGCAAGACCGTGGCCGGCTCGAGCTCGGCCTGGCCGTTCCTGGTCGCCTGGGTCGCGTTCGGACTGTTCACCATCGTCTGCAGCGCGCTGGTGGCCTTGCAGGCCGACCGGCTCTCGCATCGCCAGCGCCAGGCGGTGCTGACCGACTATTTCGAGCACATCCTGCAGCTGCCGTTGACCTTTCACTCCGGCACCCATTCCGGCCGGCTGATGAAGGTCATGCTCAACGGCACGGACGCGCTGTGGCGGCTGTGGCTCGGCTTTTTCCGCGAGCATTTTGCCGCGATCCTTTCGGTCCTGGTGCTGCTGCCGTTGTCGCTCTACCTGAACTGGCGGCTGGCGATCCTCTTGTTCGTGCTCTGCATCGTCTTCACGGCGCTGACCACCTTCGTGGTGCGCAGGACCTTCGGCATGCAGATGGCGGTCGAGGAGCACTACAGCGAGCTCTCCGCGCGCGCGTCTGATGCGCTCGGCAACGTCGCGCTGGTGCAGAGCTTCGTGCGCGTCGAATCCGAGGTCAAGGGGCTGCGCTCGGTCGCCGACGAGCTGCTGGCCGCGCAGATGCCGGTGTTGTCGTGGTGGGCGCTGGTCACGGTGATCACGCGCGCCTCCACCACCATCACGGTGCTCGCGATCTTCACCCTCGGCATCGCGTTGCACGACCAGGGCCTGACCTCGGTCGGCGAGATCGTGATGTTCGTGAGCTTCGCGACGCTGCTGATCCAGAAGCTCGAGCAGGTGGTCAGCTTCATCAACAACGTGTTCATGGAAGCTCCGCGGCTGCGCGAGTTCTTCAATGTGCTCGACGCCGTGCCCGCGGTGCACGACCGGCCCGACGCAATCGATGCCGGCAGGCTGTCGGGCCTCGTCGAGTTCAACGACGTCACGTTCTCCTATGACGGCAAGCGGCCGGCGATCGAGGACCTCACCTTCACCGCGCTGCCGGGCCAGACCATTGCGCTGGTCGGCCCGACCGGGGCCGGCAAGTCCACCGCGATTGCGCTCCTGCACCGGGCCTTCGATCCGCAATCCGGCGTCATCAAGATCGACGGCATGGACGTGCGCGGCGTCACGTTGACCTCGCTGCGGCGGAACATCGGTGTCGTGTTCCAGGAAGCGCTGCTGTTCAACCGCTCGATCGCGGAGAACTTGCGCGTCGGCAAGCCGGATGCGACCGAGGCCGAGATGCGTAAGGCGGCGGAGCGCGCGCAGGCGCTGGAATTCATCGAACGCAGCGGCGGCTTCGAGACCAATGCCGGCGAGCGCGGCCGCATGCTCTCCGGCGGCGAACGGCAGCGGCTCTCGATCGCCCGCGCCCTGCTGAAGGACCCGCCGATCCTGATCCTGGACGAGGCGACCTCCGCGCTCGACGCGGTCACCGAGGTCAAGGTGAACGCCGCTCTCGACGAAGTGATGAGGGGCCGCACCACCTTCGTGATCGCCCATCGCCTCTCCACCATCCGCAACGCCACGCGGATCCTGGTGTTCGAGAATGGACGGGTGATCGAAACCGGAACTTTCGATGAACTCGTGGCCAAAGGCGGCCATTTTGCCGAGATGGCCAAGGCCCAGTTCATGGTGCAGGAGAACGCACGGGCCAGCGTGACGGCCGCCGAGGCTGCCGCGACAGCTGCCAAATCCCCCTAGCAAGTCCCGAGAGGACCGTCGAAATTCGGCCTACTTCGTTGCGGAATACCGCGCCGATCCCCCTATTCTCGACGCACCAGCCGGTATAGGTTTGCGACGCCGCAAGCGGCGGCGCTGGATTTCAGAACCGACAATCAGATCACGAGAACCGGCCGTATCAGGCGGATCTCCAAGGACCGGAATCGGATAGTGCACGCCCTTCGCCCGCTGCTTCGCAAATCCCTGTTCAACCTGTTCGCTGCGACGCTCGCCTGTGCCGCGATGCTCGCGCCGCGCACGGCGAGCGCCGAAGCGCTCCTGCTGATCGAGGCCGACAGCGGCAAGGTGCTGCAGGCCGAAAACGCGACCCTTCCCTGGTACCCGGCCTCCGTCACCAAGATCATGACCGCCTATGTGACGCTGAAGGCGGTCAAGGACGGCAGGCTGACGCTTGACACGCTGCTCACGGTGTCGCCGACCGCGGCCTCGCAATCGCCATCGAAGATGGGGTTCCGCCCGGGAACCCAAGTCACCGTCGACAACGCGCTGAAGATGATGATGGTCAAGTCGGCGAACGACATGGCCGTGGTGCTCGCCGAAGGCGTCAGCGGCTCGGTCGACGGCTTCTCCGCGGTGATGAACGACACCGCGAGGAAGCTCGGCATGGCGCAGACGAGCTATGTCAATCCAAACGGCCTGCCCGCCGAAGGCCAGATCACCTCTGCGCGCGACCTCGGCATCTTGGCGCGGTCTTTCCTGCGCGACCTGCCGGAATACGAGTACTACATGCATATCCCGGCGATCCGCTTCGGCAAGCGCGTCACCGGCAATTTCAACAAGCTGATCGGCCGCTATCCCGGCGCCGACGGGTTCAAGACCGGCTTCATCTGCGCCTCCGGCTACAACCTCGTCGCCTCGGCCACGCGCAACGGCCGCCGGCTGATCGCGGTGGTGCTCGGTGCAAACTCCGGCACGGCACGCGCGGTGAAGGCGGCGCAGCTGCTGGAGCGTGGCTTCGCTCCGGACAACCTCACCTGGCTGCGCCCCTCGCTCGGCACGGTCGACAATCTCGTGCCGGTCGATGCCACGCCGCCGAACCTGCGCGACGAGATGTGCGGGCCCAACCGCAAGCGGCCGGCCAGCGACGACGACGATGCGCTGATTGCGGCCAGTGGCGGCGCGACCGGATCGGGCTCCGCCACCGGCGGCGCGGCCCAGTTCACCTTCTTCACGGCAGGCCTGCAGCCGCCGCTGATGAAAGCTTCCGAGCTGATGGCCTCGGCTGCGGCGCCGACCGAGCCCGTGCTGGTCTATACCGGCCCGACCCGCACCGGCACCGCCCTGATTGCCGCTGTGGCAGCCGATGCCGACCAGCAGGCCGCGTCCAAGCCGCGCGCCAAGAAGCCGCGCGTCGCCAAGAAGCCAGACGCCGCCGACAAGCCGGCCGATAAGCCCAAGGACACCAAGACCGCGGCGGCCAAGCCGGATGCCAAGCCGACTGACGGCAAGGCGGCCAAGCCGGCCACGCCCCAACCGGCCGCAACCAAGCCGGCTGGCGCCAAGCATGCCGCGACCAAGCCGGATGCGGTGGCGAAGCCCGCCGAGAAGCCTTCGGCCGGCGGCGATCAGGCGGCGAAGCCCGCCAAGCCCAAGGCAGCGACGACCCCCGCGGCGACGAAGCCTCCCGCCGCGGCCAAGCCGGCCAACAACAGTTAACGCCGCTCGGCACTAAACCGCAGCCCCGCTTCGCACCTGCGGCAGCACCGTTTTGCGACGATTCCAGTAGCGACGGCCCGACCTTTGCCCTAAGCCACGACGGCTTGCCACCCGTTCCGGCAAGCTGGATACTGGCGACAACGAGGCAAGCCCGAGAACAACGGGCCCTGGTCAATGAGGGGAGTCTTCCATGGAGCGCATCTGGCTCAAGCAATATCCGCCCGGCGTGCCTGCCGATATCGAGCCGACGCAATACGCATCGCTGGTCGACCTGCTGGAGGAGAGCTTCACCAAGTTCGCCGACCGCAAGGCATTCATCTGCATGGACAAGTCGATCAGCTATCGCGACCTCGACCAGATGTCGGTCGCGCTTGCCGCTTACTTGCAGGGCCGCGGGCTGCAGCGCGGCGCGCGTATCGCCATCATGATGCCGAACGTGCTGCAATACCCGGTCGCGACGGCCGCCGTGCTGCGCGCCGGTTTCGCGGTGGTCAACGTCAACCCGCTCTATACGCCGCGCGAGCTCGAGCACCAGCTGAAGGATTCGGGCGCCGAAGCGATCATCGTGCTGGAGAACTTCGCCCACACCGTCGAGCAGGTGATCGCGAAGACGCAGGTGAAGCACGTCATCGTCGCCAGCATGGGAGACCTGCTCGGCTTCAAGGGCGTGATCGTCAACCTCGTCGTCCGCCGGGTCAAAAAGATGGTACCGGCCTGGTCGTTGCCGGGCTCGGTCTCCTTCAACGACGCGCTGTCCGCCGGCCGCGGCATGACGTTCAACAAGCCGAAGCTGTCGCCCGGTGACGTCGCCTTCCTGCAATATACCGGCGGCACCACCGGCGTCTCCAAGGGCGCCACGTTGCTTCATCGCAACATCGTCGCCAACGTCTTGCAGAACGATGCCTGGCTGCAGCCGGCGCTCGCTTCGCCGCCGCATGTCGAGCAGCTCATGATCGTCTGCGCGCTGCCGCTCTATCACATCTTCGCGCTGACGGCCTGTTATCTGCTGGCTGTGCGCGCCGGCGGCTGCAACCTGCTGATCCCGAACCCGCGCGACATACCCGGCTTTATCAAGGAGCTGGCGAAATACCAGGTCAACACCTTCCCGGCCGTGAACACGCTCTACAACGCCTTAATGAACCATCCCGACTTCAAGAAGCTCGACTTCTCCAAGCTGAAGATCTCGAACGGCGGCGGCATGGCGGTGCAGCGCCCCGTTGCCGAGCAATGGAAGAACATCACAGGCTGCAGCATCGCCGAGGGCTACGGCCTGTCGGAGACGTCGCCTGTCCTGACCTGCAATCCGCCCACGGCGACCGAGTTCGCCGGCTCGATCGGCATCCCCGTGCCGTCGACTTACATCTCGATCCGGGACGACGAGGGCAACGAGGTCCCGCTCGGCCAGGCGGGCGAGATCTGCGCCAAGGGCCCGCAGGTGATGTCCGGCTACTGGAACAGGCCGGAAGAAACCGCCAAGGTGATGACCGCGGACGGCTATTTCCGCACCGGCGACATCGGCGTGATGGACGAGAGGGGCTATATCAAGATCGTCGACCGCAAGAAGGACATGATCCTGGTCTCCGGCTTCAACGTCTATCCGAACGAGGTCGAGGAAGTCATCGCGAGCCATCCAGGCGTGCTCGAATGCGCCGTGATCGGCATCCCCGATTCCAAGTCGGGCGAAGCGGTGAAGGCCTTCGTGGTGAAGAAGGATCCGAACCTCACGGCGGATGCCGTGATCAAGTTCTGTCACGACCAGCTCACCGGCTACAAGGTGCCCAAGCACGTCGAATTCCGCAATGACCTGCCGAAGACCAATGTCGGCAAGATCCTGCGTCGGCAGCTGCGCGACGAGAAGAAGGCGGAGGCGGCGTAAGGCGCGCCTCCGTTCATGGCTGACGCCCGCGACATCACGCCATCAGGCGTTCTCGCCTTCTGGCGAGAGGCCGGGCGCCAACGCTGGTACGAGCGCAGCGATGATTTCGATGCGGAGATACGACGCCGCTTTCTCTCGCTGTGGCAGAAGGCGGCCGCCGGCGAGCTTGCCTCATGGGAGACAAGCGACGACGGCGTGCTGGCACTCGTCATCGTGCTCGACCAGTTTCCCCGCGACATGTTTCGCGGCACGCCGCAGGCCTTTGCCAGCGACGCACAGGCGCGCGACGTCGCCCGCCGCGCCATCGCGCGCGGCGTCGATCGCAGGGTCGATCCCCTCCTGCTGGAATTCCTCTATTTGCCCTTCATGCATTCCGAGCACCTGGCCGACCAGTTGCATTGCGTCGCGCTGTTTCGAAACACCGACAATACCGAAAGCCTGAAATACGCGCGCGACCACGCCGATATCATCGCGCGGTTCGGCCGCTTTCCCCACCGCAACCGTCTCCTCGGCCGCGACACCACCGAGGAGGAGCAGGCCTTCCTCGACGGCGGCGGTTTTGCCGGCTGATGACATCACGGTGAACGGCCGCCATCCTCGCCGCTTCCGCCACTGGCAATATTGTGCAGGCCCGCCGCCCGGTCTAAAAAGCGGGACCGATTTTCAGGGAGAGTGACGATGGCGATCCAGATTGGCGACAAGCTGCCCGAGGCGAAATTCCGCGTGATGACGGCGGAAGGCCCGCAGGTGAAGACCACCGACGACATCTTCAAGGGCAAGAAGGTGGCGCTGTTCGCGGTCCCCGGCGCCTATACCGGCACCTGCCACAAGATGCATCTGCCGAGCATCTTCCTCAACGCCTATGCCATGAAGGACAAGGGTGTCGACACCATCGCCATCGTCTCCGTCAACGACGCCTTCGTCATGAACGCCTGGAAGCGCGACACCGACCAGCGCGACGAGGCCGTCTTCCTCGCCGACGGCAATGCCGACTTCACCAAGGCGATCGGCATGGAGCTGGACGCCTCCGCCAACGGCCTCGGCATCCGCTCCAAGCGCTATTCGATGCTGATCGAGGACGGCGTGGTCAAGAAGCTGAACCTCGAGGCGATGCCCGGCAAGGTCGAGGTCTCCGGCGGCGATACGCTGCTCGGGCAGCTGTGAGGCGCCACCGGTCTTAGCCACACATGACGCTGTCATGCCCCGCGAAGGCGGGGCATCCAGTACGCCGAGGCTTCTCGGTTGAATCAGAAACGTATCGGAGTACTGGATCGCCCGGTCAAGCCGGGCGATGACAGTGGTGAATGAGGCGACGATGGCGCCCCTACTCCCTCACCCGCTGCTGCAACCGCGCCTTCACGATGCCATCGCGCGCCAGCTGGTCGGCGCGCTCGTTCTCGGGGTGGCCGGCGTGGCCCTTGACCCAGTGCCAGCGGACCTCGTGCTGCTTCAGCGCTGCGTCGAGGCGCTGCCATAGCTCGACATTCTTCACCGGCTTCTTGTCGGCGGTGCGCCAGCCGTTGCGCTTCCAGCCGAAGATCCAGCCGGTGATGCCCTGCCGGACATACTGGCTGTCGGTGTAGAGGTCGACCGTGCACGGCCGCTTCAGCGCTTCCAGCGCCGAGATCGCCGCCATCAATTCCATCTGGTTGTTGGTGGTGTGCGGCTGGCCGCCGTTCAGCTCTTTCTCCTTGTCGCCGAACTTCAGGATCGCGCCCCAGCCGCCCGGCCCGGGATTTCCCGAGCAGGCGCCGTCGGTGTAGATCGTGACATTGGGTAGCTCGCTCACGCCACCAGCCCCGACGGCATCAGCCCATAATCGCGCACGCTCGTCACGCTCTGATGGAAGCGCAGCTTGCGGACATACTCGAGCGGATCCTTCGGCTTGACCAGCGCGCCTGCGGGCACGTTGAGCCAGTCGACCAGCCGCGTCAGCAGGAAGCGGATCGCCGCGCCCCGCGCCAGCAGCGGCAGCGCGGCCTCTTCGGCTTCGCTCAGCTTGCGCACCCGGCCATAGGCGTTGAGGAAGGCACGCGCCTTGGTGACGTTGAAGGAATGATCCGGCTCGAAGCACCAGGCGTTGAGGCAGATCGCGACGTCATAGGCCAGCATGTCGTTGCAGGCGAAGGTGAAGTCGATGATCCCCGAGAGCTTGTCGCCGAGGAAAAAGACGTTGTCGTTGAAAAGGTCGGCGTGGATCACGCCTTCGGGCAGGTTGCTCGGCCAGACGCCGCTCGAGAGATAATCAAGTTCGGCGGCAAGAAAATCGCGCAGACCGGGCTGCACCTCGTCGGCGCGGCTTGAAGCTGCGTCGAACAGCGGTCGCCAGCCGGAAACCGAGAGCGCATTGGTGCGCTTGATCGCAAAATTCGCGCCTGCCAGATGCATCTTCGCCAGCCCCTCGCCGACCCCGGCGCAATGGGTCGCGTTCGGCTTGCGCGGCCAGACGCCTTCGAGGAAGGTGATGATCGCTGCGGGCCGGCCTGCCAGCTCGCACAGCGCCTCGCCGTCTCTTGCCTTCACAGGCAGCGGACAATTGACGCCGTGCTCGGCCAGATGCGTCATCAGCGCGAGAAAGAACGGCAGATCGTTCCTTGCCACGCGCTTTTCGTACAGCGTGAGGATGAACGAGCCTTTGCTTGTGTGCAGCAGGAAGTTGGAATTTTCGACGCCCTCGGCGATGCCCTTGTAGGAGAGCAATTCGCCGAGATCGTATTGCTTCAGGAAATCCGCAAGCTCGTCGGCGGCGACGTCGGTGTAGACCGCCATCAAGGTCTACTCGGCGGCAGCTTCGGGGCGCACCTGACGCGGCAACGGGAAGAACTCGTTCTCTTCCGCGGCCGAGACCGTCTCCACGTGCAGCGTGTAGCGCTCGGCGAAGGCGTCCATGATCTCCTCGACGATCACCTCAGGCGCGGACGCGCCAGCGGTGATGCCAAGGCTCTTGATGTTGCCGAACCTGGTCCAGTCGAGGTCCGCGGCGCGCTGCGCCAGCACCGCGATCTTGCAGCCCTCGCGCTCGGCAACCTCGCGCAGGCGCTGCGAGTTCGACGAGTTGGGAGCACCGACCACGATGAGCGCGTCCACCACCGGCGCCACCTTCTTCACCGCGAGCTGGCGGTTGGTGGTGGCGTAGCAGATGTCTTCCTTGTGCGGCCCGTTGATGTTGGGGAAGCGTTCCTTGAGCAGCGCGACGATCTCCGCGGTGTCGTCGATCGACAGCGTGGTCTGCGTCACGAAGGCGAGGTTGTTGGGGTCCTTCGGCGTGATGGTCTTGGCATCCTCGGCGGTCTCAATCAGGGTCACTGCGCCGGGCGGCAGCTGACCGAGCGTGCCGACTACCTCGGGATGGTGGGAATGGCCGATCAGGAAGATCTCGCGGCCGCGCTTGAAATGGATCGCGGCCTCGCGATGCACCTTGGTCACCAGCGGGCAAGTCGCATCCAGCGAGAACAGGTTGCGGGACTGGGCGTCGGCCGGAACCGATTTCGGTACGCCATGGGCCGAGAACACCACCGGGGCGGTGGTATTCTCGGGGATTTCGGCGAGCTCCTCGACGAAGATGGCGCCCTTCTTCTTCAACCCATCGACGACGTACTTGTTGTGCACAATCTCGTGGCGAACATAGACGGGGGCGCCGTACTTATCGAGCGCCCGTTCCACGGTGTCGATCGCCCGGACCACCCCGGCACAGAAGCCGCGGGGAGAACAAAGCACGATCTTGAGGTCTGGTTTGGCTGACATTGAGCGATCTCGGGACCGAATCACCCGATCGCGTTCTGCCGGGGCGGTCGATGGATGGGAATTTGGCTTAAAACTGTCGGCTTGAACCTTACAGCGGTTCAAAGGGAATTGGGCCCCCTTTCGGGCGGTGTCAAGGCACTATCTATAGCAGAACCATTGCATGGCTACCCCCTCCGGGCTTATATAACGCGAATTCCCTGTCATCGCTGATGACCACCGGTTTCGCCTCCAGAGGGGTGGGCGAAGCACAAAGGAGATTTGCCATGAGCAACGCACCTCTGATGCCCAAGGCGACCGCCGTTTGGCTGCTCGACAACACCGCGCTGACCTTCGACCAGGTCGCCGATTTCACCAAGATGCATCCCCTCGAGGTGCGTGCCATCGCCGACGGCGACGCCGCCCAGGGCATCAAGGGCATGGATCCCCTCTCCAATGGCCAGCTGACCCGCGAGGAAATCGAGAAGGGCGAGAAGAACCCGGACTACCGGCTCCGCCTCCAGGAGAGCAAGGTGGTGCTGCCGCCCCAGCCCAAGCGCAAGGGCCCGCGTTACACCCCGGTCTCGCGCCGCCATGAGCGCCCGAGCGCCATCCTCTGGCTGCTGCGCAACCATGCGGAGCTCAAGGACGCCCAGATCATGCGCCTGGTCGGCACCACCAAGAGCACGATCGCGAGCGTGCGCGACCGTACCCACTGGAACACCTCGGCGCTGACCCCGATCGACCCGGTCACGCTCGGCCTGTGCTCGCAGATCGAGCTCGATTTCGAGGTGCAGCGCGCGGCGAAGGAGAAGCCGATCGACGCAGCCTATGGCGGCGCCACCCTGCTGCCGGCCTCCGAGACCACCCGCAAGGACGAGTACGAGCCCGCGGAGAAGTCCAGCGACGACCTCAACGTCGACGCCGTGTTCGCCAAGCTGAAGACGCTCGGCGGCAAGAAGCACGAGGACGAGGAGGAGTAATTCCTCCCGTTCATCCACCATCAACGCAAACGCAGCAGGAAAACCTGCCGCGTTTTGTTTGTACGCCCGAGCTGGGCTTCAGGTCAGAACTTGTAGGTCACACCCGCGCCGACCAGCCACGGATCGATATGCGCGGTGCCGGTGACCGGCAGGCCGGAGACGATGGCGCTGTAGTACGGGCGCAGCCAGAGCTTCTTGACGTCGACATTGAGACCCCAGTGCCGGTCGATCATGTAGTCGAAGCCGAACTGGACGGCGCCGCCCCAGGCGTTGCTGACGTGCAGGTTGGTGGTGGTGGCGACGATCGCGGGCGGACCGGCGATCGCGGAAGGCGCATTGGCCGCGGAATTGTTGAAGAACACGGTGTAGTTCACGCCCGCGCCGACATACGGCTTGAACGCGCCGAACTGGTCGAAGTGATATTGCAGCGTCAGCGTCGGCGGCAGCAGCGTGGTCTTGCCGATCGGCAGATTCGCGAGCGAGCCGGTGCCGCTGATCGAATGCCTGGTCACGCCCAGGATCAATTCGGCAGCGATGTTCTTGGTGAAGAAATAGCTGATGTCGAGCTCGGGGACGACCTGGTCGCTGATCGACAGGCCTGAATTCGGCGACGACAGCGAAGGCACGCCCGCGACATTGACGGTGCTCCCGCCCGCATCCGGCAATACGCCGAGCACCCGCAGGCGGATCATCCACGGATTGAACGCCTCCACCGGCACCGGCGCCTTCTTGTAGACCGGCAGATCTGCCGCCTGCATTGATGCAAAAGTGCCCACGAGCATCGCGCCGAGCGTCGCGACCCGCGCCAAGTTTCTTATCGTTCCATCCATTTTCAATCCCCTTCAACCATGTCGACGCGTCGTTGCGCGACATCAGCGTCAGAGCAGAAAGAGGATGGTGAAGGATTTGATGCCGATCAAACCAGGACTATCGCGACGCGATTTGGCCCCCGGCGTTGCAGATGTGTCACGGAAACCGAGAATGCGAAGCGGGTGGCGCGGCAGCATAGTGCCGCAGCTCACATCACGGGCGCACGGGGTTGTTCAGCATGTACTCGCCGAGATCGCGCTGGCGGCGGTCGGCGCGCGCGGTGGCGGCGTTGCGCTGGACGTCGCGGTCCTTGCGGCAGGCCACGTAATCCGGCGAGCCCTGCGCATAGCCCCGGCTCTGGCAGACGGCGTCGTCATCATCGCCGCTCGCCGCCACCGGATTCTGGTAGCGTGCCGAGCAGGCGGAGAGAGCGACGGCGAGAGCTAAGGCGGTCAGCAGGCGTGGCGCGGCGGCAAGTGGCATACGAGGTTCCCTATCGGCCGGCACTGTTTAGCGCGGAATGCGGAGATTGTAAGTCCCTGGACGCCGTTCCACGCTCGCTGTCGTTCCCCGCATAGGCGGGCGATGACAGTGGAGAGCGGTGAGCAACGCCCTTCCCGCCCCGGGATGACGCTTCGCCTCACATCCGTCCCTTCAGCGCCTCGCCGATCTCCTCGAGTGCCTTGGGATCCTCGATCGTCGCCGGCATGGTCCAGGATTCTCCGTCGGCGATCTTCTTGATGGTGCCGCGCAGAATCTTTCCGGAGCGCGTCTTGGGGAGGCGGCCGACGGTGATGGCGAGCTTGAACGCGGCGACCGGGCCGAGCTTGTCGCGCACCAGCGCGACGATCTCCTTCTCGATCTCGGCGGGCGGGCGCTTCACGCCCGCTTTCAGCACCAGGAAGCCGCAGGGCACCTCGCCCTTGATCGCGTCCTTGACGCCGAGCACGGCGCATTCGGCGACATCGGGATGCGAGGCCAAAATCTCCTCCATGCCGCCGGTGGAGAGGCGATGGCCGGCGACGTTGATGATGTCGTCGGTGCGGCCCATCACGAAGACATAGCCGTCCTCGTCCTTGTAGCCGGCGTCGGAGGTTTTGTAATAGCCGGGGAATTCGCTCAGGTAAGCCTCCTTGAAGCGCGCGTCCTGATTCCACAGCGTCGGCAGGCAGCCCGGCGGCATCGGCAGCCTGATGACGATCGAGCCCATGGTGTTGGGGCCGACCGGCTTTGCCGCTTCGTCGACGACATCGACCTGATAGCCCGGCATCGGCACCGTCGGCGAGCCGTGCTTCACCGGCAGCATGCCGAGGCCGACCGGATTGCCGGCGATGCACCAGCCGGTCTCGGTCTGCCACCAATGGTCGATCACCGGTACCTTCAGCTGCTGCTCCGCCCATTCCACGGTCGGCGGATCGGCGCGCTCGCCGGCGAGGAACAGGGTACGGAATTTCGAGAGGTCGTACTGCCGGATGAATTTCCCTTCCGGGTCTTCCTTGCGGATGGCGCGGAAGGCCGTCGGCGCGGTGAAGAAGGCCACCGCCTTGTGCTCAAAGATCACGCGCCAGAACGCGCCGGCGTCGGGCGTGCCGACCGGCTTGCCCTCGTACATGATCGTGGTCGCGCCATGCAGCAGCGGGCCGTAAACGATGTAGCTGTGGCCGACCACCCAGCCGATGTCGGAGCCGCACCACCAGACCTCGCCCGGCTTGACGCCGTAGAGGTTGAACATCGACCATTTCACCGCGACGAGATGCCCGCCATTGTCGCGCACGACGCCCTTCGGCACGCCTGTTGTGCCCGAGGTATAGAGGATGTAGAGCGGGTCTGTCGCGGCGACAGGCACGCACGCCGCGCGCTTGCCGTCGTTCAGCGCCTTGCGCCGCAGGCTGGCCCAGTCGTAATCGCGGCTCGGCGTCATCTCGCAGGTGAGCTGCGGACGCTGCAGCACGATGCAGGCCTTCGGCTTGCTGCTGGCAAGCTTGATCGCCTCGTCGAGCAGCGGCTTGTACTGCACGATGCGGCCGGGCTCGATGCCGCAGCTGGCGGACAGGATCAGCTTGGGCTGCGCATCGTCGATGCGGGTGGCAAGCTCCTTCGCGGCAAAGCCGCCGAACACCACCGAGTGCACCGCACCGAGCCGCGCGCAGGCGAGCATCGCGACCACCGCCTCCGGCACCATCGGCATATAGAGGATGACACGATCGCCTTTGGCGACACCGAAATCCTGCATGATTGCGGCGAGCGCCTGGACCTCGTTCAGCAGTTCAGCATAGGTGAACTTGGTGACCGAGCCCGTCAGCGGCGAATCATGGATCAGCGCGACCTGGTCGGCGCGGCCCCGTTCGACGTGGCGGTCGAGGGCGTTGTAGCAGGTGTTGACGACGCCGCCGGCGAACCAGCGGCCGTAGGTTCCTTGCGAGGGATCGAAGACCTTGGTCGCAGGCTCGATCCAGTCGATCTCCTTCGCCGCCTCGGCCCAGAAGCCCTCGGGATCGGCCAGCGAGCGCGCATGGACTTCATGATAGCTGCTTTTGCCCTGGATATTCATTCCCGCGCTCCCGTTCCCTTTATTCACCTGGCTTGAACCTCGTGGCAGGACAGGCGCCCCGCCATGACCAGGATCAATTGCCGGCCTTGTTTGGAGCCATTTTCCCGGGAACGGGCCGCGGTTCAAGCTGAAAAGGATGGGTTTTTTGGCGGAGGCGCGCGGCTGCGGCACGGGCGGTGCGCTCCCTCTCCCCGCTCTTACGGGGAGAGGGTTAGGGTGAGGGGCTGCATCCGCAATCATCGTGCAAATTGGACTCGCAGAGAGTCCCCTCACCCGGAATTTGCTGACGCAAATTCCGGCCTCTCCCCGCAGGCGGGGAGAGGCGAAGAAGAGCCTCTCAGCTCTCCATCGCGTTCAGCCGCTGCAAGCGGTCCTGCATGATCCTCTTCAGATCGTATCCGGGGCGGCGGAAGCTCGCATTGCGCGTCGTGAGGAACTCGCGCTGGGTCTTGCGCAGGTCGCTAGCGGAACGTCCTTTGGAAGCCCTCAGCACGCGTTCATAGGTCTCGGCGATCTGACGGTCGAGCACGCCGAGCTGCGGATCGGCGCAGATCACTTTCTCGACCTCACGCTTGGCGGTGGCGCACTTGAAGGACGGACCGCTATCGTCGGCCGAGCGCGCATGCATTGGGCCCGGCGACGCCGCGCCGAACCTGGCGATCTCGGCAATCATGCTGCGGCGGCCGTTCGCTGCATTCTCGTTGCCGGGATCCAGCTTCAGCGCCGTCTCATAATCGGCAAGCGCCTTCTTGCGCTCGCCCATCTTCTTGTAGAGCACCGCGCGGTTGTTGTAGGTCTTGGCGAAATTCGGATCGAGCTTCAGCGCAGCCTCGTAGTCGCTCAGCGCCGCCCCGAGCTCGCCTTTGAACTGGTAGGAGTCGCCGCGGTTGGTCAGGAAGTTGGCGCGCTGTTCCCGCCGGATCGCCTGGTCGTAATCGGCAATCGCCTTGTCGTACTCGCCCATCGCAGCATAGGTCAGGCCGCGGTTGTCGTAATATTCCGGCACCTTCGGGTCGAGCCTGATCGCCTCGCCGTCGTCGGCGACCGCCTTGTCGAGCTGGCCGAGCTTCTTGTAGGCCGCGCCGCGATTGGTGTAGGTGCGCGCGCGGTCGGGATCGAGCCGCAGCGCCTCGTCGAAATTTCTGATCGCCTTCTCGTTGTCGCCGCCGAGATAATAGGCCACACCACGGTCGGACCAGGCTTGCGCATCGTCCGGCTTCAGCTTGATCGCCTGGTCGTAATCGGCGAGTGCGCGGTCGAGGCGGCGCTGATTGGTGTAGACGACGCCGCGCAGCTCGTAAGCTTCGGCATCCTGCGGGTCGAGCTCGATCGCCTTGGTCAGATCCGCCGCGGCGCGGTTGAGATCGCCGCCGGCCTCGCGCAGGAGATCGCCTCGCACGCGCCAAGCCTTCGCGTTCTTGCCGTCGAGCGCGATGGCGCGGTCGAGATCCCGCAGCGCCTGTGACTGGCCTCCAAGGGTCTGCGCATTGGCTTCGGCGCGGACGACGAGGGCCGCGCTGCGTTCGGCGGCCGAATTGGCGGTCTGGTCGATGATGGCGCTGCACGCGGAGATCAACTCGACCGGGGCGGCCTTGCTTCCCAGCACGCACTCGGTGCTCGCCGCGGCGGGAGCCGCGAGAACGAAACTCATGGCCGCGCCGAGAAAGAGGGCGCGAAGCGAGATTTTGGCAGGTGAAAGCGCTTGCGCGGAGGCGTGAGTGCCGCACATGACATAGGGCTCCGTGACGTCGGGTTCTCACCGTTGTCGCAGCTGGCAAGCGATGGGTTCAAACCGGGCCTGGGAGGGACGGAGCGCTGCCGGCTCTCCCTCGCCCTGCTTGGGCAGGACTATCGCATATGAGATGTGGCTGTGGGCACCGGCTGTCTCCACAGCGTCATGGCCGGGCTCGTCCCGGCCGGTCCACGCCTTTTCACACGGCACAAAGAACGTGGATGCCCGGGACAAGCCCGGGCATGACGACCCCTGCAATATTCAAATGCGATTGCCCTGCCGCTTGCCGGGAGAGGCGAAAATCTCAATATCCATCCACACCGTTCAGCCGCTGCAAGCGCTGCTGCATCGCCTTCTTCAGGTCGTATCCCGGCCGGCCGAAATCGGCATTGCGGCGCGCGATGAACTCGACCTGCTCGCGCTGGAGCGCTTTGACCTCGGCCGCATTGCGCGCCTCCCGGATCGCACGGGCATTGGAGGCAAAGACCTCGCGATCGAGATCGGCGAGCTCGCGATTGCCGCAGATCGCCCGTTCCACCGCCCGACGCGCTCGCCCGCAATTGAAGCTGGGCTTGCCGGCGACCGCCATCTGCGCGCCGATCCGCTCGATCTCGCGCGCCATCGCCTTGTGATTGGCTTTGGCCTTCTCGTGGTTCGGATCGATCCTGAGCGCTGCGCCGAAATCCTGCACCGCCTTCGGCTTGTCACCCTTCTTCAGCCAGAGTTCGCCGCGCGCATTGAAGACGTCGGCAAGGCCGGGATCGAGCAGAAGAGCACGGCTGTCGTCGGCGATGGCATGGTCCACCTGATTGTGCCGCGCATAGAGCGCAGCGCGCGCGATCAGAGCCTTGATCAGATCGGCCTTCGTCGTCTTCTCGTTGTCGATCACTTCGGCGCAGGCAGTGGCGGCCTTGTCCATGTCATCGGCTGCGGCCGCGGCGAGGCAGGGCGCGACATCGACCTGCGTCACAGCCACCGGCTCGCCGCCGGTCGCGGCATCGGCCGGGGCGAACGAGAGCGCATAGAGCAGTCCGGCGCCGATCAGCTGAATGAGAAAACGCATGCGTTGCAGTCGAAGCCTTGTCGTCGATGTTAAGCTCTTGCCTTGAAGCCGCACTATCCATCATACGGCCGGATTGGTGCTAGCTTGTGGCGCCGCTGAAATCGGCTTCGGGGATCATCGTGTCGACATTCGAATGGATCATTGTGTTGCTGCTCGGCGCGGTTGGCTTATCGGCGCTGGCGCGGCGGATCAAGGTGCCCTACCCGACCTTTCTCGCCATCGGCGGCGCGCTGATCGCCTTCGTGCCGTCGAGCCCGACCTGGACGCTGGAGCCCGACCTCGCCCTTGCCCTTTTTGTCGCGCCGGTCCTGCTCGATGCCGCCTTCGACACGTCGCTGCGCGACCTTCGCAAGAACTGGGTTCCGGTCTCGACCCTGGTGGTGGCCGCGGTCGGCCTCACCACGGCCGCCGTGGCCTATGTCGCGCACCGGCTGATGCCCGACATGCCCTGGGCCGCCGCGGTCGCGCTCGGCGCCATCGTGGCGCCGCCGGATGCGGCCGCTGCGGTTGCGATCCTGAGCCAGGTCAAGCTGCCCCACCGCATGGTCAAGGTGCTGGAGGGCGAAAGCCTGCTCAACGATGCCAGCGCGCTGCTGATCTATCGCATCGCCGTCGGCGCGGTCGCCACCGAGCATCTGACCTGGAGCCAGGTCGCCCCGACCATGGCGCTGGCGCTGGTCGGCAGCGTCATCGCTGGTCTGGCCGCAGGCCGCATCATTCCGCTGTTCATGGAGCGGGTGACGGAGGCGCCGAGCGCCATCATCGTGCAGTTCGCCACCACCTTCATGGTCTGGATCGCCGCCGAGCATCTCGGTCTCTCCGGCATCCTCACCATCGTGGTCTACGCCATCACGGTCGCGCGCACCGCACCGGCGCGCATCCCGGCGCGGCTGCGGGTGCCGTCCTATGCGGTGTGGGAGACGACCGTGTTCGTGCTCAACGTGCTCGCCTTCATGCTGATCGGCATGCAGATGCGGCCGATCTGGACGCGGCTGGATGCGGACGTGCGCTGGGAATATTGCGTGGCCGCCGCCTGGATCCTGCTTACGGTGATCCTGGTACGCCTGTTCTGGGTGACGTTCTATCGCACGAGCCTGCGGGTGCTGATCGCGCAGGGGCTCTATCATCCCAAGGATCCGCAGCAGGTGGCCTCGCCCAAGGGCGGGCTCATCATCTCCTGGTGCGGCATGCGCGGCCTCGTCACGCTCGCCACCGCCTTTGCCCTGCCGGAAAACTTTCCCTATCGTGACTTCATCGTCTTCATCGCGTTTGCGGTGGTGCTGGGATCGCTGGTGATCCAGGGCCTGACGCTGCGGCCGCTGATCCTCGCTTTCAACCTCAAGGACGACGATCCCGTCGGCATCGAGGTCGCCCGCGGCCGCGCCGTGGCCTATCGCGCCGCGCTCGATGCGATCGAGAGCGATCCGTCGGAGGAGGCGGAAATCCTGCGGCTCGAATATCGCGCCATCCTGATGCAGGCCGAGACCGATCCCAACGGCGGCATCAGCAACGGCGAACTGCCCGCCGATCCCCTGCGCCGCCGCGCTATCGAGGCCGCGCGCAAGGCGATCTTCGACCTGCGCGCCACCGAGGTGATCGGCGACGATGCGTTTCATCGGCTCGAGGAGGAGCTCGATCGCGCAGAATTGAGCGCGGGCGGATGATGTCTCTCCGCTGTCGTCCCGACAAGAGTTTGGGCGCTCTGCAATGTGCGCCGAGTCACACACAGCATCCCGCAGCTTGAACCAAACCCCGCCTCTCCAGACTCACCCCTGATGACGACCCTGATTGACGACCGTCGTGTACGCGCGCGTGATGCGTCGCCTGCACGATATTTTTATCTCCACATGGCGCTCGCCTGCGCCGCCACTGCCTTTCTCGGCTTCGCACCGACCTATTGGGTGCCGCTCGCTCACCGGACATTGTCCGCAAGCCCGGTGATCCATTTTCACGGACTCTTGTTCTTCACCTGGTCGCTTTATTTCGTGCTCCAGACCTGGCTCGCGGCCTCCGGCCGCCTGGTCAATCACCGCTCGTTCGGCATCGTCGGCGTCTCGCTCGCGACCGCGATGGTCATTTCTGGCTTCTTCGCGTCCGTGACCTCGATGAAGAACGCCGCGGCGCTCGGACAGGCCGATGCAGGCATCGCCTTCTCGATCGTGCCGCTGAGCGGCATCATATTCTTTGCCGTGGTGTTCGCGCTCGCCATCATGAACACGCGCAGGCTCGAGGTTCACAAGCGCCTGATGCTGCTCGCGGCGGTCTCGATCCTCGACGCCGCGATCGCGCGCTGGTTCCTGACCTTCCTCGCACCATCAGGACCGTCCGGCCCGCCGCCGGTGCCCGTGACGATCGCGCCTGCTGTGGTCGCCTCCATTCTGCTTGTCGTCGCCATGGTGCGCGACTGGCGCGCCGAGGGCCGCGTGCATCCGGTATACATCACGGGCACGCTCGCGCTTCTGGCGGTGAAGGTGCTCAACTGGCCGGTCAGCGAAACGGCGGCGTGGCACGCATTTGCCGGCGGCATCCTGGCGCTGGCGCAGTAGGCGACCTAGAACCGCGGCAAATCCGGGAACGCCAGCTTGCCCGCGTGGACGTGCATGCGGCCGAGCTCGGCGCAGCGGTGCAGGGTCGGAAATACTTTTCCGGGATTGAGCAGGCCCTGCGCGTCGAAGGCGCATTTCAGGCGCTGCTGCTGGTTGAGGTCGATCTCGCTGAACATGTCGGGCATGAGGTCGCGCTTCTCGATGCCGACGCCGTGCTCGCCGGTGAGCACGCCGCCGAACTCGACGCAGGCGCGCAGGATATCGGCGCCGAAGGCTTCGGCGCGCTCGATCTCGCCGGGCTTGTTGGCATCGTAGAGGATCAGGGGGTGCAGATTGCCGTCGCCGGCGTGGAACACGTTGGCGCAGCCGAGCTGGTACTTTTCCGAGAGCTCGCGGATGCGCGCCAGCGCCTTCGGCAGCGCGCCGCGCGGGATGGTGCCGTCCATGCAGAGATAATCGGGCGAGATGCGGCCCACGGCGGGGAACGCGGCCTTGCGGCCGGCCCAGAACAGGTTGCGCTCGGCCTCCGAAGTCGAGATCTGGCAGGTGGTCGAGCCGCAGGCGTTCGCAATGGCCTCGACGCGCGTGATCAGCTCGTCGACCTCGATCTTGGGCCCGTCGAGCTCGATGATGAGCAGCGCTTCGACATCGAGCGGGTAGCCGGCATGGACGAAGGCCTCCGCGGCGTGGATCGCGGGCTTGTCCATCATCTCCATGCCGCCGGGGATGATGCCGGCGCCGATGATGCGGGCCACGCATTCGCCGGCCGCCTCGACTTGCGCAAAGCCGACCATCAGCGCGCGCGCCGTTTCCGGCTTCTGCAGGATGCGCACCGTGATCTCCGTGATGACGCCGAGCAGGCCTTCCGAACCGGTGATGACGCCCATCAGGTCATAGCCGGGATTCTCGCAGCCCTTGCCGCCGATGCGCAGGATCTCGCCGCTCATCAGCACGATCTCGCAGCCGAGCACGTTGTTGGTGGTCATGCCGTATTTCAAGCAGTGCACGCCGCCGGAATTTTCCGCCACGTTGCCGCCGATCGAGCAGGCGATCTGCGAGGACGGATCGGGCGCGTAATAGAAGCCGGCATGGGCGACCGCCTGGCTGATTGCGAGGTTGGTGACGCCGGGCTCGGTGACGACGACGCGGTTGTCGAAATCGATCTCGCGGATGCGCTTGAACTTGCCGAGGCCGAGCAGCACGCCGTCCTCGAGGGGCAGCGCGCCACCGGACAGCGAGGTGCCGGAGCCGCGCGGAACCACCTTGATGCCTTGCGCGGCACAATATTTCAGGACGAGCGAGACCTGCTCGGTCGTATCGGGCAGCACCACGACCATCGGCGGCTGCCGATAGGCGGTCAGCCCGTCGGATTCATAGGCCCGCATCTCGGCGAGGCTGTCGATCACGCCCTCGCCCGGCACGATTGCGCGCAAGGCGGCGACGATTTCGCTGCGACGCGCCAGCACGGCCTGGTCGCTTGCGGGCATCATGATGGCCATTTTAAGAAGCCTTCGTCCGACGGATGGAATTATCTCGGCAAATCAATCATGTCTTGCGGACTTTGGGTAGGTCCTCCGAAGGTCGCATTGCTTTGTTGCAGCGCAAGTTCTCTCTGGGGCAAGTCTGCTAGCAGGAAACCTGTCAGAGTTTCGCGGCTTGTCCACTTGCACCGGACCTGCCAAAACCACGACCCTCCATCTGACCCGGGAAGAGACGAAGAGCACACTTATGACAAAACTGACTTTCGGCGCGGTGACAATCCTCACCGTCATTGCCACCGCACCCGCCGCGATGGCGCAGGATGTCGCGGCCGGCAAGACATCGTTCAACAAGTGCCTGGCCTGCCACGCGATCGGCGAAGGCGCCAAGAACAAGGTTGGCCCGGAGCTCAACGGCCTCAACGGCCGCAAGTCGGGCGCGGTTGAGGGCTATAGCTACACGGACGCCAACAAGAATTCCGGCATCACCTGGGACGAGGCCACGTTCAAGGAATACATCAAGGATCCCAAGGCCAAGATCCCCGGCACCAAGATGGCGTTCGCCGGCATCAAGAACGAGACCGAGATCAACAATCTCTGGGCCTTCCTTGCCCAATACGACAAGGACGGGAAGATCAAGCAGTAAGCGCGCACGAGGCGGACGCTAGAGCTTCGGTTCTGATCGGACCAGAATCGAAGCTCTGGCTTTCTTGTTCTGACGCGTTTCTTCGCGCGAACCGGTTTCCACTTCGCTCGAAAAACGCTTTAGTCGGCGACCGCCTGCGCCGGGGCGATGTTTCCGATCATCGTCTCGATCTCCGCCTTCACGAGATCCGGCACGGCGTTCTGCACCATGTGGCCGACATCGGGCAGCACGATCAGCTTTGCATTCGACACAGCCGCAGCGAACGGACGCGCGTGGATATTGGTTCTCACCGTCTTGTCGGGCTCGCCGGCGATGATCGTAACAGGCGCCGTAATCGCGCCATAGCGCGCGACTTGCGCGGCGACCGACTCCTTCAGCGTCACCAGATCATAGGCATTGGCGATGAACTCGCGCGGGCGCAGCAGGAGCGGTGTCGCGGAGTCCTGCACGAAACCATCCGGCATGATCTGCGGCAGGAACACGTTGCGGGCCCCGGCTTCGGTGATGAAATAGCCGAGCGGCAGCGTGATGGTGTAGGCGAGCAGCGGGCCGATCACGGGCGTTGCGATGATCTCGTTGTAGCGCCCGACACCGCCGCGCCAGGGATGCGTGACGGGCGCGAGCATCACGAGACCTGCCACGCGGCGCGGGTGATCGAGCGCGATCCGCGCGCCGAGGGCGCCGCTCCAGGAATGCACCACGAAGACCGCGCGATCGATCCCGAGCTTGCCGAGCGCCTCGTCGATCATGCGCGCCTGAATCTGCGGCGTCGAATCCTGCCGGCTTGCGCGCGTGCTCCAGCCATGGCCGGGGCGGTCGATCAGAATCACGCGATGATCCCGGGCGAGGAGATCGCCGAGCGGCCGCCGCATCGCTTCGAGGTTGGAGCTCGCGCCGTGCAGCATCACGATCGGCGGGGCGGCCTCGCGCGGGCCGATCTCGACGACGTGAAGCGCGGCGCCCTCGACATCGACCATGCGCCCCTGCGGCGGAAAGGCCCGCTGCACGGCGACGATTCCGGCCTGCGTGAGCAGCGCCAGCAGGACCAGCGCCGTCACGACTGACATCACGATCATGGAGAGAATCCGGGTGATCCTGGGCACGGGGCAGTTACGGGTCTGCTCGGCCGGCAGTTTCGCCGCCGGCGGTGCGCGCTTCCACTGAAAATGCAGGGGCTGTGGATATGTGCATAATTGCCGATCGAGAAAACTCAATGAAATCAGGGCTATTCAAAGCCGCACGCAAGCTTCGGACCAGCTTCATGCGGGTGTCATCGCAGCTTCCATATAATCGCCATGGTCGGTTCCGCCATCTAGGCGCGGGTGGGCGCCGATCCTCCTCGCAACATCAGGGGATGCGGGAAAGACCGGCAGGATTGTCCTGGTTTGAACCGGAGAATTTTCGATGAGCTTCAGATCGAACGATACTGCAATCGACGAAATCGTCGCGAGCTGCAACGGCGACCTGCGCGGTGCGGTGCGGGCGCTGCTCCTGATCAACGAGCATCTCGAGACCGAGCTGGCAAAGGCCTACGCCGCAGCCGCCGACCGCGGCCTGGTCGAGCGCGGCAGCAGCGTGCTGCATTAAGCGCAGCCTAGTTCGCCCCCTCCTCCTGCTTTTCTTCCTCGGGCGTGACCGGGGGACAGACGCGAATCGTCGAGCGCGCAAGCTTGGCATCGGCCCTGGACTTGTAGGGACCGTCGCCGAACCAGATGTCGCCAATGATGACTGGATTGCTGGTCACGATGGCGCATTTGCCGGTGGCACGGTTGCCGACCACCCAGAACAGTCCGTCGGCGAAGCTCACCGTCCCCGACGCGAGCAGCAACGTCGCTGCGACCATCAAATGCTTCATGGCTTTCGCTCCTGCCATGCAGGTAGGCCTGCAACAGGCCTTGCAATAGTCCTTGCAACGTCCCGGCTCGGATCGTGGTTAATCCGCGGCGGCCGCGATCGCTCAAGATATGATCGAGTTATAGCTAGATGTCGCGGCCTTCGACCTTTTCGGTCAGCGCCTTGACCTGGTCGGGGATCTTTTCCAGGTGCGGATTGACGGCGAGCGCCTTGCGGTAGGCCTCGAGCGCGCGCCTCTCGTCCCCGACCTCCTGCATGATCATGCCGAGGCCGGCGAGCGCGCCGAAATGGCGGGGCTCCCGGATCAGCACTTGCTGAATGTCCGCGAGCGAGCGGCCATAATCATTCTGCATGTAATAGAGCGTCGCACGCCGGTTCCAGGCTTCGATGTAATCGGGCCTGAGCTTGATGATCGAATCCAGGAGCTTGATCGCGACGTCGATCTTCTTCGCATCGACGGCGGTCTTGGCGCGCGACATCAGGAGCGCGGCGGTGTCGCTCGGGGTCTGCAGCCAGATCGCCCAGATCCGCGCCTCGACATGCTTGGCGCTGGCCTCGTCGGGCGCCGCCTTCAGCGCGCCGAACAGGAAATCGAGATTCTTGCTGCGGTCGACCTTCGGCAGCTTCGACGGCGCCTCGGGCAGTTTCTTCTGCTTGCCGGGCGGCTCGACCTGCTGGGCCAGGGCGGCCGGCGCAAGGCCGGCGGTTCCCAGCACGACGGCCAGACACAGGGTGCGCGCGAAACGGAATCTCACTGCCATGGTGGAAGTCTAAACGCGCAAAGCCGCCCTTGCAAAGCAAAGGCGGCGTCAAACTCGTGTGAGACCGGATCTTGCGGGGCGCGCGAAGGCTCCCGGCAGGGCGTGATCAGCCGCTCAGATCAGCCCTGGCGCGCCTTGAAGCGGCGCTGCACCTTGTTGATCACATAGACCCGGCCCTTGCGGCGGACCAGGCGGTTGGCGCGATGGCGACCGCGCAGCGATTTCAGCGAGTTACGGACCTTCATGGCAGAATCCTGAACGTTCGAAAGGCCGTGTTCGGCACTACCGTTTCGGCACGCGCGAATGTGGCAAAATGAGATTTTTCCCGCTGGCGGACCGACCGCCCGGGACGGAGCGGTTCTTAAGGCATGGCGGGAGGTCATGTCAATGTTAACTGCCCGGCTCCCAACGAGCAAAATCGCGAAAACAACCCCATGCACAGTAGAAGCGGCCGGATCGGCCCGATCCGGCGCATTGGAGGTCAGGCCCGGCAAAGACTGTCGCTACCTGCGCTTTCGCCGCCACCAGCGCCTTGCCAAATTCGTTATATCCTATAATCAATTCGGCAACCCGTCGGGAGGACACCCATGCCGAAGCTGAAGCTGCCTGATATCGACAAAGTCGTCGCCATCGACATCCACACCCATGCCGAGGAGCCCTGCGGCACCCATCCCGACGACGGCTATGACGATTTCCAGGCGCAGATGGCGGAGTATTTCAAGTCGCCGCATAAGCATCCGCCGACCGTGCCGGAGACCGCGGCCTATTACCGCTCCAAGAACATCGCTGCGGTGATCTTCCCGGTCGATGCAGAGCGCGAGACCGGCTTCCGCCGCTACAAGAACGAGGAGATGCTGGAGATCGCCTCCGAGCATCTCGACGTGCTCATCCCCTTCGTCTCGATCGACCCGCACAAGGGCAAGCTCGGGGCCCGCGAGGCGCGCAAGCTGATCGAGGAATACGGCGTACGCGGCTTCAAATTCCATCCGACCATGCAGGGCTTCTACGCCAACGACCGCATGGCCTATCCGCTCTACGAAGAGATCAACAATGGCGGCGCGATCGCGCTGTTCCACACCGGCCAGACCGGCGTCGGCTCCGGCATGCCCGGCGGCATGGGCATGCGGCTGAAATATTCCAACCCGATGTACATGGACGATGTCGCGGCCGATTTCCCCGACCTCAAGATCATCCTCGCCCACCCCTCCTTCCCCTGGCAGGAAGAGGCGCTCTCGGTCGCGACCCACAAGCCGAACGTCTACATCGATCTCTCGGGCTGGTCGCCGAAATATTTCCCGCCGATCCTGGTGCGCTACATCAACTCGATTCTGCAGGACAAGATGCTGTTCGGCTCGGACTGGCCGGTGATCACGCCGGACCGCTGGCTGTCGGATTTCGCCAAGATCGAGATTCGCGACGAGATCCGGCCGAAGGTGCTGAAGGCGAACGCGCGCAAGCTGCTGGGGATCTAGACGATCCGCTTCCATGAAACCGGCATGCAACTAGGTTTGGCCACGGGGTACATCTCGGCTGGCGTAGCCTAGCGTATCCCTTCCATCTCTGGTCCGGATTCGGACGGCGCGTAGAGTACCTCGAACACGACGCGCGCCGCCTGCTCCGGATCCTCTGGGTACGTCAGAGCGACCGACATCGTACCCACAGTTCTTTCAGGCTGGCGGCCGGGCCGCGGTCCACATCGACCTCACGACGTTGTGTGATTCCACCCGATTCAAGCTTGGGCTGCTCACCAGCGGCGTCGAAATGGGTGGATGGGGCGCGTGATACTCCGGCGATCCAGGACGCAAAAGCAGGTTGGAGGGAAACTTTCGGGTACCCGGGTCGTTCGCTAAGACACGTTGAGCAGCGAATGCCATGCCTCGCCCCACCGTCCTGATCACCGGCAGCAGCGGCTTTCTCGGCCAGGCGATCGCGCGCGGCTTGATGGATCGTTACCGGGTCATCGGCCTCGATGTCAGCCGCCCTAAGAAGCCGTTGTCCGGCATCGAGACAATTGAGATCGACCTCACCTCGGATGCAATCGTGGCGAAGGCGCTGGACCAGGTTCGTGCGCGAACAGGCGGTCGGATCGCCTCGGTCATTCACCTTGCCGCCTATTACGACACGACCGGCGAAGACAACCCGAGATACGATGCCGTGACCGTTCAGGGAACGCGCCGACTGCTGGCGGCCCTTCAGGCATTCGACACGGAGCAGTTCGTCTTCTCGAGCACGCTGCTCGTGCATGCTCCTAGCTCAGCAAAGGGAAGAAAGATCGATGAAGATTCGCCGATCGAACCAGCTTGGGCCTATCCGCAGTCAAAGGCGAAGACCGAGACCCTGATCCTGAACGAGCATGGCAACATCAAGGTCGCGATCCTGAGGCTTGCAGGTGTCTATGACGAGGATTGCCGTGCGGCATTCATCGCGCAGCAGATCGCCCGCATCTTCGAGCGCTTGCCGACCGCTTATCTCTTCACCGGCGACATCACCACTGGCCAGCCCTATCTCCACAAGAACGACCTCGTCGAGGCCGTGGTACGCGTGGTCGATCGACGCAATGATCTTGCTGATGAAACGACACTGCTCATTGGCGAAGAGGAAACGCCGAGTTACGACGAGATGCAGAGGCGGATTGGCCAGCTTGTGCATGGGGAGAGATGGCGGACGATGTCCCTCCCGAAAGAGATGACGAAGCTCGGCACTTGGATGCAGGAGAAGGTTCTCGATCAGGATACCGACATCAAGTCGTGGATGATCGAGAATGCCGACTACCATTATGAGATCGATACTTCGCGAGCGAGGAGCCTCTTGGGGTGGAAACCCCGACACAGTCTGACCGCCACGCTGCCCGAAATGATCCGGCGGCTTAAGGTCGACCCGACGGACTGGTACGAGACGAACAAACTTCATCCTGCGACGGTCGCCGCTTCCGAACCCGAGCTCGACCAGGCCGCGGAGAGACTGCGGCAATCGGTGGAGCCTTCGAAAGATGAGGTTGAGGCCGAGACGGAACGGCATCGGGCGCGCACGCTCTGGGCGCCGCTGACCAATGCAGCGATTGGACTGTGGCTCGTCGCCTCGCCTGTCACGCTTGGTCTCTTCGATCCATCCGCGGCGCCAATTCCACCGGCGCTGGGACATGAGATCGCTTCGCCCGAGACACGTGACGGCAGGCTCGGCATCAGCGAGATCGTGTCCGGCATTCTTGTCGTCGCGTTCGCACTCATCGGCATGCGTCGGCGCTGGCGCTGGTTGCAGTGGCTCACCGCAGCCGTCGGCATATGGGTCATGTTCGCACCTCTCGTGTTCTGGACCACGAGCGCTGGAGCCTACGCCACCGATACGCTTGCTGGCATGCTGATCGTGACGCTCGCGGTGATGGTTCCTCCAACACCGGGCATCAGCCGCCAAGCCCTCGCCGCCGACGATGATCGCCCCCTCGGCTGGACCTACTCGCCATCCACATTCAGCCAGCGCCTTCACATCATTGCTCTGGCCTTTGTCGGCCTGTTCGTCTCGCGCTATCTCGCCGCCTATCAACTCGGTCATATCGACGGGTTGTGGGATCCTTTCTTCGGCCCAGGTGATGCAGCGGTCGCCAATGGCAGCGAGGCGGTGGTGACCTCCTGGGTCTCGAAGGGCTTTCCGGTCGCCGATGCCGGGTTTGGCGCCTTCGCCTACGCGTAGATGCCCTGGCAGGCGCGATCGGCGACCGTCGCCGCTGGCGCACAATGCCATGGATGGTGATTCTGTTCGGCCTACTGGTTATCCCGCTCGGGCTCGTGAGCGTCAGCTTCATCATTATCCAGCCCCCTTTGATCGGTGCACTGTGTACGCTCTGCATCATCCAGGCCGCGATCACGATAGTGCTCATCCCCTATTCGATAGATGAGGTACTGGCGAGCTGTCAGTATCTTTGGGGCGCGAAGCAGGCGGGCCAGCCGTTCTGGCGCACTTTCTGGCGCGGTGGCCCGGCGCTCTCCGAGAAGCAGGCGCCGACGCCCGATCTCGACCGCCCGTTATCGGCGGTGCTGCGCGACATCGTCACCGGCGGCGTCAATTTTCCCTGGACGCTGGTCGCGAGCTCTTTCCTTGGAATGCTGCTGATGATCACGCCGCTTGCCTTCGGCACGAGCCCGATCCTCTACTTCAGCGACCATATCACCGGCTGCCTTGTCATCCTCGTCGCCGTTACGGCGATGGCGGAGGTGGCGCGTGCCGCGCGGTTCGCCAACGTCGCGCTCGGAGCATGGGTGGCAATCTCCCCCTTTGTCCTCGACGGCGCCACGACAACGGCGACGATAGCCAACGTTGCAACCGGTGTCCTCCTCATCGGGCTGAGCCTGCCACGCGGCACCCGTAGCGCCGCCCATTACGGCGGATGGGACCACGCAATAGTATGATGCAACGGCGGGCTCTGCGTGGGCGCCACCGAAGATGATGCGGGGAGCTTTCTCATGACGCATCTGATCGGACCGCGAAGCGCAAGCTGCTGGGAATCTAGGCGTCCCTATCAATTGGCGGAGCCGCTTACAGCGACTCCGCCGCAGTCGTTCCGAGCCTCAAGCGCGCATCCCGATCGCTGGGCGAAACGGCGGATCGCCCATGGGCGATGGAATTGCAGCGTAATGATCGAAGCGCATCGTGTAAGTCGCCCGCCCCTGGCTCATCAAGCCTAGACTGTTCGTATAGCCAAGCATGGTCATGAGCGGCAGGATCGCGTCGATCGCGACAATGTCGTTCTCGACCTTCGTGACACCAACCTGCCCACGACGCAATCGCAAATCGTCGGCGATGGCTTCTGCAAAGGCTGCCGGTGTCACCACCTCGACCTTCATGATCGGTTCGAGCAGAACCGGCTTCGCCATGTTCAGGGCCTCGCGAAAGGCTGTTCTCGCAGCGACCTCGAAGGCAAGTACCGATGAGTCGATATCGTGATATTTGGCATCGATCAGCTCGACCCCGACATCGATCACCGGAAAGCCCGCAACGACGCCGCAAGCGAGGACGTCCTTCACACCTTTCTCGACGCCAGGGAGATACTTCCTCGGTAGCACGCTCTCGTCGATCTTGGACTCGAAGTGAAAGCCCTTCCCGGAATCGATGGGTCCAACACCGAGCTTGACCGCGGCAAAGTCGCCTTTGGGGCCGTAGATCTTCTTGTGCGTGTAAGTTACCTCTGCCCGTGTGGTTGGGCGCTCCAAAAATGCGACCTGCAAAGCGCCTACATTGACGGCGATCCCATCGGCCCGATTGAGCACGTCGATCTTGCCTGCGAGATGACTTTCGCTCACTCCCTTCAGCACAGTCTGACCCGACATGGGATCGAGCGACACCATGAACGAGTGATCCTCGGCGGCGAGCCTGGCGAGCGCCGTCACGAGCTTCTCATGCCCCGCCCGAGACGCCGCCTCGATGGCGACCTCGACCAGCAATGGTTGCCTAATGACATCATCCTTCATTGATGGGTCTCAAACCTGAGTTCCGAGGTCGCATTCTACTCTATCACAGAGCTCGTCATGCCCGGGCTCGTCCCGGGCATCCACGTTCTTTGGGCTGCGTGGAAAGGCGTGGATGGCCGGGACAAGCCCGGCCATGACGCTGTGGAGGCAGTCGGCGCCCATCGCGCTCAAGCTGCGTCAGACCTGCGCGAGGCCTCCATCGACAAAGACCTCGCCGCCGGTCATGTAGCTGCTGTCCGAGGACGCCAGGAATGCGGCCACTGCCCCGGTCTCGCTGGGGTCAGCGACGCGCCCGATGGGCGTCGCGCTGCCGAGCGCGTCGAAGGCTTCCTCGCCCACGACCTCCAGCGCCAGCTCCGTCTTGGTCGGCCCCGGCGACAGCACGTTGACGCGGATGCCGGTGCCGCGCAGGTCCAGCGCCCAGCTGCGCGCCAGATTGCGGATCGCGGCCTTGGTCGCGCTGTAGATGCTGAATTGCGGCGTTCCCATCACGCCCGTGCTCGAGCCGGTCAGGATGATCGACGATCCCCTGCGCATCAGCGGCAGGGCTTTCTGCACGGTGAACACCAACCCCTTCACGTTGACGTCGAAGATCTGATCATAGTGCTCGGGGGTGATCTGGCCGAGCGGCGCAAACGCGCCGGTCCCGGCATTGGCGAACAGGACGTCGACATTGCCGCGTTCGGCCTTCACGGTCGCATACAGTCGGTCGAGGTCGGACAAGTCGGTGACCGATCCCCTGACTGCGCGCGCCGAGGACCCCAGCTGCGCGAGCGCAGCGTCGAGCGGCTCCTGCCGCCGCCCGAAGAGATAGACGAATGCGCCCTCATCGACGAACCGTTTGGCGGCTCCGAGCCCGATGCCCGTTCCACCGCCCGTCACCACCGCCGTCTTGCCTTTTAGTCTGCTCATGCTGTGCTCCTTCATTGAGGTTGCACTGAGCTGGCGGCCTACCTACCTGACCACAAGTATGCACCTTTTGGTAAGTACCCAAAAAATGTCGTCAGATCGTTCAGACCTCATCTCCCCGCCGGCGCAAGCCCAAGCAGACGTCCAACGTTGCACGCCGAACCTGCCCGGCTTCACCTGCGGCCTGGATGCGACCTTGCGGGTCGTCTCGGGCAAGTGGAAGCCGCTGATCCTGTACTTCGTCGCCCAGGACGGACCGACCCGTTACGGCGAGCTCCGGCGCGCCATACGCGACGTCAGCGACAAGGTGCTGATCCAGCAGCTCAAGGAGCTGGAGGCCGATGGCCTGGTGAAGCGGACCGACTACAAGGAGGTGCCGCCGCGGGTGGACTACAGTCTCACGCCTTTGGGCCAGAGCCTCGCCGAAGCGCTGGTGCCGCTCTGCACGTGGGGCACCGAGCACATGGCGGAGGTCAGCCGGGCGTTCGCAGAGCGGGCGACCTGGACACGGCCAGGACGTCAGTCGACTGCCTAGCTCGCGCTACTCGTCGTCCGAAGTCTGCTCCGCCCCTGATAGCAGCGCGTTGCCGCAACTCGACTTGCGTCCGACTTGGGCCAACAGGCGACATTGCACGCTTAGGATGATATGAAAGAGGTCGCCAACTGAGGCGGTCTAACGGGAGAAGCTGATGCCAAATTGGATAGGACCACTCCTCGCCCTCATAGCTCTTGTCGGGTTTATTGGTTTTGCGGTTCGGCAGGGCACAAAGACGTCACGAGATCGGACAGACAACGGTGGCAGCGATCTGCCGGGGATGGGCGGCGGCTGAGATGGAGCTTAAGCCGCCGCTAGAATGAAACTAGCCCACCGAGGGTCGAAACAGCCGTACCCCCGCGCCGCGAGAGAACGGATTGGCGACCCCAGAAAGTTTGCCGACTCTCGACGAGATGCTCATCGATTGTCCGTTATGGGTCACGCCCGGAAGAACTCAGGTCGAGCATATCGGGTCCGCTACACCCCGAGCAGCTGACATCCGACGGAGGTATCGCGTCGGCCCCTTCGGGCCGGGAGCAGTCGTATGACTTCCGAACCTGCAAGGCGCGTTAGGCGAAATTGATCAAATCTAGCAGGTAATGCGCGAGTGCCACCGGCCATAGCACACCCGACCGCCGCAGCATTAACATGAGGAAAAGGCCAACAGTAGCCGTAGAAAGGACATTACCAAGGCCGGCCCACCAATGAATTGCGCCGAACAAAACTGACGTCGTGAGAACGGCAAAGATGCCGTCACCCAGATAAGGCCGGAATGCTAGCCGGATGTATCGGCGAAATATGACTTCTTCGCTGATAGCTACCAAGGCTAAGCCAAAAAAAAGATCGAACGCTTTTAGCCATCCGGTCGGGTGCGGATATGCGCCGAGAACGGTTGTAGGGAATGCCGCATTGAGGGAAGATTGCGGCAACTGGACAAAGCGATCTAGCAAGCAAATTCCGACGATCCAAAGGACAATCTCAAAAAGTGAAATTTGACGTCCACCTGTTCGAAATGCAGCGATCCGAGCGGAAGGCACTGCCGCCAAAATGGTGAGAGCAGTGATCCGACCCACATAGTCCCAGAGAAGCCAACTTGCCGCTTGATGTTGATGCAGCCGCATAACTTGCGACGCAACTAGCGCTATAAGGGCGAGGACGAACCACCAAATCAACAGGCGCGTATCGGAGCGATTGCTCTCACGCTCTTTAGGCACGACGAAGGAGTGCTCTTCCATGCTCGATGAGATATTCGCTTTACGTTGTCACGGTGACGAATCCTTCGCTCCACGCGTCCTTGTCGATTTCCATCTCGCTGACTTGGAAATTATCGGGATAGTCGCGAAAGCCCTCAAAGCGCAGCTTGCGCAGTCTTGCTGCATCTGCTTCGGCCGCGCTGCTATAGACCCCGACGAGTTTATCTTCGGTATCATTCTCATCCAGAGCATCTTCGCGCGGATAGCTATGCCAGAGCAGGAAAACTGTGCGCATTTGTGTAAGGGCCATAACCGCGTGATTGCTTACGTCAGTTCGTCCAACCACCGCTGAGCCAATTTCGGCTCACCCGGAGTGTTTGAAAGGCGAGAGCCCATCTGCAGGAACCGCTCGTGGAGCTGGAAGGGTTCAATGCCGCACTTGTGGCGCAGGCGCTCGATTTTGGAGCCTAATTCAAGGAGCTCCTCCCGTGCGGGGTCGCGCAAACCAACTCGTTCGTACGAGCCGAAGAGTCCCCACTGTCCCTTAGCGCACCCCTGTAGTGCCGACAGAAGCAACTCCCTGTACGAAGCTTCAAGGGCCGCGAGCTGTCGTTCATACGAGGGTCTCATCGGCTCGAATAGGTTCTTGGGTCAAAGAATGCAGCGAGAGCGGAGACGACAGCGACAACGGCCAAGAACAGGACCGTGGTAGGATCGATGAACAAATACAAGACTGCCAGTATTCCGGCGACGGTCAGAGCTGGTCCAATGAGCGCAGGGTGCGTCTTAAGCCAGTTGATCACACTGTGGCGGACTTGAGGGACGTAGGCCGTAGCCGCGAGGAGAGCGACAAGTACAACAAGCCATTTCGGCATGGGACGAAGCGCCTTATTTGCCCTGCAACTACAATAGCTAAGCACGTCTGCATGAAGAATAGAGTTCAAATTATAGCGACTACCCGGCAATGTCTGTCTTGGGTCACAAGCTGCCGATCACACCTGCAGTGGCAGACGTCCGCTTTGCTCTGGTAAGCTGACGAATTATACGCACGCCCCAATCGGAGTTCTTGTGACCACAACCCCGGAAGGACAGCCGATGCCCATCAAAGCCGTCGTCTTCGACGCCTATGGCACGCTCTATGACATCCAGTCGGTCGCTGACGTCACTGAGGATGCGTTTCCCGGCTACGGCGAGATCATCACGCAGGTCTGGCGCATCAAGCAGCTTGAATACACCTGGCTGCGCTCGCTGATGCAAGCTTACCAGGATTTTGACGCGGTCACGCGCGACTCGCTCGCCTATACGCTGCGTGTGCTCGGACTCGCCTATGAGAGCGAGGCATTCGAGCGCGTCATCGAGAAATATCTGCATCTCGATCTCTATCCGGATGCGGCCGAAACGCTCGCGGCCCTGAGACCGCGCAAGCTCGCCATCCTCTCCAACGGCAGCCCGGACATGCTCAATGCGCTGGTACGCAATTCCGGGCTCGACCGCCTGCTCAATGCCACCATCAGCGTCGACGCGAAAAAGATCTTCAAGCCGAGCCCACAGGCCTATGAGCTGATCGGCGAGGTGCTCGGCACCGCGCCTGATGAGGTTCTGTTCGTCTCCTCCAATCCCTGGGACGCTGCCGGGGCAAAATCGTTCGGACTGAAGGTTGCCTGGATCGAGCGGGTGACGCCCGAAGCGATGGCGCTGGCTTGCGTCGAGAACGAACTCGTGGCACCGCTCACCATGTTCAAGGCGATCCGCACCCAGATGGACGAGCTCGGCTTTGAGCCGGATCATCGCGTCCGCGCCCTCTCCGAGCTGCCGGGAATTGCTTAGGGTAGTCGCCCGCCTGTAAGATTGGAATGAGCTGCCCGGAAAATGAGCCTGGAATCCGTTCGCGCCTTCTTCGCCGAGAAAGCCCCCGACATTTCCGTCATCGAATCCCCGATCAGCTCCGCGACCGTGGCGCTGGCGGCCGAAGCCTATGGCGTCGAGCCGGGAATGATCGCCAAGACGCTGAGCTTGCGGATCGGCGAGCGCGTGATCCTGATCGTCGCGGCCGGCACCTCGCGCATGGACAACAAGAAGGTGAAGGCGCAGTTCGGCGGCAAGCCGAAGATGCTGGGTCTGGAGGAAGTCGCCGACATCACCGGACACGAGGTCGGCGGCGTCTGCCCGTTCGGCCTGAAGTCGCCGCTGCCGATCTATTGCGACATCTCGCTGAAGGCATTCGACGTCGTCGTGCCGGCTGCCGGCTCGACCCATAGCGCGGTGCGCATCACACCGGAGCGGATGGCCGAGCTGACCGCGGCTGAATGGGTCGACGTCTGCGAGCACAGGCCCTGAGCGGGGGCTATTCGTCCTCGTCGTAAGGCCGCTGTGGAGGCGGCGGAGCAATGTAGCGTGGTGGTGGCGCGGCGCGACCGCGCGGAACCTGTTGCTGCGGCGGCATCTGATTGTTGGATTGGAATACCGCGCGGCAGCCGCTCGAAAGCTGTGGCGTGTTCTGCTGCAAGCAGGCCACAATGCGGTTCACATCGGGAATCTGATCGCTGCACAGGCGCCACACATCAGGTGTACATGCCATCTGCTGTTCCATCGTGCCGCGGTATTCCTGCGCGGATCCAGCGCTGTGCGCCATGATGCCGCCGACCGCAAGCGCCACACCTAGCGCGATCCGCTCTGTTCGCATGTCCAGATCCTTCCCAAGTCTCTCGAATTCTCTTCAATCAATGAGACGCGAGCTTGTTCTGGACCAACAACAAAATGTGAAAAGCGCGACTGGAACCATGGCAGCTCCCGCTGACGCCTTGGTCCGTGGCGCCCCAGCAACAGGGCAGAAGCAAACCGGCCTCTTGCGCCTTTCGCCATAAGGCATTTCGCCTGACGCCAAGAATCATGACGGCGCTCCCGCTAGCAATGGGCTGCAATGAGGGGAATGTCGATGCCGACTGCAAGACCGGTCTGTGCGCAAAACGTCGCCACGGCCGCAATCTTTCGCCGCAAGCTACTGGTCACCACCGCGCTGGCGCCCCTCGTGCTTGCCTTCCCGGTCCTGACGTCCAGCCCGGCGCGCGCCGCCTGCACCGTGGCAGGCACCGGCACGATCGGCGCGCTCAATTCGGGCGATGTCGCAACCTGCACCGGCCTCGGCAACACCGATCACATCAACGCCACCGGCGGCACCAACGTCACCGTCAATGTCGGCGACGGCACCACGACATCGCTGCTGCCCGGCGCCGGCATACCTGCGATCGTTTTCGACGCCACCATCGCCTCGCATGTCACCGTCAACAATCAGGCGACAGTCTCGACCTCCAGCGGAGCGGTCCTGCTCTCCAACGGATCGACCCACAACAATGTGACGATCGCCGCCGGTGCGATCGCGGAGGGTACGGGCAACGCCGAAGCAGCCATCGTCATCGACAATTCGAACGACAATCTCCTCAATATTCGCGGGACGGCCGTCGGCACCGGAGGAAACACGACGGGACTGCGGATCAGCGGGACGTCGAGCGGCAATGTCGTCCTCGTCTATGACAGCGGATCGATCGGCGGCGGCCATACCGGCGTGCAATTCATCGCCGGCGGCAATTCGCTCGTCAATGGCGGCACGATCTCCGGCGGCTTCTTCCTCGCCATCCAGGGCTCTTCCGGCAGCGACACCATCTTCAACGCCGGCACCATCTCGGGCGGCGGCAGCGGAGCGATCGAGCTGAATGGCGGCGATGATCAGCTCGGCCTCGCGCCGGGCGCGACGATCACCGGGAATGTTCGCGGCGGGAGCGGTACCGATACGCTGAACTTCGGCAGCATTGGCAGCGCCATGTTCGACCTCGGCAATCTCGGCCCCGGCCTGCAATATGACGAGTTCGAGCAACTGAAGAAGAACGGCAACTCCGTCTGGACGCTGACCGGCACCACCGCCTTCAACGGCGCGACGACAGTGGACGCGGGCGGCCTGGTCGTGAACGGCACATTGCCCTCGGTCGTCACGATCAATGGCGGCTATCTCGGCGGCACCGGCACCGTCGGCGGAATCGTCGTCAACAATGGCGGCATGGTCGCGCCCGGCAATTCGATCGGGACGCTCAACGTCAACGGCAACGTCGCCTTCAATGCCGGCTCGACCTTCCAGGTCGAGATCAACCCCGCCGGCCAGTCCGACAGAATAGCGGCAACGGGCACCGCGACGCTCAACGGCGGCACAGTGCAGATCGTGCCGCTCGGCGCGGGCTTTATCGCCAATACGCAATACACCATCCTCTCGGCGGCCGGCGGCGTCAGCGGCACGTTCGCGGCGCTCACGAGCTCTGGCAGCCCGCTAGTCACAGGGCAGCTCAGCTACGATGCCAACAACGTCTATTTCCTGCTGCAGCAGATCGGCGGCTTCGGAACGTTGTCGGCGCTGACGCCGAACCAGGCTGCGGTGGCCGGCGCACTCGACCAGGCACAGCTCGGCGGCGCATCGGGACCGCTGGCCACTGCGATCAACACACTCGCCGCGCTCAATACGCCAGGCATCAAGGCCGGCCTCGACGACCTGGCCGGTCAAATCCACGCCGATGGACGCCGCTTCGTTGCGGATCAGGCCGACATGTTCCAGAGCTTCATGTGGAATGCCGGGACGCAGTCGCGCGGCGAGACCGTTCGGATGACCGCGTCCGCCTACGCGCCGGAGCCCAGGGACCCGATCGGCAAGGCGTTGAACCGCCGCCGCGCGGCGCCGATGCAGAGCGTCTGGTTTGGCGGCTATGGCAATTGGGACAAGGTGGCCGCGAGCGACATTGCCTTCGGAACCAACACGACCATCGCCGGCGCCGCGCTCGGTGCCGACCTCTGGCACATGCCGGGCTTTACGGCAGGCCTCGCGGTCGGCGCATCGACCGGCCAACTGCGAATGACCGGCCGCGCCGACCGTATCGAGGCCAATGCCGGGCATGCCGGCGTCTACGCGCGCGGCGAAGCCGGCGGCTTCAATCTCGCATCGGCGATCAGCTATTCCTTTGCGGCGCTCGACTCCTCGCGCACGATCGCGTTCCTCGGCGAGACGGCAACTGCCGCCTCGCGTGCAAACACCTTTGCCGCTTCGCTGGGCATCTCGCGGCCGTTCCAGACCGGATGGGGTCTTGTCGCCGAGCCCTTTGCCAAGGCTGATTGGTACGCGACACGCCAGGGCAGTTTTTCAGAGGCAGGTGCGCCGGGGGTCAATCAGCTGGTGCGAGGCGGCAGTTTCGACCTCGGCTATGGCACGGCCGGCCTGCGCGGCAGCCAGCGCATGATGATGCCGAATGGCCACGCGGCACAGTTCGGCGCGACCATTGCCGTTCGTCATGAGTTTACCGGCAGCGCGGCAACCACGACGGCGGCGCTGGAAGGCGCACCCGGCATTCCGTTCGCGATCACCGGCGTCGAGCGCGCGCGCACGGTGGCGCTTGCCGGCGCCGAAATCCGGTGGGACCTGACGACCGCGACATCGTTCAAGGCCTCGTACGAGGGCGCGTTCGCGCCGGGATACGACCGTCACACGCTGCGCGGCCTGGTCCGCAGCGAATTCTGAACGGCCCTACTCCACCTTGCCGATCTTCTTCACCGCCGCGATCAGCCGCTTGCTGTCGGTCGCGACGAACTCAGAGAAGGCCGGCGCGTCCTGATAGGCGACGAGGCTGCCCGAGGTCTCGAATGCCTTGAGCACATCAGGACTCGTCATCACCTGTGCCATCGCCTCGCGCAGGCGAATCGCGATCGGCGCAGGAAGAGCGCTCTGCGCGAACAGCCCGGCCCAGATGTAAAACTCGACGTCCTTGTAGCCGAGCTCCTGGAAGGTCGGCACATCAGGGAAGCTCGCGATGCGCTGCGCGCCGCAATTGCCGAGCACGCGCAGCCTGCCGTCCTCGACCTGCGGTTTCAGCGTGCCGGGTGCAGCGGTGATCGCCTGCACGGTGCCGCCGAGGATCGCAGTCAGCGCAGGACCTGCGCCGCGGAACGGCACGTGCAGCAGCTTGATGCCGGCGCTGCTCGCGAACATCTCCATGGCCACATGCAGCGTGCCGTACGGCCCGGACGAGCCATAGGCGATCTGGCCCGGCCGCTTCTTCGCATCCTCGACGAAATCATGCGCGGTTCTCCAGGGCGCCGAGGCCGGCACCGCGAGCAGCGTGGGATCGGCGAGCACGCGCGCAATCGGCATGAACTGCGACACCTCGTAGGCGACGGGTCGGTCGAACAGCCGGTCGGCCTCAGGGAGCACCGCGAGCGAGGACAGCGTCATCAGCAGCGTGTAACCGTCGGGCTCGGCACGCGCGGCCGCGGCATTGCCGACCGATCCGCCGCCGCCTCCCGCCCGGTTGTCGACGATCACAGGCTTGCCGAGAATTCGCTCCAACGCCGTCGCGACCGGTCGCGCAGCGAGATCGGCCTGTCCGCCGGCCGGGAACGGAACGATCATGGTGATGTTGCGCGAGGGGTAAAGAGCTTGGGCAAAGCTTGATCGAGAGCAAGCGGCCTGTGCGAGGGGCAGCACGGCAGCGGCCTTCAGAAGTTCGCGGCGGTTCATTGGTGGGTACCTCCCCGATTGTTTTCGTGATTGGGAGGCAGCCTAACCGGAATGGATTGTGTTGCGATAGCCGTGCGCTTGCACCCTCCCCGGCGGGGCCTGGAGGGGGCGGCCGGTTGGCCGCATCTCCCCAACTACTGCGACTGCAACAGGGTGGGCAGGCTCTTGTCGAGGACGTTGCCGAGCAGTTGCCGCGTCGACGCGCGCATCACTGGATTGTTGGCGGCTTCCGGCGGTTCTGGCCACTGCGCCCAATCGATACGCAGGGTCGGCGGCCCGGTCATAAAGTTGCTTCCGCTGATCGAGCCTTCGCCGCTCTTCAGAATATCGAAGCTTTGCCCGTCATGAACGTAGATCCGTATGACCGCGTAGATGTCGGCGATGTCGTACAGCGGGCTGACCTTCATGACACCGATGCCGAAGAATCCACCCTGGCGTATTCCCTTGATCACGACGACATAGCGTTTGCATCCGGCCTGACCGGCAACTTGGCGGACGATGGCGCCGGCCTTGTCGCTGCGAACGAACATGCCAAGCCCGGGATCGTAGGAACTGAATGCGGATCTATCGGCAGCGATCCTGCGGACGACAAAACCAGAGCCGACCGCGGCCCTCACACGTTCGACAACGAGGTCATCGAGCCCGAAACCGTCGACCGGAACCTCCTTGTTCTCGTTGCCGAACACGGTCACGCCGATCTTCTTCACGATGAAGCGATCGCCCAGCAGCGATATCACGCCGACGCACGGTCCTGCAGCTTGCGGCGTGGACTGCGAAGCAGGTGCCGGCTTGGGAGGCGCGTTCTTTGCCGGCTTGGCAACCGTCGCCGGCTGGTTGGTTTGCGCCTGCGCGGGGCCGGCCAGGCACAGTGCGAAGAGGAAGAGGCAAATAAGACGAAGCATCATGTAGCGGTCGTCGGGTTGTTGAGAAACGGGAAGCAGGAAACAGAACGCGGCGCGGGTATAGACAACAAAGTTCATGACCGCAACGCGAGGGCCCTAGCGTTTCTTCAACTTGGCAAACTGCCTGGGCAAAAACTCCGTCAGCGGCAATGCCGCAGCCGCACGCAAGAGACCGCGTCGATCCATGATTTGCCCTCGCCTGATTTTCTTGTTTCGCTGCCAGGCTAACGCGCCAGGCGGCAAGAACAAGACGTTTACGAAGCGTTAGCCATATCGGGCTCCTTCAGGAACGCATGTCCGGGCCCGCTGTTGCCTTCCCAGGGAGAGTGGATGATGCGGAATCTGGCGACTATCGACGTTGCGCTGGACGAGATGCTGGTGAATCTCGCAGCGATCGTGTTGCGGCTTTCGACGCCCGAATTGACGGGAACGCCGGAAGCGCGGCGCGCGCTGGCGCGATCCGTCCATCAATATGGTGTGTGTGCGGCGCGGTCGAGCGACCCACGCGTTCACGAATTGAAGGCGCAATTGGAGGGGACGCTGAAGCCAAGCCTGCGCGTCGTCGCGATCCATGGCGTGAAGGTGTCGTAGTTCGTCATTGCGAGGAGCTCTTGCGACGAAGCAATCCAGAATCTCTCCGAGGAGACATGCTGGATTGCTTCGCTGCGCTCGCAATGACGGAGAGCGTTGAAGCCGCGCGCGCTCCTACGACGCTTTGCTTTTCCCGCGCGGCCGGCGCTTGCACGTGCCCGGCAGCTTGGCTGCGAGGAAATCGGCGAGCGCTTCGACGCGCGCGGGGCGGGGGCCGCCGGGCGGGGTAACGAGGTGCACGGCGCCTTCGGCCTGCTTCCAGTCCTTCAGGATGACTTCGACCTCGCCCGACGAGATCGCCTCGCCGACGATGAATTCCGGCAGCTCGGCGATGCCGAGCCCCGCGATCAACGCCGGCATCACGGCTTCGCCGTTGTTGACGCGAAGCTGGCCGCCCGGGCGCACGCTGGCCTGCTCGCCGGCCGAATTGGTGTAGTGCCAGGCGTTGGGCGTGGAGAGATAGGCGTAGCTGAAGCATTTGTGCGCGGCGAGATGCATCGGGTGCGTCGGCCGGCCGTGCTTCTTGAGATAGGACGGCGCGGCGACCGTGTAGCGCGGCATGGTGAAGAGCCGCCGCGCGATCAGCGAAGAGTCCGGCAGCCGCGCGATCCGCACCGCCATGTCGAAACCTTCGCCGATAAGGTCGACGGTCGCATCGCTCAAATGCAGATCGACGGAGACTTCCGGATAGGCCTGGAAGAACTCGGGCAGCAGCGGCGCCACCGCCTTGATGCCGAACGTCATGGGGACGGCGAGCCGCACCAGGCCGCGCGGCGCCACCGACTGCGCCAACGCCTCGTTTTCGGCGGCCTCGCCGTCGGCCAAGAGGCGCGTCGCGCGTTCGGCCAGCTTGTGGCCGGCATCGGTCAGCGCGAGCCGGCGCGAGGTGCGGTTGAACAGCCGCGCGCCGAGCCGCTCCTCCAATCGCGTGACCGCCTTGGACACCGTGGCCTTTGACATCCCGAGCTCGCTCGCAGCCCCCGCAAATGATCGCAGCTCCACGACTTTGGCGAAGATCGCGAGCGCTTCGAAATCTGGAAGTTTTGCCATGGCAGCCGGTCCTGATGGGACATTTAAGGAAACAATGCGTTTCGACAGTTTCTATTTCTATACCACAGGCGAAGGCTTATCCAACAGGTCAATCCGACATCAAGGAATTGCACAGATGATCGAACTCAGACCTTTCGCGAAGCTCGGCGGCGCCGATCACGGCTGGCTCAAGGCCAAGCATCATTTCTCGTTCGCTGGCCATTACGACCCGAACAACATGGGCCACGGCGCCTTGCGGGTGTGGAATGACGACGAGATCGCGCCGAACACCGGCTTTCCCGCCCATCCCCACGCCAACATGGAGATCATCACCTATGTGCGCGAGGGCGCGATCACCCATCAGGACAGCCTCGGCAACGAGGGCCGCACCGAAGCGGGCGACGTGCAGGTGATGAGCGCCGGCAGCGGCATCCGTCACTCCGAGTACAATCTCGAGCCGACCAGGACGCGGATATTCCAGATCTGGATCGAGCCGGCGATGCGCGGCGGACAGCCGACCTGGGGCTCAAAACCGTTCCCGAAGGCAGACCGCTCCGGCAGGCTCGTCACCATCGCGAGCGGCTTTGCCGGCGACACGGACGCACTGCCGATCCGCGCCGATGCCCGGGTGCTCGCCACCACGCTGAAGGCGGGCGAGAGCGCGGAGTATGAGCCGCAGACGTCGCGGCATCTCTACCTGGTGCCGGCGGCAGGCGCCGTCGAGATCAACGGCGTCCGCGTCAATGCCCGCGACGGCGCTGCGATCCGCGACGAGGCCAAGCTGAAGATCACGGCGCTCGAAGATTCCGAGCTCGTGCTCGTCGACGCGGCGTGACGAACAAGCAACCAATCACCTCACCCAATCCCAACGGAGACCACCATGACAAAAGTTCTCGTCCTCTATTATTCCGCCTATGGCCATATTGAAGCGATGGCCAATGCCGTCGCCGAAGGCGCGCGCGAGGCCGGCGCGACCGTTGACATCAAGCGCGTGCCCGAGCTGGTGCCGGCCGAGGTCGCGAAAGCCTCTTACTACAAGCTCGACCAGGCCGCGCCGGTCGCCAAGATCGAGGACCTCGCCAATTACGACGCGATCATCGTCGGCACCGGCACCCGCTTCGGCCGCATGGCCTCGCAGATGGCGAACTTCCTCGACCAGGCCGGCGGCCTCTGGGCCAAGGGCGCGCTGCACGGCAAGGTCGGCGGTGCCTTCACGGCCACCGCGACCCAGCACGGCGGCCAGGAGACCACGCTGTTCTCGATCATCACCAACCTGCTGCATTTCGGCATGGTCGTGGTCGGCATGAACTACGGCTTTGCCGGCCAGATGAAGCTCGACGAGGTCACGGGCGGTGCGCCCTATGGCGCCACCACGATCACCGGCGGCGACGGCAGCCGCCAGCCCAGCGCCAACGAGCTCGCCGGCGCGCGCTATCAGGGCCGCCAGATCGCGGAGACCGCCAAAAAGCTGCATGGATGATGCGACCCTGGGCGGCATTCTCAGCCGGGAATGCCGCCCCAATCCGGGATTGGGATACGGTCACCATTAAATCTGCGTGATGTCGGCGTGAGGCCGAACCGGCTCCGTCGGTAGAGGTGCGGGCGCCGTCGAAAGCCACCAGCCCTCGCTGGCAAACCAGCATGTCTCGTCGGGGGTGCCCTCTCTCCGCAACGACTGCACCCCTTCCCAACCTTTCGCGAACGCCTCACCCAATCGCCGGCCGGCCTCGGCATCCTGCAATCCCGCGCAGCCGATGAATTGGGCGCGGCTGAGGAATTTCGCCGGCCAGATCGCACCGTCATCCGGCCGGGTGATCATCAACATGCCGCCGAGCATGCCTTCGGGCGCGAGCGGAAATACCAGCCGCCCGCCGGGCCGCAGCGCATCGAGCCATTCCGCCGCCGGCTGCGCCGCGCCCGCGCAGACATAGATCACGTCGGCCGCCGGCAGATCCGCCGCGATGCCCGAGCGTCCGCGCACGTCCACATGGGCGACGTCCTTCAGATTGTCGCGCGCAAGTCCCGCCAGACGTTCATCGATCTCATAGGCGTGAACGCGACCGCCGGGACCGACGAGATGCGCGAAAATCGCGGTGTAATAGCCGCTGCCGGCGCCGATCTGGACCACGGTCTCGCCTTCCTTCACGGCGCAGGCGCTGAGCCAATAGGCGTGCGCTCCGGGCATGCCGATGTTGAGACCGCGCGCCGGGTCCAGCGCCAACAGCGCGTTCTGATAGAGGAAGGCGGGATCATCGTCAGGCGTGACCACATAGGGATGACCGCCGAGACAGATCGACCACGGCCCGGGCCCGGCGAACGGCTCGCGCCTGACGGTCCGAAAGGCCTGCTCGAGGCGAGGGTCTGCAGCCTTCGCAGCACCGCAAATCAACTGCGCATAGAACGCACGATATTTTGCCGAACGGTCTTCCATGTCGCCTCCGCGGAATGGAAGCGACGATAACACAACGAGGACGATCATCGGAAGGCTTGCGCAATCGCGGCCTTTTGTGACGGCGCCGTGACGTAGCCACGCCTCAACTCCGTTCCATTTTCTTCCTGACGAGGTCCTTGCCGATCGGCCGCACGGGTTCGCTCCGTAGCACCAGCGAGGTCGTCACAGCACCAAAACCGGCGATGCGATCCACGATGGTCTCGAGATCCTCCGGCGCCGGAACGAGCACCTTGAGCACGAAACAGTCATCGCCCGTGACGCGATGGACTTCGATGATGTGAGGGATTTCGCTGAACCGCTTGAGGCAGGTCTTGATGTGCTCGTGCGAGGTGCGCAGGCGCACCAGCGCCATGAGGCCGAGCCCGAGAGCGCGCGGGTTGATGCGGGCGCCATAGCCCTCGATGATGCCGGCTTCCTCGAGCCGCTTGACGCGTTCGGACACGGCCGGCTGGGACAGCCCGACGGAACGGCCGAGCTCGGACAACGGCACGCGCGCATTGGCCTGCAGCGCCTCGAGGATCTTCAAATCCTTGGCATCGATGCTCCCGAAGCGATCCAAACTCAATTCTCCGTTCCACCTTGAGATCATCGGCAGATGGTCGATTTCGCCGATGACTTGCCATGTGATGCAGGACCGCGATCGGTCACACTGCGGTCACCTCAGATATCACGGGACGTTCATGCACGACATCATCACATTGCCCGGGCTCGGCGGCTCCGGAGATACCCACTGGCAGACGATATGGGAGCGCGCTGATGCGCGCTTCACGCGATTCCAGCCGGCGAACTGGGACCAGCCGGAGCTCGACGACTGGGAGCAAGCCCTGGAGCACGCGGTCGCGCGCTGCGCCAGGCCGCCCGTCCTGGTCGCACACAGCCTCGCCTGCCTTTTGGTGGCGCACTGGGCCGCGCGCTTCCCTTCCGCGATTGCGGGCGCCTTTCTGGTCGCCGTGCCCGATCCCGATGGCGGCCATTTTCCCGCGGAGGCCGCAGCGTTCAAGCCGGTCCCCGGCGGCGCGTTGCGCTTTCCCGCGCTGATCATCGCGAGCACGAATGATCCATATGGAGCGCTCGAGGTGACACGGCGGCGGGCGCAGGACTGGCAGTCCGGCCTGATCGTGCCGGGCGCGCTCGGCCACATCAATGCCGCGAGCGGGCTCGGCGACTGGCCGCAAGGACGCGCGTTGCTGGATGCTTTCCGGGCGGGCCTTCCGAGGTGATGGCGAAACAGACGGCGCCCGTCAGCGCGCTCCCTTGCCCATCGCCCTCGCCGCGAGGGAGGCGAGCTTCGGATAGCGCCGAAGGCCCTGCGCGGCGTGATCGCGCCAGGCGAAGGGCCGGCCGCGCCAGGACAGCGCGACGCTGACATCGGTCAGCGGCACCCTCTCGGCGCCGAGGCGCCGCTTGTAGTCCTGATTGCCGATGCTGAGGTCGAAACGGCGCAGGCCTTGCGCATGCAGCGCCGCCAGGGTGCGCTCGGTGACGAGCAGACCCGGCGAGCAGCTCGACCATTGATCGCCGCCATGGCTGATGCGCAGCAGGACATAGGTCGCGCCATGCTTGACGCCGAGCGCGGTGGCGACAATGCCTTCCTCGCACACCAGTGCCGAGACCATGGCATGACCTCCCGCGAGGCCCCGGCGGACGACCTCGCGATAGAATCGCGCATGGGTCTCGTCGTTGAGAACGAACCGCGAGCCGAGCTTTTGCATGCGTGCCTGCTGCTGGAGATCCATCACGTCCAACAGCTCGTGCGCACGCCCGACATCGGCGGCGATCTCGAACCGCGCACCGGCAAGACGGCTGAAGACCCGCCAGCAGCGCGGCATCTGCAGGCGCTTGATCGCGGCCTGATAGCCGCCATAGTCGTCGCCCATCAACACGAGATTGCCGTTGAGCGAGGAGGATCCGATCCGGCCGAGCGATACCAGCGGGTTCGGCTTGCCGCCGACCTCCGCCGGCATCTTCTTCAGGCGGAGCAGATCGAAACGGTCGGGCAGAGCGCGTAGCGCGCCGATCAGCGCCGTGTTGATCGCGTCCGCCGTTCCCGCGTCCAACGAGGCATCGAGCGCCAGGATCGGTGCGTTGTTGTCGGAGACGCCGAGGTCCGCGAACTCGACGATGCGGATGCCGCGCCTGACATGGCTGATCATCGGCACGATTGCGATGTCCTTGCCGGTGGCAGCATCGGAGATCACGGCGATCAGCGGCGCGACGTCGTGAAACGACTCGTACCAGGCGCCGAGCCAGTCAGCATGCTGGAAGGCGGTGCGGTGCCCGGCGCTCAGGCGCGAGGCCGCGTGCCGCCAGTCACGCAGGAAATCGACCGCAATGGCCGACGCGCTGGACGCAAAATCGTCGGGCTGATCAACGCTGAGGAAGGTCATGCGCGGGGCTCGGTCTGCTCGATGCATTGGAACCTCGCCAGGAAGTGCAGGCCGGCCACCGCCAGCGCGAACATGAACCAGATCGGATTCTGTCGTTCGAGCAGGAAGGTCTCGGTGGCACCGTAGTACAGGCCGAACAGCCACACGGTCAGGAACAGCTTGGCCAGTGCGCCACTGCGGCTGTGAGCCTGCGCCGTCTGGAAATTGCGGAGCGGGGCGAGCACGAAGATGAGGATCACCAGCAGCAGCCCCGGCAGACCAATCGTGACCGCGAGATCGAGGTAGCTATTGTGGCTGTGCGCCGCCGATGTCGCCCATTCGGCTCCTTCCGCGGTGGCCCGCGCACTCACGTCGTCCCAGAACGCAGAATAGCCGTGGCCGATGATCGGCTTCTCCGCGACGGCCGCGAGCGCGAAGTCCCAGATCGCGGAGCGTCCGGTGAAGGTGGGATCGAGCGGAAGCAGCCGTGTCATCGCCGCCAGCACCGGACTGACGACACTGCCGACGGTCAACAGGTTCATCGCAACCAGCGGCACGAAGCAGATGAGCCGCTTCAGCCACAGGCTTGGCGTGACATAGACCAGCGAAGCGAGCACGTAGATCGCAAGGCACAGCACCGAGGACGTCTTGCCGCCGGTGAAGATCAGGAAGGTGCCGGCCAGCACGGCGATCACAGGCCCCATCACGAACGAGCCGACGGCGGACAGGTAGATGCCGACATAGACCAGGATGGTCATCACGGCGGAGGCGATATTCTTGTGGCCAAAGCTGCCGCGCCAGTCGCCGGCAAGCTGCGGCTCGGTGACGTCGAGCGCCGTGTGGACCGCATATTGCGGCGCGAGGAAGACGCCGAGATAGCACAGCGCGAGCAGCACGAGCGCGGCGCCGCCCAGGCAAAGGTTGAAGCTGCGCCGCGTCGGCGGCAGCAACGGCAACACGATGGCGAGCGACGTCACGCTGACCGTGAGCACGAATCGCTGCATCGAAACGCCGCGGCTCTCTGAGAAAGCGATGTTGATCACAAGCCAGACCAGCAGGCAGAGATGCAGCGGCGTCACCAGGCTCTTCAGCGCGAGCGCATCGGTGGCAGCGACACACAGTATAGCGACCGCAGCCAGCAGACCCCAGGCGATATAGGTCAGCGCCATTCGTCCGCCGACGATCATGGTGACGTCGGGATTGCGCAGGTCCGGGAACGGATCGAGTGTCACCAGCACCAGCAGCAGCGCCCCGACCGCGACGAGGCAGCGCGCCACCTGCACGGCATCGAGCCCTGCGAGGCGATCACGCAGGATATGGCCGAACGATCGGGCCCCGACGTCGGTCATGTTGGCGGCACTGCGGTCCATGGCTCAAGACATTCGGTAACGCCAGTGAAGCTTGGGGTCGCGGCTCAACCCTTCCGAGGCTTCGTCAACGGGTCTTGCGGAGGTCTGCGACATCGCGGGCTGCCGCATGATGCTCCGCGCGATCTCGTAATATTGCAGCGCCCGTTGCTCCAGCGTGAGATTGTCCAGGATGTAGCCGCGCGGATCGAACGCGCCCGCGGTGCACCCGGCCCAGAAATTGTCCCAGCCCGTCTCGAAGCCGGCGATGTCGGTGAACTTGACCCCGCAGCGTTCGTCCCAGTACGGCACCGACGACACCGGCGCGAACTGCACGCGATGCGGATAATAGTCGGGGTCGCGCCATGGCCCGCCCGGATCCCAGGCAAACACCGGCACGCCGCAGGACAAGGCCTGCTGATAGGCGATGCCCTGGCTCTCGCTTTGGCACAGGAAGATCATCGCGCGCGAACGCGCGAGCGCCGCCTGAAAATCGGCTTCCTTGTAGCTGCCGTAGCGCAGCTCCGTGAACGAGCGGCCTTCCTTGACGAGCCGGGCGCGCACGGGCTCAATCATCTCCGACGCGTAGCGCTCGCGGTCCCAGTGGACCTTGTCGTAGATCAAGACATCGACGGTCTTTTGCGCTCGAGCCGATGGCGCCCAGAGATTCGTGTCGATGCCGACAGGCCAGGCCTCGGTCTCGGGCCAATATGGCCGGTACATATCGACGTACCAGGGACCGGGCACCACGACCTTCTTCACCGGCAGACGCTTGAATAGATCAGGGTCGTCGAGCGGATGATTGTGGACGGCAGCGCCGAGCAGGATCGGGTTCTTCCATAGGAACTTGTCGAGCAGGAACGTGCGCCCGACGATACAGGCAAGCTCGTGGGGATGTTCCGCGATGTAACCGTAATCGTTGACGCGGTAGCGGATGCCGAGCCGGTCGAGCCCCGCACAGAGATTGAGGAACACGCGCAGCTGGCCACTCATGCGCGGCTCGCCGAGCAACAACCGGCGGGCGATGCGACGCAGATGCCTGTCGCCCGGAAACCAGCGGTCATCCTTGTCCTCGTAAAAGAGGTTCAGGATCATCGTATCGGGGGCGTGTTCGAACGTGTTTGCGGGCACGGGATTCCATCCGCGGCAGTCCGATGCGCATTCTCGCACGAGGCAGTCCGCCGCACTCTTCCAAATTTGCCACAGGCTTAATGCCAGCGGCTTAACGTTATTCTACGAAACCGGCGGCACACGGCCCTTCTCGGCAACGGTTCGAGCGGAATGCGAGTATCATGCGCGCACGCCGGACTTGCAGATCGCCAGCGTTACCAGCGCGGCACATGCGGTCCTGGTTAACGGATCATTAAAGGCGAGCCGTAGCTTGATCACCGCCGAAGAGGTTCTCGAACTGCCAGCCGCCTCCCGCGCGGCAGCGCCGGCGCGCTTGCCGCTTCAGGTCGGCTCGACCACACCGGTATCGGTCGTCATTCCGGCCAAGAACGTTGCGGCCTATGTCGGCGAAACGCTTGCCAGCGCTCTGGCGCAGCGCGAGGTGACCGAGGTGATCGTCGTGGACGACGGCTCGGACGACGAAACCGTTGCGATCGTCCGCGGCATGCGTGACCCGCGGCTGCACTTGTTCCACAACGATTCCGCGGGCGTATCGGCCGCACGCAATCTCGGCGCAAGACAGGCAAGCGGCGAGTGGTTGCTCTTCCTCGATGCCGACGACCGCCTGCGCCCCGGCGCGGTAGCGGCGCTGCTCGCTGCAGCGCGTAGCGCGCCGCGCGCCGTCCTCGTCTATGGCGATTACAACACGATCGACAGCGAAGGCCGCCAGATCGGCCGGCGCGGCCTCTTGAAGGGGCGCCGGAAGCCGTCCGGAGACGTGCTGACGCGGCTCGCCGCCGGCAATTTCATCGTCAATGGCGGCATCGCGCTCGCACGCGCGGAAGCTTTCCGCGCCATCGGCGGCTTCGATACGTCCCTCAAATATTGCGAGGACTGGCATTGCTGGTGCCGCCTCGCTGCGATCGGGGAGTTCGCGTTCGCGCCAGAGCTGTTGCTCGATTATCGTCTTCACACCACCAACACCATGAACGCCGCGATCCGGACGCCGAAGGACTTCTTCCCGGCCATCGCGCGGGTGTTCGATGACGGATTGATCCTGGCGAGATTGCCCGAGCACATGACAGCCGGGCTGCGCCTTGCCGCCGAGATTCATCTCGTCACCTACTCGGCGATGCAAGCGGTCCGCTTCGGCAGGTATCGCCAGGCGTTCGCTTATCTCGCGATGATCGGCCGGCAGTCGCTCAAATCGCTGCCACGCTCGGCAATCCGGGTCGCCCTCGCCCGTTTCGGTATCTAATCCTCGCCGCGTCAGGACGCGATCTTCGAGGCCTCGTAAGGCTTCGGCTCGAGGCCGAGGGCCGCCAGGGCGGCGCCAAACGCAACCATCACGGGATGCATCGCGACGACGGCTTTCGACGACGGCAACAAGGCGGCGGCGCGAAGCAGCGACAGCGGCAAGCGGCCCAGCATCTGCGCAAACACCCGCGCCCGCGCTGCTGCGCTCGGGGCGGCTTTGTACTGCACACGATAATTGATCGCGCCGATGCGCAAGCCGCGCTTTGCGATCCAGCCGAGGCTGGTGCGGCTACGCGGCACGGTCTCGGTGATGACGGCCTCCGCCGTCCAGTGGAACAGCATACCGGCGTCACGGCACCGCACGAAGAAATCACAATCGCCGCCGCCAAGAAAATTGAAGCGCAGGTCGAACGCGGGACGGTCGAACCGCTCGAAGGCGGCCCGCGTGATCAGGCAATTGCCGCAGCCGTAGATCAGCGGCACCGCACCGCTGTAGTCGTAGGCGGGACAGAAGGCGGGATGACGCGAAAGCCAGGGCTTGCTGTCGTCGTCGAAGACCGGCAGCACCGGCCCGCCAACCACTTCGGCGCCGGTCGCCTCCGCGGTGCGGACCATCAGTTCGAGCCAGTCGCTTGATGCGATCTCGTCGTCGTCGATCATCAGGAAACGGGTGGCGGCGGGAAACAGCTGCTGCGCCGTCTCGAAGGCAGCATTGATCGCCTGGCAATTTCCCTGTCGCTTCTCGATCAGGCAGACGCCCTGAAGCCTCCCATCGGCCAAGAACTCCGCGGCAACCGGCGCGCTTTCGCGCCGCACCGCATCGTTCTCGACCATGACGACGGCAAAGGAACGCGGGGTGCGCTGGTTCGCGAGCGACTCCAGCGTCAGGCGCAGGTGTTGCGGACGACGGAAGCATGGAACGCAGACGACGATGCCGACCGACAGGTCGATGACGCGAGAGCTCGCCACGATCTCCCGGTTGGGATCGCGCACGGCATCCGCGATCCGGGCCGCAGACAGGTCTGTCGGGATCAATGTCATGAGATCTAGATGTCCGAGATGTATTGAAGAATCCCTGCTTCGATCGCGCGTCCCACGACGGCACATCGCCGCGGGACAGATGCGTTTCAAAATGAACGGCTGCCGCGCGGCACATAGCCACCAAGTTCGCCGCGCGTCGTGCTGCAATTGGCGGTCCATGCGCCGACAACGCTCCAACATGAACAATACCGTAGTTAATGCGCATGCGCATTAACCGGGCCGTAAGCACTGCGACCGGTGAGACGGTGCGGCATCGGATTTGCTCTTCGGGCAGGCGCATTTTTTCCTGTAAATTTGAATAGAACAAGCGCGGTCAGAATCCATGAACAAGCCAGCCCCGATCGATTTCGCGACAGCCACGGCGATCCAATTCCCCGCGGCTGCACCATATGCCGAGGCGCTCCATGATCTCGTTCCGGGCGAAGCCCGCGACAGCCTGCTCGCCGTCCACGACGTGCTGTGCCGCGAGCTGCCGCAGGGCCGCCTCGCGATCTATGAGGCGGGCGGCGGCTCGTGCAGCGTTCTGCCACCGGAATTGCTGAGCCGCAGCAAGGTCACCGTGGTCGACATCGACGAGGACCAGGTCCGCAACAACACCTACGCCGACGAGGCGATCCTCGGCGACGTCCAGACCTACAGCTTCGCCCGCGAGACCTTCGATCTCGTGATCTGCTACAACGTGATCGAGCACTTGCCCCATGTCGACGCCGCGCTCTTGAACTTCCGCGATGCGCTGAGGCGCGGCGGGATGATCCTGATCGGCGCACCGAATCCGCGCTCGCTCTCCGGGTTCGTCACCAAATATTCGCCGCACTGGTTTCACGTCTGGTTCTACCGGCACATCCGCGGCATCAAGGACGCCGGCCTGCCGGGCGAGCCGCCGTTCCCGACGTTCTTCCATCCCTTGGTGACGTTGCCGCGGCTGGAAGCATTCGCGGCCGCCAACGGCCTTGAGATGATCTATCGTCGTGAGGTCGAGAGTCCGCGCTATCCCGAGATGCGCCGGCGCAAGCCGCTGTTTGCGGCCCTGGTCGACGCCGGGGCCGCGGTGCTCAACGCCGTGCTGCCGCGCGGCACCGACGTCCGCCGCGGCGACTATCACGTCATCCTTCGGAGGATCTGACGGCGATGGCACGTGCGCGGCCCATCAACGGAAAAACGACGGCTCGCAGCCATGCTGCGCGCGGTAACGAACCGTTAATTCCTGGAAGCGGCGGGTATCGCGGGCGTCATAGGGACGCGCCAAGGGATGGCATGCGCTTAAACGCTTTGTTTGCCATTTCGGTGAATAGTCCCTCAATGAGTATGGTTAATTTTCCCTGTTGCGTTGATTGGGCACCTATATCCCGGGTGCGTGGCGTAAAGCGAAGAGTAACCCCTCAGCCCGCGGCACTTGGAATGAAAGCTGGGGATCATGCTTGATTATAGCCAGCCGATCGATCGAGCCAGACCGGAGGCCGCGCAACGGAAGCCTCAGGCCGGCTTCAACGTGCTGGAGCTCGCCAATCTGCTCTGGCGGCGGAAGGTCGCGATCGCCGCGGCCGCCCTGCTCGGTGCGGCGCTTGCCGTCACGATCGGCAAGAGCGTGACGCCCCGCTACACCGCCACCGCTCAGCTCTATGTCGACCCGCGCGAGCTTCAGCTCGTCGACCGCGAGCTCACGCCCCGGGCCCAGGACGTCACCGGCATGGCCATGGTGGTGGAGAGCCAGGCGCGCCTGATCACCTCCAACAGCGTGCTGCTCCAGGTGATCCAGCAGGCCGGCCTCGACAAGGATCCGGAATTCGGAGGCGGCGAGGCTGGGAGCCGGATGTCGTCGCTGCTCGGCCTGATCGGCCTGCAACCGCGCGCGCCCTCCGCTGCGGAGAAGAGGGAAGTGGAGCTCGCGGCGCTCGATGCGTTGAACAAGCACATCGCGATCCGCAAAACCGAGAAGAGCTTCATCGTCGACATCGAGGTCTGGTCGACGGATCCCGCCAAGGCTGCGATGCTCGCCAACACGCTGACCAATGCCTATCTCTCCGAATCCCGCAAGTCGCAGGCTTCGGCGGCACGGCGCGCCACCAACGATCTCTCCAGCCGCCTGAAGGAGCTGCGCGACCGGCTGCGTAACGCCGAGACCGCGCTGGCGACCTACAAGGCCCAGAACAATTTCGTCGGCACGCAGGATGCGCTGATCAGCGATCAGCAGCTCTCCGCCAGCAACCAGCGGCTTTCCGCGGCCCGCGCGGCGACGATGGACGCGCAGGCGCGGCTCGACCAGATCGAGGCGAGCCGCCGCACCGCTGCCGATGCCGGCGCGATTCCGGAGGCGCTGCAATCGCCGACCATTGCGAATTTGCGCGCGCAATATGCCGACGCCCGGAAGAAATATGCGGAGCAGGCCGGTGAGCTCGGCCCGCGCCATCCGGCGCTGCGCCAGACCGAGAAGCAGGTCGAGGACCTCAAGCGCACCATCAACGAGGAGATCGACCGCTTCGCCCAGTCCGCCAAGAACGATCTGACGCGCGCCCGCGACTTCGAGGCCTCGCTCAACCGCGCGCTGGAAGCGCAGAAGCGGCAGAGCGTTCAGCTCAGCCAGGCCGCCGTGCGCCTGCGCGAGCTCGAGCGCGAGGCCGACGCAAGCCGTGACGTCTATCAATCCTTTCTCAAGCGCTCCCGCGAGACCGAGGAGCAGGAGAGCCTGAACACCTCGGCCGCCCGCGTCATCGGCGAGGCGACTGTGCCGCAGCGGCGCTCGTTCCCGCCGGCCATGAGCCTGTTCGCCATGATCGGCTTCATCTTCGGGGCGATCGCGGCGTCGAGCTGGTTCGTCGTGGCAGATTTGCTTTTCGCCGGTGCAGCCGCGCCCGCAACGCCGACACCCGCCCGGCGTGAGCGCTCGCCAGCGCCGCAGGCGTCCCGAGCACCAGAGCTCCCGCGCGCTGCAGAGGTTGCTCAGCCGCGCCAGGCCCCGCGCGCTCCTGAAGCTGCGCCGTCGATGCCGGAGCTCGCCGCGCCCCCGCTGCAGCCTTCGATGGTCGAGCAACCAATGATCGAGAAGCCGCTGATCGCACGCTTCCAGGAGGCCGACGTCATCCATACGCTCGGCGCCATACTTCCCACCGGCGGCGGCGTCGATCTCACGCGGCTGGGTTGGCCGACGCTGCGCCCCGGCTTTCCCATGACGAGCTTGCTCAACGCCTGGCGCGACATGCGCGCCGCGGTAACGCGGCGCGCCGGCGGCAAGGCGATCCCGGTCGTCGCGCTCGTCGGCACCGGCAAGACCAGCGGCCGCAGCGTGGCCGCGCTGAACTTCGCGCTGGCGGCCGCACGCGACGGCGCCCGCGTGCTGATGATCGATGCCGACCATCAGGCGCGCTCGCTCACGAACAGGGTCATCCGTCCCGGCAAGAGCGAGCCGAGCAGGCTCGGCTGGCTCTCGATCGGCAGCAAGGACGCGCGCGAGATCAAGACGGTAAACGGCATCTCGGTGCTGCCGGCCGCCGACGGCGACGCCGGCAAAGCCGCCGATGCCATCCACAAGGCGATTGTGCAGGCCCATTCCGCGGGCGGCTATGATCTCGTGATCCTCGACGGCCCGGCCATTCCGCTCGCGGCCGGCGGCCGCAAGCTGCTTGAGGACGTCGACTCGCTGGTGGCCGTGCTGCCGACCAGCCTCGACATCAACGACAGCCTGGAAGAGATCCTAGCCGCGCTCGGCCCGGCCGAGCGCAAGCTCGTCGGCGTCGTGCTCGACGAGCTCACCCCTGCAATGCAAACGCGCCAGCGAGGCAGACAATATGCTTGAGCGCCGCGTCAACCTCGACGGACGGGCAGCAACTGCCGAGGTGCCGAGAATCACCGTCGGCGGACTTCGCATGGCCGCGATCGACCTGGAAGAGACCGCCGATTTCATGATCGAGGCGACGAATCCCGACCATCGTATCGGCCGTCCGCTGTTCCTGACCTCGGCCAATGGCGAGGTGCTGGCGCGCTGCTCGACCGAGCCGCAGACCGAGCAGCTGTTCCGTGCCGCCGATTTGATCAACGCCGACGGACAGCCGCTGGTCGCCGCTTCAAAGCTGCAATCCTGGTTCCCGCTGCCGGAGCGCGTCGCAACCACGGACCTGTTCCACGTCGTCGCGCGCAAGGCCGAAGCCGCCGGCCGCACCTTCTACATGTTCGGCGCAAGCGAGGCCGAGAACGCCGCGGCGGTCGCGAACGTCCAGAAAATGTATCCACATCTCAAGATCGTCGGGCACAGCCACGGCTATCTGCGCGGCGAGGCGCTGCGTGCCAAGGTCGAGGAGATCAACGCCCTGGCACCGGACTATCTGTGGGTCGCGCTCGGTGTGCCCAACGAACAGGCATTCGTGAAGGAATTCACGCCGCATCTGACCAATGTTGGCGTCATCAAGACATCCGGCGGATTGTTCAACTTCTTGTCAGGCAGTCGTTCCCGCGCGCCGCAATGGATGCAGAAGATCGGGCTCGAATGGGCCTGGCGCACCTTGCTCGAGCCGCGCCGTCTGCTCTGGCGTTATTTGACCACCAACCCCCGCGCGCTCTATCTTCTCTTCAGCCGCAACCGGCCCCTCCGTTAAGAGAAGAGCAGAATACGACATGACCGACCGACCGACCGTCCTCGTCACCGGGGGCGCTGGCTATATTGGCTCGCATGCCTGCCGTGCATTGTCCGCCGCCGGCTATCAGCCCGTCGTTTATGACAATCTCTCGACAGGTCATCGCAGCTTCGTATCGGGCCCGCTGGTGACGGGCGATCTGCTCGACGGCACGGCGCTGGCGCGCGCCTTCGCCGACCACAAGATCACGGCGGTGATGCATTTCGCGGCGGCGAGCCTCGTCGGGGAATCCATGTCCGACCCGCAGAAATATTACATCAACAACGTCCAGGGCACGCTGTCGCTGCTGCAGGCGATGCGCAACGCGGGCTGCCATCGCATCGTGTTCTCCTCGACCGGCGCCGTCTACGGTAACGCCGATTCCAAGGCGCTGCCGGAAGACTTTCCTTGCGCGCCGATCAATCCTTACGGCGCGTCGAAATTGATGATCGAGCGCATGCTCGCCGACTACCGCACGGCCTATGGCTTCGGCGCGTTCTGCCTGCGCTATTTCAACGCCAGCGGCGCCGATCCGGCCGGTGGCATCGGCGAGCTGCGCGACAACGAAACCCACCTCATTCCCCGCGCGATGATGGCGCTTCAGGGCCATGTCGAGTTCGCGGTGTTCGGCGACGATTACGACACGCCCGACGGCACCGCGATCCGCGACTACATCCATGTCACGGACCTTGCGGCGGCGCATGTGGCGGCCTTGAGGCTCTTGGAGCAAGGCCATGCCGGCGGCAGCTTCAATCTCGGCACCGGCTCCGGCTTTTCCGTGCGCGAGATCCTCGACGCCATCAGGCAGGAGACCGGGCGCGAGGTGCCGCACACGATCAAGCCGCGCCGCGCCGGCGATCCCACCTTTCTGGTCGCCGATCCCTCTGCTGCAAGAAAGGTGCTGAACTTCGTTCCGCGTCACTCCGACCTACCGACGATCGTCCGCACGGCCTGGGCCTGGCATCAGAAGGCGCATCCGTTCAGGCCGCGTTAGGCAATCGCGGCTCCGATCGCTTGCTTGCCGTGCCCTGCAGCGGCTAGAATGACTTGTCGCGGCTGCGCCGGCACATTGCCGACAGCCGCGCGATCCGCATTGCCGACGGCCATGTCGGCCTTTCATGGTTCGGTTCGCTTGCACGAGCCGATTTTTCCGAGCGACGTGACGATCTAGTCAGCGTGTCGACCCGTCGTCGGACGCGATTCCGGGAGCATCGACCACATGCATCAGGCTGCCCGCCTGGAATTCGAGCGCGTGATGGAGGAGTTCGTCCGCTGGCATGTGGTGCCGCAGAACGAGCGTTCGCCCGCGCCCGCCTGGTGGTGGGGGCCCGCGATGGCCGTGGTCGACGACCAGGAGCCGATGAGCGCAACAAGCTGCTGCGCGTTGAACGTGAGCGAAGGGACGAGCTTCGCCGAGGGCGCACGCGCCATTCTCGCGCTGTTCACCGAGCAGACGTCACTGACCGGTCCCCAGGACTTTCCGAGCAAGGCCGAGGGGGAAGAGCACGAGGTGCGCGAGCTGCACCCGCAGCCGTCAGACGACAGCGCGTTTCAGCCCTGAGCCTGCGTCTTCGTCGGCCACTTCCGGCTGGAGCGGCGGCGCGACGGGCAGCGCCATGGGCCGCAGCAGCTCGCCCATCTGCCGCCCCGGCAGCGGCTTGGAGATCAGGAAGCCCTGCATCTCGTCGCAGCCATGGGCGCGCAGGAATGCCTCCTGCTCGGCGTTCTCGACGCCTTCGGCGACGACGGTCATGCCGAGGGCCTTGCCCATGCTGATGATCGCCTGCGCGATGGCCTGATCCTCCGAATCCTGCGGCAGGTCGCGCACGAAGGAGCGGTCGATCTTGATCGTGTCGATCGGGAAGTGCTTCATCAGCGACATCGACGAATAGCCGGTGCCGAAATCGTCGATGGCGAGACGGATGCCGCGGCTCTGGATGGAGTCGAGCACCTTCAGCGCGCGGCCGACATTGCGCATCATCATGCTCTCGGTGACCTCGAGCTGGAGCAGCACGGGCGACATGCCGGAGGCCGCCAGCGCCTCGTCCACGTCCTGCAACAGATGCTCGTCGGCAAACTGCCGCGGCGACAGGTTGACCGCCATCGACAGCGGCAGCAGGCCGCGGCGCTGCCAGGCCATGGCCTGCGCGCAGGCCTCTTTCAGCACCCAGCGGCCGATCGGCACGATCAGCCCGGTTTCCTCCGCAAGCGGAATGAACTGTGCCGGCGAGACGTTGCCGAGATCAGGATGCGCCCAGCGCAGTAGCGCCTCGACGCCCGTGATCTGACCCGTCGCCATGTCCACCTTGGGCTGGTAGTTGAGCGAGAACTGCTCGCGCTCCAGCGCGCGGCGCAGCGCGCTCTCCAGCGACAGCCGCTCGATCGACTGCGTCTTCACCTCGTTGGAGAAGAAGCGATAGCCGTTCTTGCCGTCCTCCTTGGCGAGGTACATCGCCATGTCGGCGTTCTTGGTCAGCGTCTGCGCGTCGGAGCCGTTGGCCGGATACATCGCGATGCCGATCGAGGCGGTGGAATGGCACTCGTGGCCGGCCAGCTGCATGGGCTCGGCGAGCGCGGCGAGCAGCCCGGTGGCGATGCGCTGGACGTCCTCGATCTCGCCGCACTGGTCGAGGATCACCACGAACTCGTCGCCGCCGAGGCGCGCGACCACGTCGCTCGCCCGCAGGGCGCCGCGCAGGCGGTTCGCCACCTCGAGCAGGAGCAGGTCGCCGGCCTCGTGACCCAGCGAATCGTTGATGACCTTGAAGCGGTCGAGGTCAATGAACAGCACCGCAAATCGGTGATCGTGGCGTTGCGCCGCATCGATCGCCTCGCGCAGCAGGGCATTGAAGGTCTCGCGGTTCGGCAGGTCGGTCAGGCTGTCATGCGAGGCGAGGTATTCGATGCGCTCGTCGGCCTTGTTCTTCTCGTCGGCGCGATCGAAATTCTCCATCGCGAAGGAGACGTTGTCGGCGAGGCGCTGCAGCAGGTCGACGAATTCGGGCGTGAAGGTCGCCGGTTCGGTGGACATGTAGATCATGACGCCGACCGCGTGGTCATGCGCGATCAGCGGAAACGCGGCCCCCGACCGCGCGCCGTCGCCGCGCACGATGGCGTGGAAGGCGCTCACGCGGTCGTCGTTGAGATAGTCGTTGCTGATGCAGGGCTGGCGCGTGCGGAACGCCGTGCCGCTCATCCCACGTCCTTCGGGCCGCTCCGGATCGACGGAGAGCCGCACATTACGGGTGGTGTCGGCGGACGGGCCCGCGCTCGCTACGATTTCCAGCCGATCACTGCCGGCCCTTGCCAGCGCGATCGTGGTCGAGGTGAACTTGGCGCCGTTCGACGCCGCAAGGCAGACGAGGTCGAACAGCTCGGCCCGCGACTTCGCGCGCATGATCGCCTCGTTGGTCGCGCTCAGGGCCGCGAACATGCGCGTCAGGCGCTCCTTCTGCGCTTCGGTGCGGGCCTTCTCCTCGGCGCGCTCGAAATTGTCGAGTGCGAAGGAGACGTTCTCCGCGAGCCGCCCGAGCAGCTCGACCAGATCGGGCGTGAACGTATTCTCTTCCGGTGCGAGGAAGAGCAGAATGCCGACCGGTTCCCGTCCCGCTCTCAGAAGCGGGAAGCTCGCCGCAGCCCGCGTTCCATCCTCGATGGCCTGCGCGCGCCAATATGCGGAGCGCGGCTCGTTCAGATAATCGTTCATCACACTGGGCCGGCACGTCCGCAGCGAGGTGCCGATGATGCCCTGGCCCTCGGGATGGTCGGCGGAAATGATGCAGGTACGCCCGCTCATGCGCTCCTGCAAGCGTCCCTTGACGGCAACGACGCGGACGAGTTCGCGTGCTTCGTCGATGATGCCGATCGTCGCCGAGGCGAACACGTCGCCGAGCACGGCCGCCTGGCAGGCCGCGTCGAACAACTCCTCGCGCGTCTTGGCGCGCATGATGGCTTCGTTGGTTGCGCTCAGCGCCTCGAACATTCCGCTCAGACGATTGCGCTGCTTGTCCGCCCGCGCCTTCTCATCGGCACGGTCGAAGCTTTCGAGCGCGAAGGCGACGTTGGCCTGAAGCTTGCGCAGCAGCTCGACGAGCTCCGGCGTGAAGGTGCCGCGCTCCGGGGAGTTGAACAGAAAGACGCCCTCGACCCGGTCGCCGTTGAACAGCGGCAAGGCCGCGGAGGATGCGATGCCGGTGCGGCGGGCGCTGGCCTGCCAGGGCGCAATGCGGTCGTCGGCGAGCACGTCGTTGCTGACGGCGGGCTGGCGCGTGCGAAACGCGGTGCCGGTCAAGCCGCGCCCTTCGGGCACCTGGTCGGAGGTGGAGAACGTGAAGTTGCGAACCTGATCCGCATTCGGGCCGTAGCAGGCGACGACGCGCAGCAGCCCGGTCCGATCGTCGACCAGCGCGACGGTGGCTGAGGTGAACTTTGCTCCCGTTGCGGTCGCCTCGCAGACGAGGTCGAACAGCTCAGCCCGCGACCGTGCCCGCAGGATCGCCTCGTTGGTGGCGCTGAGCGCTGCATACATGCGCGCCAGGCACTCTTCTTCGGCGGAGATCCGGGCTTTCTCGGCCTCGCGGCCGAAATTCTCGATCGCGAAGGAGACGTTCTCGGCCATGCGCAGCAGCAGCGCGACGATCTCCTCGTCTTTGGCCCAGGACCGGCTGATGAAGAACAGCAGCACGCCGACGCTCTCGCCGTGCCTGATCAACGGCGCGACCACGCAGGCGGCGACGCCGGTGTTGACGTTGGCCTGCTCCCACGGCGTGCCCCTGGTGCGGCTGGCGAGATCGTCCTCGACAATGGCTTTCTGCGTCCGGAACACCTCGCCCGAGATACCCTTGCCGTAAGGATTGTCCGGATCGACTGAATAGCGTGCCTGGGTGACGAGATCGAGGTTCTGCCCGGTGGCGGCGACAGGCTTCATCCAGTGCGAGTCCGGCTCGCGAAGCAGCACGATGGTCGCCAGCGACTTGCCGCTGTGGACCGAAGCGTCGCACACGAGCTGGTATAGCTCCCGCTCGGTCTTGGCGCGCAGGATAGCTTCGTTGGTGGCGCTGATGGCGCCGAACATGCGGTTGAGGCGCCGCGTCGCCCGCTCGCTGGTCTGCCGCGCGGTCTCACGGGCGAAATTGTCCAACGCGTAGGAAATGTTCGCCGACATGCGCTCGAACAGTGACACCATCTGCTCGTTCAGCGAGTTGGCCTCGCTCCGCGTCACATACAATACGCCGACGCTCTTGCCATTGCAGAGCAGCGGCAGCGCCGCGGCCGCACCGATATGCGCCTTGGCGGCGCCTTCGCGCCACGCCAGCGAGCGCGGATCGTTCAGATAGTCGTTGCTGACGCACAGCTTCTGATCGCGAAACGCCTCGCCGCCGACGCCGGCTCCTTCTGGCGTGCCGGCTTCCGTCGTGATCACGATCGAGCGGAGCCGCGCAACGTCATCGCCACAACCGGCCGCGTAGCGCAGCCTTCGGCCGTCCGGCTCGACCAGGAAAACGGCAACGGCCAGAAAATCCCCGCTCGAAAACCCGGCGTCGCAGACCTTCTGGTACAGCTCCTCCGGCGATCTCGCGTACAGGATCGCTTCATTGATGGCGCTCAACGCCGCAAAGGTGCGCGCGAGTGTCGTCGGCACGATCTCAGCTCCCGGGCATTTCTGCCTATTTATCCCGGGCCTTTATGCGCGGCGATCGCCTAAGTGGTCGTTATTGCGCGGCGCAAACCGTCGATCAAAGTGAACGAGCTGCGAACGAGCGCGACAAAACTGACCGGAATACCGCTGCGACGCCGAACCGCCTACGAATGGCATGTTCAGTTACCACTTTGCAGCCCGTGTTGGTTTACGGGAGGTTGATATCGCGGTGCCGTAGCACCTCCTTCAAAACGGCAGCGCCACGCTGGTCTTGATCTCCTTCAGCACCACGTTGCTGCGGACGTAGCGGATGCCGGGGATGCGGAACATGAACTCGTCGAGGAAGCGGTTGTAGGCCGCCATGTCCTGCACGACGACGCGCAAATGATAATCGGCGTCCCCGGTGGTCGCAAAACACTCCAGCACCTCGCGGCGCTTGGTGACCCTCGCCACGAATTCATCGACGAACTTCGCATCGTGCCGCTCCAGCGAGACGTGGAGGATGGCGGACATCGCAAAGCCCGCCTGCTCGCGCGCGACCAGCGCCGCATAGCCCTGGATGACGCCGCTCTCCTCCAGCGCGCGCACCCGCCGCCAGCAGGCCGAGGTGGACATGCCGACCCCGTCGGCGAGTTGCTGATTGGTGGCGCGGCCATCTCGCTGGAGATGGGCGAGAATGCGGGTGTCCTGCTCTTCGATCATGGGAGGCTCCGATTCGAGCAGATCTACCAGATTGGGCGCCTGCATGCAAAATTCTACCGGATTTCCATAACAGAAGGGATAAATAGGTAAGACCTACCAGCGGCCCGGGCATAACCTTCCAGCACTGGGCAGGATGCCGCGCGAGGTCCGCCATGGACGCCATTCCGTCAATCGACACGTACGAGCTCTCCGATCGCTATGAGCGCGAGGAGGGCCGCGTCTTCCTCACGGGCACGCAGGCCATCGTCCGCATCGCACTCGACCAGGCGCGACGAGACCGTGCGGCCGGGCTCAACACCGCCGGCTTCATCTCCGGCTATCGCGGCTCGCCGCTCGGTGGCATCGATCTCGAGCTCTGGCGCATCCAGCAGCGGCTCAAGCAGGACCGCATCGAATTCCTTCCCGCCGTGAACGAGGACCTCGCGGCGACAGCTGTACTCGGCTCGCAACAGGTCGAGACGCAAGGCGACCGCGAGGTCGATGGCGTGTTCGGGCTCTGGTACGGCAAGGGCCCGGGCGTCGATCGGTCCGGCGATGCGCTCAAGCACGGCAACGCTTATGGCTCCTCGCCGCATGGCGGCGTGCTGGTGGTCGCCGGCGACGACCATGGCTGCGTCTCCTCCTCGATGCCGCACCAGTCCGACGTCGCCTTCATGAGCTGGTTCATGCCGACGCTGCACCCCTCGGACGTCGGCGAATATCTGGCGTTCGGCGAATATGGCTACGCGCTGAGCCGCTTCTCCGGCATGTGGGTCGGCTTCAAGGCGATCTCCGAGATCGTGGAATCGGGCGCCTCCGTCGCGCTCCGCCCGCCGCGCCTCTTCCGCACGCCAGACTTCACGCCGCCGCCGGGCGGCCTGCACTATCGCTGGCCCGATTTGCCGGGCCCGCAGATCGAGGAACGGCTGGAAGCGAAGAAGCACGCGGTCTACGCCTTTGCCAAGGCCAACCCGATCGACCGGCACATCTACGATATCCCCAGCGCCACCTACGGCATCGTCACCACCGGCAAGGCGCATCTCGACCTGATGGAAGCCCTGCGGCTGATGGGCCTCGATGAAGCCGCCTGCCGCCGCCTCGGCATCGACGTCTACAAGGTCGGGATGGTCTGGCCGCTGGCGCTGCACGACGCGATGGAGTTCGTGAGAGGCAAGCGCGAGATCCTGGTGGTCGAGGAGAAGCGCGGCATCATCGAGAGCCAGTTCAAGGAGTATTTTTACGATTATCCCGGCAGCAAGCCCGAGCGCATGGTCGGCAAGCACGACGAAACCGGCGCACGGCTGATCTCCTGGATCGGCGAATTGTCGCCTCGCGCGCTCGCGAACGTGCTCGCGCGCCGGCTCGATCCGATGTTTCCGGGTCTCAATCTCGCCGCGCGCGCGGCCGCCCTGATGCCGGAGGCCGCGCGCACGATCAATGTCAGCGGCGCGACGCGCACGCCCTATTTCTGCTCGGGATGTCCGCACAACACCTCGACCAAAGTGCCGGAAGGATCGAAGGCGCTCGCCGGCATCGGCTGTCACTTCATGGCGAGCTGGATGGACCGCGAGACCTCCTCGCTGATCCAAATGGGCGGCGAGGGCGTGAACTGGGCTGCTTCATCGCGATTCACCGGCCGCAAGCACGTGTTCCAGAATCTCGGCGAAGGCACCTACTACCATTCCGGCTCGATGGCGATCCGGCAGGCGATCGCGGCCAGGGCCAACATCACCTACAAGGTCCTGTTCAACGACGCGGTCGCCATGACCGGCGGCCAGCCGGTCGATGGGCCCGTCAGCGTCCATGCCATCGCCCACAGCGTCCGCGCCGAAGGTGTCGAGCGCATCGCCCTGGTGTCGGACGATCCCGCGCAATTCAGGCCGGCCGACCTGCCATCCGGCGTGACCATCCATCCGCGTGAGGAGATGGATGCCGTGCAGCGCGAGCTGCGCGAGGTTCCCGGCGTCTCGGTGCTGATCTACCAGCAGACCTGCGCCACCGAGAAGCGGCGCCGGCGCAAGCGCGGGCAGATGGCCGATCCCAAGCGCTTCGCCTACATCAACGACCTCGTCTGCGAAGGCTGCGGCGACTGCTCGGTCGAATCCAACTGCCTCAGCGTCGAGCCGAAGGAGACGCCGTTCGGCCGCAAGCGGCAGATCAATCTGTCGGCCTGCAACAAGGATTTTTCCTGCCTCAACGGCTTCTGCCCGAGCTTTGTCACGGTCGAAGGCGCGACGCGGCGGAAGAAGAGCGCGAGCCATATCGACGCGGCCGACCGCGCCGCCACACTACCCCTGCCCGCGCCCGCAACGCTCGAGCGGCCCTACGATCTCTTGGTGACCGGCGTCGGCGGCACCGGCGTGATCACCGTCGGCGCGCTGATCGGCATGGGCGCGCATCTGGAACGCCGCGGCGTTTCGGTGCTCGACTTCACCGGCTTTGCGCAGAAATTCGGGCCTGTGCTGAGCTACATTCGCCTGGCCGCGAGCCCCGAGGCGCTGCACCAGGTTCGCATCGACCAGGGCGCGGCCGATGCGCTGATCGGCTGCGACCTCGTCGTCAGCTCCTCGCCCAAGGCATCAGGCACATATCGCCGCGGCACCCGTGCCGCCGTCAACACCGCGGAAATGCCGACCGGCGACGTGGTCCGCTTCCGCGACGCCGATCTCGCTGCGCCAAGCCGCCTGCGCGCAATCGGTCAGGTCATCGGCGAGCACAATCTCGACAGGTTCAATGCCAATGCGCTGGCCGAGCGCCTGCTCGGCGATGCCGTCTACGCCAACATCATCATGCTGGGCTTTGCCTGGCAGCGCGGTCTCGTCCCTGTTTCGCTGCAGGCGCTGCTCCGCGCGATCGAGCTCAACGGCGTCGCGGTCGAGCGCAACAAGCAGGCCTTTGCCTGGGGCCGGATCGCCGCTGCCGATCCGGATTTTCTGCCGACCTCGGACAAGGCACCTGAAGCCGAGACGCTCGACCAGATCATTGCCCGGCGCGCCGAGTTCCTCACGACCTATCAGGACGACGCCTACGCGGCGCGCTACCGGGCGATGGTCGGAAAGGTCCGCAATGCCGAGGCCAAGCTGAACAGCCAGGCGCTGACCGAGGCGGTCTCTCGCGGCCTGTTCAAGCTGATGGCCTACAAGGACGAGTACGAGGTGGCGCGGCTGCACATGCGAAGCGGCTTTCTCGACGAGCTGAAGCGTGAATTCGAGGACGGCTTCAGCATCCAGTACCACCTCGCCCCGCCGTTTCTGAAGTCGCGGCGCGATGCACGGGGACGTCCGCGCAAACGCGCCTTCGGCCAGTGGATTCAGGTGCCTCTGGCCATGCTCGCGCGCTTGAAAGCACTGCGTGGAACGCCGTTCGATCCGTTCGGCTACACCGCGGAACGGCGCGCCGAGCGTGAACTGATCGCCTGGTATGAAGGCCTGGTCGATCGGATGCTGGGCGAGCTCGATGCGGCGCATCTGCCAAATCTCGTGGCGATCGCCAAAGGCCCGATGGATATCCGCGGCTATGGCCCGGTGAAGGACATCGCGATTTTGAAGGTGAAGGCCGAAGTCGAGCGGCTGCTCGCCGAACTGGACACGCCATCGCCGGCAAGGATGCACGCCACCGGTTGACGCGGCGCCGCGGACGCTTCAGCCTCTAAGGGGCGCTCTGATGGCCTCCTGCAATCGGGTGATGCATCATGGATTTCGACCAGTTGACACTGACGGAGGCCGCGGCCGGCCTCGCCGCCGGGACATTCACGAGCACCGCACTCACCCGGGAAGCCCTGGCCCGTGCCAAGGCCAACGCCGAGCTCAATGCCTTTGTCACCCTGGACGAAGCCGGCGCCTTGAAGGCCGCGGCCGCGTTCGACGCGGCAGGCGACAAGACAAAGCCGCTCGGCGGCGTACCTATCGTGATCAAGGACAATATCGAGGTCGCGGGACTGCCCTGCAGCGCCGGCACACCGGCGCTGAAGGATTACATTCCGAAGGCCGACGCGCCTGTCGTGACAAAGCTGCGCGATGCCGGGGCGGTCATCATCGGCAAGACCAGCATGCACGAGCTCGCCTTCGGCATCTCCGGCTACAACACCGCGTTCAAGACCGGCGCCGAGTATGGCGTGCGCAACGCCTATGATCGCACTTTGATCGCCGGCGGCTCCTCGTCAGGCACGGGGGCGGCGATTGGCGCACGGATCGTCGCCGGCGGGCTCGGCACGGACACCGGCGGATCGGTGCGGGTGCCTGCCGCCCTGAACGGATGCGCCTCGCTGCGCCCGACGGTCGGCCGCTACCCGCAAGACGGCATCGCACCGATCTCGCACACCCGCGATACCGCAGGCCCGATGGCTGCGACCATGGCGGATGTCGCGCTGCTCGACCGCGTCATCGCCGGTGGCGATGCGCTTGCGCCGGCGGATCTGACGCAGGTCCGCGTCGGCCTCGCGAGATCGATGCTGGCCAATCTCGATGCCGACACCGAGGCCGCGTTCCAGGAAGCCGTCGCGAAAATGAAGGTGCAAGGCGTCACGGTCGTCGGGATCGAGATGCCGCAACTGGCAGAGCTCGACGCCCAGGTCAGCTTTCCCGTCGCGCTGTACGAGGCCTATGACGATCTGGTCGCCTATCTCAGGCACACCGGCACCGGCCTCTCCATCGCGGCATTGGCGGAGCAGATCGCCAGCGCCGATGTGAAGGGCACCTATGACGGCTTGGTGATCCCGCGCAAGCTGCCTGGTCCCGACGGCACCCTGGTCGACGCCAAGCCGATCTACGACGCCGCGATCGAGATTGCGCGCCCCGCGCTGCAGGCGCTGTACACCAGGAGCTTTGCCGACAACCGGCTCGATGCGATCGCCTTCCCGACCACGCCGCGCGTCGCCATCCCCTCCAATCCGGAGTCCAGCAGCCTCGAGAATTTCGGCCTGTTCATTCAGAACACGGACCCCGGCAGCAATGCCGGGATTCCCGGCATCCAGATCCCGATCGCGCTCGGTGCCAGCAGCAGATTGCCGATCGGGCTTGAGCTCGATGGCCCCGCTGGTAGCGATTCCCGCCTGCTCGCGATCGGCATGGCGCTCGAGGCTGCGTTCGGCCGCTTGCCGCCACCGGCTCGCTGACGGACTCCCTCCGGAAATGATGGAAGGTGGCGCCTCGTTCGTTCGGCCGGCCGGACAAGGCGAGGGGAGGTCCGATCCCGTTCATCGTGGTATTTCGATGGGGGTGGGCGTACCTTCCTTATCGCTGTCGAATATGATCAGGACGCGCAATCCGGCGGAAGTCGCGCCCAGCGGCAGTAGTCCCTCCGGCTTTCGCTTTGGATCGAACGGGAGTTCCTTCAATAGCCGTACGGTCTCGGACGCTCCGTCCCAAGAATATATTGCGTAGGCTCCCGGCCCGTCCGCAACAGGACCGGCCAGGATGAGGGTGCGATCGCCGAACGCGGCGAGATCGCGTACACCCCTGTTGTCACCGAGCGGAAGTCGGAACAGCCGGTGAGTCGTGCTTTTTCGATCACCGAACAGCGCGTCTATCTCTACCGACAGGACGACGGCGCGATTGTCGTTCAAGACGGGGCCCCGGAATCCCGCGAGCAACGTCCGATCGTCCTTGATCGCCAGGCCCTCGATGGTCAAGCCGTTCTTCTCCAGCCTGATATCCATGAACTCGAGAAGCGCAGGTTCGGCCGCGATGACCTCTCGCAATTGCCCTGTACGCTCGATGCCCGACGCATTGCCATCTGCCCCCGTCGTGCGGAACCGAACGATCTGGCTGCTTGCGGCAATCCTCGCCCGAATCTTATCGGCATCTTTCTTGGGGTCGAGCTTGTGGTCCTTGTCCCGCGGATGGCCATGCGAGCCGATGACGTAATACTGCCCTTTGGAGAAGGCGACGCCCTCGCCATCAAGTTCGAGCGCCTTGCCATTGAACGTGTTGTCGATCAACTTCACGGGGCTGCCGGCGACGAGCTTGCCGTCGGTCAATTCGATGAATTGAGCGCCCTGGAGATTGTCGTCGATAACGAGGCACGAACGGGGAAACCCATCAGCGGTCGTGCAGGCGATGCCGCTGACATCCTTCGACTTGCCTCCGTCCTTGCCGATCAGCTTGTTCTTGACCGGCCACGCATCGTCGGCCGCAGCAGGAGAAGGCTGCACGCCACCCGCCATCACGAGGCCGAGCAGCAAAGTCGCAATCCATCCTGTTCTGGCAATGGTCATCGAAGCCTCCCTAGAGCGGCAGTCGGGCCAGACCAAGCCATCCAGCTCCATCACAGGATGATGCCGCCAATCCCTTGCGAAGCTCTCACGCAAGCGAACGTTGACCGGCTTGCCGCCGGTCGATCCGTCAAACATGGAAGAGCAACAGATGGAAGAGGAGAAGCTAGAAACCTGGCCTGGACGAAACGTCGTATCAAAAAAGGGATCGAACCGATTGCCTCGGCCCCAAATACATCATTCATATCTCAGGTTGTATTGTTGCAGACAACTCGGCGTTGTCAACACGCTTTCTGCCGCACGTGGAGCCGGCGGCGAAAGGTCTCATGAATACGGGTTGATCAGCTTCTGCTGCTCGGCGCTGTGGTGCACGAGCAGGTCGATGAAGGTCCTCACTTTCGCCGACAGATGATGACGATGCGGATAGACCGCGTTCATGGAGAGCTCGACCGTCCGATATTCCGGCAACAGGCGCACGAGGCGGCCGGCTTCGAGATCATCCTGAATGAGGAACCCCGCCATCAGGCAGATTGCGGCGCCCTCCAGCGCGACCTCGCGCAGCGCTTCTCCGCTATTGGTGACGAAGCTGCCGGAGACGCGCACCGAGGCCGGCGTGCCCTTGCGATCGAGGAAGCGCCATTCGTCGCCGAACGGATAGTTCAAGTGCCGACCACAATTGTGCCCGGTGAGCTCGTCGAGCTTCTGCACCCGGCCGTGCTTCTCGATGTAATCGTGGGAGCAGCACAGCACGTGGCGCCAGGTGGCAAGGCTGCGCACGATCAGGCTTGAATCCGGTGGCTGTGTCATGCGCAGGGCAACGTCATAGCCTTCTTCGATGAGGTCGACCTCGGCCTCGCCCATGCGCAGATCGATCTTGAGCTCCGGATAGGTCGACAGCAGTTTGGCCGCAATCGGCGCGACGAACGGCACCATGTGCGTGGCGACGTGAATGCGCAGCGTGCCGCGCGGCACCGACTGCAATTCGCTCGCGATGTCGTCGGCCTGTTCGATATCGGCGAGAATCTGGACGCAGCGGTCGTAATAGGCCTTCCCGATCTCGGTCAGATTGACCTTGCGCGTGGTGCGGTGAAGCAGCCGCACCCCGAGCCGGTCTTCCAATGCCTGCACGTGATTGCTCACCATGGTGGTCGACATGTTGAGCTTGCGGGCTGCTGCGGAGAAGCCGCCGGTCTCGACCACCCGGCTGAACACTTCGAGGCTGGTCAATCGATCCATGGCTTTCCTTGACTGGGATGTGCGCCTCAGCAGCAATCGCGCGGCAATCGCGCTGGCGTAGCCGCTCGCCTGACCCGGTAGACATCACGAACCAGGGTGACCGCTCAGATTATCCACCTTGAATGGATAATCCTTCCAGAATCTAGCCGATTATCATCCGGGCCAGCAAGACCGATAGTCTCAGCGAGCCGACAGGAGACTGCAATGTCCGAAATGCCCCGCGCCGAGACCTTCCAGCAAGCCACTGAAATCACGCGCGATTACGCCAAGGCGCCGCCCGCTATGCCAGCCCGGAACAGGGTCCGGCGCGCGGCCTTGGTGCTCGCGCTGCTCGCAGGCACTGCAACCATGGCCTACTACGGACACGATTACTGGACCAACGGCCGCTACCTCGAATCCACCGACGACGCCTATGTGAAGGCGGACTCCACGATCGTCGCGCCGAAGGTCTCCGGCTACATCGCCAAGGTGCTGGTCGGCGACAATGAGAAGGTTCGGGCGGGCCAGCTGCTGGCCAAGATCGACGACCGCGATTTCAAGGCGGCGCTCGATCAGGCGAAAGCCGACGTCGCCGCCGGCGAAGCCTCGGTCCGCAACATCGACGCCCAGCTCGAACTGCAGCAGCCGATCATCGAACAGAGCACCGCCGACGTCGCAGCTGCAGAAGCCAATCTGAAATTCGCGCAGGAGGAGCGCGTCCGCTACGACGACCTCATGAAGTCGGGCTCCGGCACGATCCAGCGCGCGCAGCAGACCGACGCGGCGCTGCGCGCCAGCAGCGCGCAATTGCAGCATGCCAAGTCCGGCCTCGTCGCCGCGCAGCGCAAGGTCGACGTGCTCACCACCCAGCGCGCTCAGGCCACCGCCCAGCTCGAACGCGCCCGCGCGGTCGCGCAGCAGGCGGCGCTGAACCTGTCCTATACCGAGATCACCGCGCCTGTGGACGGCACGGTCGGCGCCCGCAGCTTGCGTGTCGGCCAATACGTGCAGGCCGGCACGCAATTGATGGCGGTGGTGCCGCTCGACGCCGTCTACGTCGTCGCCAATTTCAAGGAGACCCAGCTCACGCATGTGCGGCCGGGCCAGCCGGTCGAGTTGCACGTCGACAGCTTCCGCAACACCACCCTGCGCGGCCATGTCGACAGCCTGTCGCCGGCGAGCGGGCTCGAATTCGCGCTGCTGCCGCCCGACAACGCCACCGGCAATTTCACCAAGATCGTGCAGCGCGTTCCGGTGAAGATCGTCCTCGACGACCACAGCCTCACCGGCTTGCTACGGCCCGGCATGTCCGCGGTACCGACCGTCGACACCAAACAGACGGTGCTGGCCGAGCGCGAGACGGCCAAGCGCCTTGCCGACAATACGTCCCGCGCGAATGGGGGTTGAAGCCATGGGCACGCTCCAACCGGCCCTCAACGCCACCTCCGCCAATCTTCCCGCCCCCGTAGCATCCGCCGCGCCGGCGGTGTCGACAAAGACCTGGATCGCGGTGATCGGCGCCACGCTCGGCGCCTTTATGGCGGTTCTGAACATCCAGATCGTCAACGCCTCGCTCGCGGACATTCAGGGCGCGATCGGCGCCGGCATCGACGACGGCGGCTGGATCTCGACCTCCTATTTGATCGCCGAGATCGTGGTCATCCCGCTGTCGGGCTGGCTCGCGCAGGTGTTCTCGATCCGCATCTATCTGCTCACCAACGCGATCCTGTTCCTGGTTCTGTCCGCGGCCTGCGCACTGGCGCAGGATCTGTCGCAGATGATCGTGCTGCGCGCCATCCAGGGCTTCACCGGCGGCGTGCTGATCCCGATGGCCTTCACGCTGATCATCATGCTGCTGCCGCGCGCCAAGCAGCCGGTCGGCCTTGCGCTGTTCACGCTGTCGGCGACTTTCGCGCCGGCGATCGGCCCGACCATCGGCGGCTATCTCACCGAGAATTTCGGCTGGCAATACATCTTCTACGTCAACCTGGTTCCCGGCGCGATCATGGTCGGCATGCTCTGGTACGCGCTCGAGCCCAAGCCGATGAAGCTGGCGCTGCTTCGCGAGGGCGACTGGGCCGGCATCATCACCATGGCGATCGGCCTGTCCGCGCTCCAGACTGTGCTGGAGGAAGGCAACAAGGACGACTGGTTCGGCTCGCCGTTCATCGTCAAGCTCTCGATCATCGCCGCTGTTGCGCTGACGGCATTCCTGATCATCGAGCTCACGGTGAAGAAGCCACTGCTCAATCTGCGTCTGCTCGTGCGTCGCAATTTCGGCTTCGGCATGCTCGCGAACTTCCTGCTCGGCATTGCACTCTACGGCTCCGTGTTCATCCTGCCGCAATATCTGGCGCGTATTCAGGGCTACAATGCCGAGCAGATCGGCATGGTGCTGGCCTGGACCGGGCTGCCGCAACTCGTGCTGATCCCGCTGGTGCCGCGCCTGATGCAGAAGTTCGATGCGCGGATCATCATCGGCGTCGGCTTCGTTCTGTTCGCAGCATCCAACTTCATGAACATCAACATGACCAACGACTATGCCGCCGACCAGCTGCTGTGGCCCAATATCGTGCGCGCCATCGGCCAGGCGCTGGTGATGGCGCCGTTGTCGGCGGTCGCGACCGCAGGCATCGAAGCGGAGAATGCGGGCTCGGCCTCCGGCCTGTTCAACATGATGCGCAATCTCGGCGGCGCCGTCGGCATCGCGCTGCTGCAAACCGTGCTGTCCAAGCGCGAGCAATATCACTCCAACGTGCTGATGCAGTCGGTCTCTGTGTTCGAAGAGGCCACGCGCACGCGGCTCGAGCAGCTCACGCAATATTTCGTCAATCACGGCGTTATCGACCGTGCGGACGCCGCGCATCGCGCCTATGTCGCGATCGGCCATACCGTACAGAAGCAGGCCTTCATCTTCGCCTTCAGCGACACGTTCTACCTGCTCGGCATGGCGCTGATCGTCGCTCTCATCGCCGTATTCTTTCTGAAGAAGCCTGGCCAGGTCTCGGCCGGCGGAGCCCACTGATCAACCAACGAAAAGGAGAACGACCATGAAGCCCCGCATGAACTACTACCAGGCCGCGCCCGATACGATCAAAGCGCTGATGGCGCTGGAGGCGCAGATCCAGTCGACGGGCCTCGAGAAATCGCTGATCGAGTTGGTCAAGATCCGGGCCTCGCAGATCAACGGCTGCGCCTTCTGCATCAACATGCACACCGAGGACGCCCGCAAGCGCGGCGAGACCGAGCAGCGCATCTACCTGCTCAACGCCTGGCGCGAATCCCCGCTCTATTCCGGCCGTGAGCGCGCCGCGCTGGCCTGGACCGAAGCGGTGACGCTGATCGCCGAGACGCATGCGCCAGACGAGACTTACGAACAGGTCCGCGCGCAGTTCTCCGAAGAGGAGACGGTGAACCTGACCATGCTGATCGGTGCCATCAACGCCTGGAACAGGATCGCGATCGCGTTCCGCGCCGTGCATCCGGTGAAGGTGAAGGCGTCAGTGGCTTAAACCGACGGCAACGGACGGTCTCGTAGGGTGGGCATAGCGTAAGCGTGCCCACCATTCTTCAGCAAAAACGGGAGAAGGCGTGGGCACGGCGCAAGCGCGCCTTTGCTCACCCTACGACAGCTACGTATGCCGCTTACACCGCCGTCGCCTTGGCGAAGTCCACGTAGATCTCGCGCAGACGCGTCGCCATCGGGCCGGGCTTGCCGTCGCCGATCGTCTTGCCGTCGATGGCGACCACCGGCTGCACGAAGGAGGATGCGCTGGTGATGAAGGCTTCCTTGGCGGCGAGCGCTTCGGCGACCGTGAAGGAGCGTTCCTCGACGCGCAGCTGGCGCTCCTCGGCAAGCGCAATCACGGCCTTGCGGGTGCAGCCGGGCAGGATCGCGTTGGAGTTCTGGCGGGTGACGATGACGTCGTCCTTGGTCAGGATGAACGCCGTGGACGAGCCGCCTTCGGTCACATAGCCATCCTGCAGCATCCAGGCTTCGCCGGCGCCGGCTTCCGCCGCGGCCTGCTTTGCCAGCACCTGCGCCAGCAGCGCCACGCTCTTGATGTCGCGGCGCTCCCAGCGGATGTCGGGCACCGTGATGACGTTGATGCCGGTCTTGGCCACCGCGGCATTGATGATGTCCTTCTCCGACGTGAACATCACCAGGCTCGACCTGACGTCAGCCTTGGGGAACGGGAAGTCGCGCCCCTTGTCGGCACCGCGCGTCACCTGGAGATAGACGAGGCCGTTCACGAGCTTGTTGCGCGCGATCAGCTCCTTCTGCAGCTCGGTGATGCGCTCGATGGTCTCCGGCAGCTTCAACTTGATCTCGCCGACGGACCGCTCCAGCCGCGCCAGATGCGAAGCATTGTCGACCAGCTTGCCGTCGAGCACGGCCGAGACCTCGTAGATGCCGTCGGCGAACAGGAAGCCGCGATCGAGCACCGAGATCTTGGCTTCCGAGAGCGGGACGAATGAGCCGTTGACGTAGGCGATCGAGTCCAAGGCAGGTCTCCTGGGGAGGGAAGGGATTTGGCCACCGGTATAGGGGATTTGGCGGGCTGGATAAACCCTACCCTCGTCATCCCGGGACGCGCGTAGCGCGCGCTATGGTGCGCAATTGCGCACCTGAGGATCCATACCCCCGATGGTGGTTATGGATTCCGGGCTCGCGACTGCGTCGCGCCCCGGAATGACGGTGGCGGTGATTAATGCGAAAGAATCTTCGACAAGAACTTCTGCGCGCGGTCGCTGCGGGGCTTGCCGAAGAAATCGTCCTTCGCTGCGTCCTCGACGATCTCGCCGCGGTCCATGAAGATGACGCGGTTGGCGACCTTGCGGGCAAAACCCATCTCGTGGGTGACGACCATCATGGTCATGCCCTCGCGGGCGAGATCGACCATGACGTCGAGCACCTCGCTGACCATTTCCGGATCGAGCGCCGAGGTCGGCTCGTCGAACAGCATCACGATCGGATCCATCGCGAGCGCGCGAGCGATGGCGACGCGCTGCTGCTGGCCGCCGGAGAGCTGCGCCGGGAATTTCTGCGCCTGCTCCTTCAAGCCGACGCGCTCGAGCAGCTGCATGCCCTTGGCCTGCGCCTTGTCATGCCCCCTGCCCAGCACCTTCTCCTGCGCCAGGCAGAGATTGTCGATGATCTTAAGGTGCGGAAACAGCTCGAAATGCTGGAACACCATGCCGACGCGCGAGCGCAGCTTCGGCAGATCGGTTTTGGGGTCGTTGACCTTGGTGCCGTCAACGAGGATGTCGCCGCTCTGGAACGGCTCCAGCGCATTGACGCATTTGATCAGCGTCGACTTGCCCGAGCCGGAGGGGCCGCAGACCACGACGACCTCGCCCTTGGTGACATTGGTTGTGCAGTCGGTCAGCACCTGGAAGGTGGGGCTGTACCATTTGTTGACGTGGCTGATTTCGATCATGAGCGGGGAGCCCTAGCGAATGATGGCGATGCGCGCCTGGAGGCGGCGGACGCCGTAGGACGCGATACAGGAGATGGTGAAGTAGACCACGGCGGCGAACAGATACATTTCGACCAGGCGGCCGTCACGCTGCGCCACCTTGCTCGCCGCGCCCAGGAAGTCGGTGATCGACAGGACGTAGACCAGCGAGGTGTCCTGGAACAGCACGATGGTTTGCGTTATCAGCACCGGCAGCATGTTGCGGAAGGCCTGCGGCAGCACGACGTAGCGCATGCTCTGGGCGTAGGTCAGCCCCAGCGCACTCGCCGCGGCCGGCTGGCCGCGCGAGATCGACTGGATGCCGGCGCGCATGATCTCGGAGAAATATGCCGCCTCGAACATGATGAAAGTGACGAGCGAGGACGTGAACGCGCCGACGCTGATCGGACGCGAGGCGCCTGTCACCCACTGCCCGATATAGGGCACCAGGAAGTAGAACCAGAAGATCACCAGCACCAGCGGCAGCGAGCGCATGAAGTCGACATAGATGCCGGCGATGCGGCCCAGAATCTTGAATCCGGACAGGCGCATCAGGGCGAGCGCCGTGCCGAAGACTAGGCCGCCGAGAGCTGCGAGGAAGGTCAGCGTCAGCGTGAACGTCATGCCCTCGTAGAACAGATACGGCAGCGCGCGGCGGATGACATCGAAATCGAGATTGCCGAACATCGCTTATTTCCCCGTGATGTAGCCGGGGATCGCGACCCAGCGCTCGAGGAAGCGCATCGCGGTCACGACGACGGCGTTGACGAGGAGATAGAGGATGGTCGCGGCCGTGAAGGCCTCGAACACCTGGAACGAGAATTCCTGCATCGAGCGCGCCTGTCCGGTCAGCTCGAGCAGGCCGATGGTGATGGCGACCGCGGTGTTCTTGATGGTGTTGAGGAATTCAGACGTCAGCGGCGGCAGGATGATGCGGAAGGCCATCGGCAGCAGCACGTAGCGATAGCCCTGCACGGTGGTCAGGCCGAGCGCAGTCGCCGCCATCTTCTGCCCGCGCGGCAGCGAGGAGATGCCGGCCTGCAGCTGCACGGCTACGCGCGCCGACATGAAGAAGCCGACCCCGATCGCCGCCGTCCAGAACGGCGCGTTCGGCAATTGCTTCAGCCACAGCCCGGCCGCCCTCGGCAGAATTTCCGGCAGCACGAAGAACCACAGGAAGAGCTGCACCAGAAGCGGCATGTTGCGGAAGAATTCGACGTAGGCGAAGCCGAACCAATTGGCGCCCTTCGACGGCAGCGTGCGCATGACGCCGACAATCGAGCCTGTGATCAGCGCGATCACCCAGGCCAGCGCCGCGGTCTTGAGGGTCAGCGCCAGCCCCGACAGCAGCATGTCGAGGTAGGTGCCGGTCCCCATCGGGTTCGGCTGGAAGAAGATTCCCCAGTTCCAGTTGTAGTTCACGTGTCCCCCGCGCGAACGCGCCCGTCATTGGACGTCTTCAGAGAAAGTCTCAGGCCTATGCAAATGTCCGGCCACTCTGGTGTCAAGAGTGGCCGGACATGATTCCGATCGAAAGATCGAGGTTTTATCTTACTTGTAGTCGTCCGGGTTCGGCGAGTCCGTCGGCTTGGCGAACTCGTTCTTCAGCTCGGCCGAGATCGGCGTGTTGAGGTTCAGGCCCTTCGGCGGGATCTTCTGGGTGAACCACTTGTCGTAGATCTTCTCGGCCTCGCCGGAGGTGTAGAGCGCAGCCGTGGCCGCATCGACGACCTTCTTGAACGCAGGATCGTCCTTGCGCAGCATGATGCCGTAGGGCTCCGGCTTGGAGAACGCATCCTTGGAGATAACGTAGTCGCCCGGGTTCTTCGAACCGGCGACGAGGCTCGCCAGCAAGATGTCGTCCATGACGAAGGCGACCGCGCGGTCGGTCTCGACCATCAAGAAGGCTTCGGCGTGATCCTTGGCCGGAATGATGTTGGCGCCGAGGCCCTTGGCGGCGTTGGCTTCGGTGAGCTGCTTGATGTTGGTGGTGCCGGCGGTCGAGACCACGGTCTTGCCCTTGAGGTCGTCGATCGACTTCAGGCCGCTCGATTTCTTGAAGACGTAGCGGCTAGCGGTCAGGAAGTGGGTGTTGGTGAAGGCGACCTGCTTCTGGCGCTCGGCATTGTTGGTGGTCGAGCCGCATTCGAGGTCGATGGTGCCGTTGGCCATCAGCGGGATACGGGTCGCCGAGGTCACCGGGTTGAGCTTGACCTCGAGCTTGTCGAGCTTGAGCTCCTTCTTCACGGCGTCGACGATCTTGTAGCAGATGTCCATCGCGAAGCCGACCGGCTTCTGGTTGTCGTCAAGATAGGAGAACGGGATCGAGGAATCGCGGAAACCGAGCGTGATGGCGCCGGTGTCCTTGATGTTCTTCAGCGTGCCGGTCAGCTCCTGGGCCCCGGCCTGGCTGACGACGAAGGTCGCGGCGAGCGCGAGCCCGATGTGACGGAAATGTTTCACGTTTTTCTTCCCCTTTCGGATGATGCGGCCCGGATGCAAGCACAAATCGGGCCGGATTAGAATGTAACTTTCGGCTGGATCGTCGGCTCAGGTTAACGGGCCTGTCAGTGGCTTTGGCAACTCTCCGAGATCCCAGAACAGCCCGGCCATCACCGTCAAGGCCTCTTCGGTCAATGGCAGCAGGATGTGCTCATTGGGCGCATGCTGGGAGCAGCCGGGATAGGAATGCGGCACCCAGATCGTCGGCAGTCCCAGGATCTCGGAAAACACGTCGTTGGGCAGCGAACCGCCGAAATTCGGCAGCACGGCCGGCGCCTTGCCGGTGGTCTCTCGCACCGAATCCGCCGCCCATTTGATCCACGGGCTGTCGAAATCGGTGCGCGATGCAGCAAAACTCTGCGCCGCGCGCACCTCGACCATCGGAAAACCGCGTCCGACCAGATGCGCGCGGACAGCGTCGATCAGCCCCTCAACCTTCGTCCCGACCACGAAACGCAGTTGCAGCACGGCATTGGCCTGGCCCGGAATCGCGTTGGCCGGCTTCTCGATATTGCCTGAGGACATCGCCAGCACTTCCAGCGTGTTCCAGGCGTAGAGCCGTTCAGCGGCCGATAGACCCTCCTCGCCCCAATTTTCGGCCAGCGCCGGCTCGTCCGCAGTCGGCACCACCTCGACGTCGGCGAGATAGGAGCGGATCTGGTTGGTCAGCCGCGGCGGCTTCAAGGCATCGAGCTGGAGACGGCCGCGGCCGTCGACCAGGGTGGAGATCGCGTTGACCAGGATGGTCGCGGGGTTGGCGAGCACACCGCCCCAATTGCCGGAATGGTGGCCGCCGTCGCGCAAGTTCACGTCGAGATGGATGCGGATGCCTCCACGACAGCCGAGAAACAGCGTCGGCCGATCGGCCGAGAGGCGCGGCCCGTCGGAGGCCATGAACAGGTCGGCCTTGAGCGCGTCGCGATGGAGATCGCAGACCTTGCCGAGATCGGGCGAGCCGATCTCCTCGCCCATCTCGATGATGAACTTGGCGTTGAAGCCGAGCTTACCGCCGCGCGCCTCGCGCACCGCACGCAGCGCGGCCATATTGATGCTGTGCTGCCCCTTGTTGTCGGCGGTGCCGCGGCCATAGAGGCGCGTCCCGGAAGCATTGGTGCGCCAGGGATCCCGGCCATCACGCCACTCGCCTTCCATGCCGTCGACGACATCGCCATGGCCATAGACCAGCACGGTCGGCAGCGAGGCGCTCTCGTGATGCTCGGCGAACAGGAACGGCGCCTTGCCGCTCGGGGATTCGACGATGCGGCTGGAAAAATCGAGCGCGGCGAAAGCCGGCTGCATCTCCTGCTCCAGATAGGCGCGCAGCTCGGGGCCGCGCTGCGGATTCTGGCTCTCGGTCTTGTAGGCGACGCGGCGGTCGAGTTCAGCGAGGAACGCGCCGGAGTTGAAATCCTCACGGGCGCGGGCGATGGCGTCGGCTCTGGTCATACTTGCTTTTCGAGATGTGAGACGAAGGACCTTACCTGAGGCGGGTTGGCCTTCGAAAGTGGCGGGGACTTGGATGGTTTCTTGTAGTTCTCTTGTAGCTCTCTTGGGATTTTCGTTCTTGCTTCCTTGAGACTGGCTTGCCAGGCACAGCTGCGACGCTGACTTTGGCCTTGCCAAGCGCAAGCCTTCTATCTTGGCCCTTGCCAAGGGCCAATTATATGCAAGAACTTCGCCAAGTTGGGGCGCACATCTATCATTCGAAGAGCGATCAGTACAGGGCGCCGAGGGACCAGCATGGCCAAAGAGATCAGGCTCAACGCCTTTGCGATGAATTGCGTCGCACACCAATCACCGGGCCTGTGGACCCATCCGCGCGACCGTACCGCCGAGTATAACCGCCTGTCCTACTGGATCGATCTCGCCAAGACGCTGGAGCGCGGCCGTTTCGACGGGCTGTTCCTGGCCGACGTGCTTGGCGTCTATGACGTGTATGGCAACAGCCCTGACGCAGCCTTGCGCAATGCAGCGCAGACGCCGTCGAACGAGCCGCTGCTGCTGCTGTCGGCGATGGCGGCGGTGACGCAAAATCTCGGCTTCGGCGTCACCAGCAATCTGTCCTTCGAGCCGCCCTATCCGTTCGCACGGCGGATGTCGACGCTCGATCACCTCACCGAGGGGCGGATCGGCTGGAACGTCGTCACCGGATATCTCGACAGCGCCGCGCGCGGTGCCGGCAAGGACAAGCAGACCGGCCATGACGACCGCTACGACATCGCCGACGAATATATGGAGGTCGTCTACAAGCTCTGGGAAGGCAGCTGGGAAGACGATGCCGTGCTGCGCGACCGCAAGCGCGGCATCTTCACCGACCCGGCAAAAGTTCATCGCGTCAATCATGCGGGCGCGAACTACCGCATCAACAACACCATTCACCTCAGCGAGCCCTCGCCGCAGCGCACGCCCGTGCTGTACCAGGCCGGCACCTCGCCGCGCGGCCGGCAGTTCGCGGCCAGGCACGCCGAGTGCGTGTTCATGTCGGGACCGTCAGCCAAGGTGATCGCGCCGCGCGTCTCAGCGATCCGGCAGGAGGCGGCCGCACTCGGCCGCGATCCGGCGGAGATCCTGATGTTCTCGATGATGACGATCATCGTCGGACGGACGGAAGCCGAGGCGAAGGAAAAATACGCCGACTACCGCCGCCACATCAGCCCAGAAGGCGCGCTGGCGCTGATGTCGGGATGGACCGGCGTCGACTTCTCCGGCTACGACCTCGACCAGCAGGTGCGCCACGTCCAGAACGATGCCGGCCGCAGCGCGATGGACAACGTGACCCGCGCCGACCCTGACCGCATTTGGACCGTGCGCGACGTCATCGAGCATGTCGGCATCGGCGGCGCTGGCCCGGTCGTGGTCGGCACGCCCGAGATGGTCGCAGACAAGATCGAAGCATGGTTCGAGGCGACGGATGTCGACGGCCTCAACGTCGCGTTCGCGATCTCGCCCGGCGATTTCGAGGATATCGCCGACATGCTGGTGCCCGAGCTGACGCGGCGCGGAAGGTACAAGAGCGAGTACGCCAAGGGCACGTTGCGGGAAAAACTGTTCGGCGAGGGCCGCGCGCGCCTCGACGCGCCGCATCCCGCGGCGGAGTATCGCGTGGGGAAGAAGGGGTAGGCGGAAGATCGCGCCACAGCCAGGCTGTCGTCCCCGCGAAGGCGGGGACCCATAACCACAGGAAGTAGTTTGGCGAAGACTCGGGAGCTCGATACGCCTACCAGCCGCAGTCGATAGATCACGCGGTATGGGTCCCCGCCTTCGCGGGGACGACTGCGGGGCTACACCTTCCCGTCCACCATCACCTCGATCAGCTTGGTTCCCGGCCGATTGAACGCTGACGTCAGCGTTGCCTTCAGTTCGCTAACATCGCTGACCTTGATCGCCTCACAGCCGAGTGCCTTGGCGACGCCGGCGAAATCGACCGGCGGATTGACGAAATCCATGCCGACGTAATTGTCATCGCCGTGGAAGGCGAGCAGGCGCTGCTTGATGATGCGATAGCCGCCATTGTTGGCGATGACGACGTTGAGCGGCAGCTTGTGATGCGCCGCGGTCCAGAGCGACTGGATCGAGTACATCGCGCTGCCATCGCCGGAGAAGCACACCACGGGGCGATCGGGATTGGCAATGCTGGCGCCGACTGAGGCCGGCAGGCCCCAGCCGATGCCGCCGGAGGCGAGCCCGTGATAGCCGTAGCGGTCGCGATGCGGATGCAGGGCCGTGATCTGGCGGCTGGAGGTGAGACCTTCGTCGACCAGGATGGCGTTATCGGGCATAGCCTCGACCATTTGCAGCACCAGGAAGTCCGGATCGATCGGTGTGCGGCCGGCACTCTTGCCGATCTGCTCGACCAACGCGGCGCGGCGCGCGGTCCAGTTCTTCGGCGCGAGCTCGGCGAGACGCTGCTTCGCGCGGCTCGCGAGGGCTGCGCCGCCCATCTCCTTGAGTACCGGGATCAGCGCGCGCAGCGTTTCCTTCAGATCCGCCTTCAGCGCGATCTCGGCCCCGTAGTTCTTGGCGATCTCCCAATCGACGAGGCCGATCTGCACGATGCCGAGGCCCTCAGGCAGCGCATCGACCTCGCTATAGACCGACATCCGCAAGGGATCGCCGCCGAGCGCGATCAAGAGATCGTAGGGCGCGAGCGTATCGCGGGCGACCTTCTGCACGCGCGCGAGCGTGCCGACGAAGCTTGGGCTCTCCGAGAGGAAGTGCGAGCCGTACGGCGTCGAGGACTGGTAGGCCGCAGCGCCGAGCAGCTCGGCGAGTTCAGCGGCCTCCTTCAGCGCATCGCTCTTGACCACCTCGTCCATGGTGACGATCACGGGACGCTCAGCCTTGAGCAGGCGTGCGGCAAAGGCCTTCAGCGCCTCGTCCGACGGTTTCGTGCGCGCATCGATGCGGGTGGAGCGGCCGAGATCGATCCCGGCTTCGCTGTTGAGGATGTCGCCGGGCAGCGAGATGAACACCGGCCCGGTCGGCGGCGTCATCGCCACCTTGGCGGCGCGGCGCACGATGCGCGGCAGGTCCTCCAGCCGTGTCACCTCGACCGCCCATTTCACCAGCGGCTCGGCCATGCGCACCAGCGGACCATAGAGCACCGGCTCCATCAGACCGTGGCCCTGCTCCTGCTGGCCCGCCGTCAGGATCATCGGCGTGCCCGTGAACTGGGCGTTGTAGAGCGAGCCCATGGCGTTGCCGAGGCCGGGCGCGACGTGAACGTTGCAGGCGACGAGCTTGCCCGAAGCGCGGCTGTAGCCGTCGGCGATCGCGACCACCAGGCTCTCCTGCATCGCCATCACATAAGTGAGATCGGGATGGTCCTTCAGCGCATGCATGATCGGCAGTTCGGTGGTTCCAGGGTTGCCGAACAGATGCGTGATGCCCTCGTCCTTGAGCAGCGCGAGAAAGGCGGAGCGGCCGGTGATCTTGTTCTTCATGTTTCCTCCAGGAGCGGACCGTTGCCGCAAGGACCGAAAGCATGATGGCCGAGATGCTGGCAGAGGCGCAAGGAAGCGCGGTCATGGCTGCGTTGCGCGGGAGAGGCGCTACATCTCCTCCCGCCCGAGTTCGAACGGGTCGTCCCCGCCAGCGCGCTTCTTCCTTTTCGAGCGCTGCCAGACGACGCCGGGAAAGCCCTTCAGCGGCACCAGGGGCTCGCCGGTATAGGCCCATTCCTGCAGCTCCTCGATGGCGATGTGATAGAGCGGCTGGCGGCCGGTGCGCTCGTTGAACAGGGCGCGCGGGATGTTGACCATGTGCGGCCCGCGCGGGCGCTCGTACATGATCGGCGTGCCGCAATGCGAGCAGAAGCTGCGCGCGGTCTTCGTCGCCTTGTCCTCGTAGCGGGTCAGCGCGGTCTTGCCCGAGGTGATGCGGAAGCGCTTCTTCCAGCTTCCGACATAGGTGGCGTAGGCCGCGCCATGGGCGCGGCGGCTGGCGGCGGAATGATCGTGCCAGGCCCAGCGCGCGGGCACGTCGATCTCGAAGGCGACCTTGCCGCAGAGGCATTGGCCGGTGGCGATCCCTGCGGCGGCTGCGGCTTTGGCCATGGACGTCTCTCCGTCGTCATCGCTAGCGCAGCGAAGCAAGCTCGTCATTCCGGGGCGATGCGAAGCATCGAGCCCGGAATCCATCCCACGTCCAGGTAAGCGGCCCGATGGATTCCGGGTTCGCGACTTCGTCGCGCCCCGGAATGACAGATCAAGCCGGCGTCAGCTCGTCATACACCGGATAATCCGTGTACCCCTTCTCCTCGCCGCTGTAGAACGTCGCGCGATTATACGGCGTGATCGGGTAGCCGTGCTCGAGACGACGCGGCAGATCAGGATTGGAGATGAAGATGCGGCCGAAGGCGATGATGTCCGCATGTCCGTCGGCGATCGCCGCATTCGCGGTCTCCCCGGTGAAGCCGCCGGCGGTCATCAGCACGCCGCTGTAGAGCGGACGGAACAGCACCATCGCCGATGGCACGTTCTGCCAGTTGACCTCGGCGCGGCCCGAGCCGCTGGAGCGCGGTTCGATGAAATGCAGGTACGCCAAACCCAGCTTCTCGAGCGCCTTCACGACATGGGTATAGAGCGGCATCGGATCGGGCTCGCCGGAATCATTGGCGATGCCGTAGGGCGACAGCCGCACAGCGACACGGTTCGAGCCCCAGACGTCGATCGCGGCCTGAGTGACCTCGAGCAGAAGGCGCGCGCGGTTCTCGATTCCGCCGCCATATTGATCGGTGCGCTGGTTGCTGCGCGATTGCAGGAATTGCTCGAGCAGATAGCCGTTGGCGCCGTGGATCTCGACACCGTCGAAGCCGGCGGCGAGCGCATTCTTGGCACCCTGCCGGAACGCCTCGACGATGCCCTTCACCTCATCAGTCTCCAGCGCGCGCGGCGTCTCGTAGTCGGCGATCTTTCCGTCGGCCGTCATCGCCTTCATGCCTTCGGCCTTGATCGGAATTGCCGAGGCCGAAACCGGCAGCTCGCCGCCGTGGAAGGAGGAATGAGAGACGCGGCCGACATGCCAGAGCTGGAGAAAGATGATGCCGCCCTTGGCGTGCACGGCATCCGTCACCTTGCGCCAGCCCGCGACTTGCGCCTCCGAATAGATGCCGGGTGTCGCCGGATTGCCGCGGCCGTGCGAGAGCACCGGCGAGGCTTCGGCGATGATCAGGCCGCCCTTCGTCGCACGCTGGCCGTAATATTCGGCGTTGAGTGGCCGCGGCGCGAAAGTGTCGCGCTCGGCCCGCATGCGCGTTAGCGGCGCCATCGCGACGCGATGCGCGAGCTGGTAGGGACCGACCTGCAACGGCTTGAACAAGGCTTCGAATTTCATGTGGTCCCCGGATGTCTTTGAAAGGATGCAGATGATTGTGAGGGAGACTGACCGCCTGAAGGCGGTGGTTGTTCTCCCTCTCCCCGTTCTTACGGGGAGAGGGTTGGGGTGAGGGGCTGCCTCGGCAATCGCAGTGAGAGTGGACTCGCGGAGAGTCCCCCTCACCCGGAATCCGCGCGTTGCGCGAATTCCGCCTCTCCCCGCAAGCGGGGAGAGGCGAAGGAGAGCCGGCCTTACGCCGTCTTGATCCAGACGGCCTTCACGTTGAGATATTCCTCGACGTGCTGCTTGCCGGATTCGCGGCCGTAGCCGCTCATCTTGTAGCCGCCGAACGGCACGGCCGGATCCATCGCCTGGTAGCAGTTGACCCACACCGAGCCGGCACGCAAGCGTTTCGCCACCGCATGGGCCTTGCTGACGTCGCGCGTCCACAGACCGGAGCCGAGGCCGAACGTGGTGTTGTTGGCGCGTTTGACCAGCTCGTCCATGTCCTTGAACGCGATTGCGGAGATGACGGGGCCGAAAATCTCCTCCTGCGCGATGCGCATGTTGTCCTCGACACCCGCGAACACCGTCGGCGAGACGAAGAAGCCCTTCGACAGCGCGCCTTCGGTGACACGGCCGCCGCCGGCAAGCGCCCTCGCGCCCTCCTTCTGGCCGATGTCGAGATAGCCGGTGACGCGCTCGAGCTGCTGCTCCGAGACGAGCGGCCCGATCTGCACGTTGGGATCGAGGCCGTTGCCGACCTGCAGCTTCTTGCCGAACTCGGCGACGCGGCCGACGAATTCGTCATAGATCGAGTGCTCGACGAACAGACGCGTTCCGGCGCTGCAGATCTGCCCTGAATTGGCGAACACCGCCATCGCCGCGCCGGGCACGGCGGCGTCGAGATCGGCATCGGCGAACACGATGTCCGGCGACTTGCCACCGAGCTCGAGCGAGACGCGCTTGAGATTGCCGGCGGACGCACGGATGATCGACTGCCCCGTGACATGCGAGCCGGTGAAGGCGACCTTGTCGACGTCGTGATGCGAGGCGAGCGCCGCCCCCGCGGTCTCGCCATAGCCGGGGACAACGTTGATGACGCCGGGCGGCACGCCCGCTTCCATCGCGAGCTCAGCGATGCGCAGCGAGGTCAACGGCGCCTCTTCGGCCGGCTTGAGCACCACGGTGCAGCCGGTCGCGATCGCCGGGCCGATCTTCCAGATCGTCGCGGTCAGCGGACCGTTCCAGGGAATGATGGCGCCGACGATGCCGACCGGCTCTTTCAACGTGTAGGAGAAGATCTCGCCGGGCAGCGAGTTCTCGATGGTCTCGCCGTGAATCGCGGTGGTCTGGCCGGCGTAATAGCGCAGCATGCCGACGGCGCGCAGGCGGTAGGCACGGGTGCGGCTCAGCGGCGCGCCCATGTCGAGCGTGTCGAGCTGCGACAATTCGTCGAAATTCTTCTCGACGAGATCGGCGAGCCTCAGGAGCAGGTTCTGCCGCTCGAACGGCTTGACCTTACTCCACGGGCCTTCGAAAGCGCGACGCGCGGCCGCGACCGCACGATCGATGTCTTCCTTGTCGCCTTCGGCGACGGTTGCGAGCAGCTCGCCGGTGGCGGGATTGCGGGTCTCGAAGCGCTTGCCCGAGGCTGCATCGACCCACTTGCCGTCGATCAGCATCTGCTTGTAGGACCCGTTGGCGAACGGATGGCGCGTGATCGGAATAGCCTGCGACACAGCCATGGCTGCACTCCCTGTCAGGTGATTGATTGGTTCGATCTGGGCGGGATCGTTTGGCCGAGGATACAGCCGCGCCTGATAGGCGTAAAGGCAGCGGGGAACGAAGACCTCCCATGCCGACTTGTGCAGGGTCGCACGGCTGCCATGCTATAGCTCGGCTGAAGGCTTTCCACGGAGACGCTCGATGTCACATCCCGCCATCGTCAAGGACAATGTTGCCGTGATCACGGGTGGCGCAGCCGGCATCGGATTTGCCGCCGCCGCGGCATTTGCGCGCGCTGGAATGAAGGTGTGTATCGCGGATGTCGACGAGACACGCTTGGCAGAAGCTGCAACAAAATTGTCATCCGTAACATCGGCCGCAAACGTCATGACCTCGGCCGTCGATGTCAGCAGAAGCGAGAGCGTGACGGAACTCGAGCGCGCAGTCCGCGAGCGGTTCGGCGGTACCGACGTCCTCATGAACAATGCCGGTATTCAGCCAGGCAGCACCTTGTTCGAGCCGCCGGACAATTGGCACCGCATCATCGCCGTCAATATGTGGGGCATCATCGACGGCTCGCGCATCTTCGCGCCGAACATGATCGCGCGCGGCAAATCCGGCCTCATCATCAACACCGGTTCCAAGCAGGGCATCACCACGCCGCCGGGCGATCCCGCTTACAATGTCTCGAAGGCCGGCGTGAAAGCGTTCACCGAGGCGCTCCAGCACGAGTTGCGCAACACCAAGGACTGTCGCGTCACGGCACACCTCTTGATCCCCGGCTTCGTCTTCACCGGCCTGACGGCGAAGGGCCGCACCGAGAAGCCGGCCGGCGCCTGGACGCCGGAGCAGACGGTCGATTTCATGCTGGCACGGCTGGAGGCCGGCGACTTCTACATTCTCTGCCCGGACAATGACGTGCCGCGGGCGCTCGACGAGAAGCGCATGCTCTGGGCGGCCGGCGACATCGTCGAGAACCGCCCGCCATTGTCGCGCTGGCATCCGGATTACGCCGATGCGTTCGCGAAGTTTGTGACGCGAGAGTAGGCCTGCACCGCTCTCTCGCTCGCCCCGGGTCTCGCGGAGAGGGTGGGGTCACGGCCACCTGGCCTTGCCCCACCTTGACTCCCCCAAAATTCGTTATACAACATAACTATTCTGACAAGGACGCAAATGACACAAGGAAACGCCGAGACCGCGAATGCGGGTCCCTCCGGGCTGTTGAGGATCGAGCGGGCGGACCGGGTTCTGACCGTGGGTCTGAACCGGCCGGCCAAGCGCAATGCGCTCAATGACGGCATCATCCTGGAAATCGGCGACTGTTTTGCGAACCTGCCCGAGGATATCGGCGCGGTCGTCATCCACGGTATCGGCGACCATTTCTCCAGTGGCCTCGACCTCTCCGAGCTGACCGAGCACGACGCCACCGGCGGGCTCCTGCACTCCCAGATGTGGCACCGGGTGTTCGACCGCATCCAGTACAGCCGCGTGCCCGTGATCGCAGCGCTCCGGGGCGCCGTGATCGGCGGCGGGCTGGAGCTTGCCTGCGCGGCCCATATCCGCGTCGCCGAGCCCTCGACCTATTTCGCGCTGCCGGAGGGGCAGCGCGGCATTTTCGTCGGCGGCGGCGGCTCGGTCCGGCTGCCGCGGCTGATCGGCGTTGCCCGGATGATGGACATGATGCTGACGGGACGCGTCTACAGCGCGACCGAGGGCGCGTCCTACGGCTTTGCGCAATATCTGACGGAGGCCGGCAACGGGCTCGGCAAAGCGCTGGAGCTTGCGACCAAGGTGGCGTCCAACGCCCCGCTGACGAATTTCGCCGTGCTCCAGGCGCTGCCGATGATCGCAGAGGCCAATCCGCAGACCGGCCTGTTGATGGAGTCGCTGATGGCCACCGTCGCGCAGAGCGACAAGGAGGCCAAGCGGCGGATCCGCGAATTCCTCGAGCATAAGACCGCGAAGGTGAAGCCCAAATCATGAGCGTAAAGTCATGAGCGCCCAGCCGTCCTCTTCCGGCATGGAGCGCGGCGCGAGCAATTTCCCGCTGCGGCCCATCTCGTTCGGCAATCCCGTCGTCAACATCGAGCGGCGCGACGACGGCACGATTTACCTGCGGCCAAAGCAGCCGCTCGGCGACTATCCGGTCCGCATCACCGACCGCCTGCATCATTGGGCCACGACGACGCCGGACCGCGTCTTCATGGCCGAGCGCGAAGGCGGCCGCGGCTGGCGCAAGATCACCTATGCCGAGCTGCTCACCGCGAGCCGTCACATCGCCTCCGCATTGATCCAGCGCGGCCTGTCGGCCGAGCGGCCGGTCGTCATCCTCTCTGGTAATTCGATCGACCACGCGCTCCTGGCGTTCGGCGCGTTCTATGCCGGCGTTCCGTTCTGCCCGGTGTCGCCGGCCTATTCGCTGGTGTCGAAGGATTACGGCAAGCTGTCCTATCTGATGAAGCTGCTGACGCCGGGCCTCGTCTTCGCTGACGATGCCGACAAGTTCGCCGATGCGCTCGCCGCCAACGTCTCGCTCGGCACCGAGATCGCCGCGTCCTATGGGCACGTGCCGGGCCGCGACGTGACCCTGCTCGCCGACCTGATGGCGACGCCGATCCGTGGCGATCTCGACGACGTTCACGGCAGGATCGGCCCTGACACGATCGCAAAATTTCTGCTGACCTCGGGCTCGACCGGCAATCCCAAGGCCGTCGTCAACACCCAGCGTATGATCTGCGCCAATCAGGTGATGCTGCGCGAGACGCTCGCCTTCCTGAAGGACGAGCCGCCGGTCATCATCGATTGGCTGCCGTGGAATCACACCTTCGGCGGCAATCACAACATCGGCCTGACGCTCTACAACGGCGGCTCGATGTATCTGGACGCCGGTAAGCCGGTGCCTGGGGGCATCGAGGAGACCGTGCGCAATCTCCGGGAGATTTCACCGACGGTCTATTTCAACGTGCCCAAGGGTTATGAATCGCTGCTGCCCTATCTGCGCGACGACCAGGGCTTGCGCGCCAAGTTCTTCGACCGGCTGCATGCGATGTTCTTCTCCGGCGCGGCGCTGTCGCCGTTCGTTTGGGACAGCCTCGATGAGCTCGCGGCGAAGGAGAAGGGCTATCGCGTGCCGATGCTGACCGGTCTCGGCGCGACCGAGACCGCGCCGTTCTTCATGTCGGTCAATCCGCGCACCAGCCGCTCCGGCCATGTCGGCCTGCCCGTCTCCGGCAACGACGCCAAGCTGGTGCCGAACAACGGCAAGCTGGAAGTGCGCGCCAAGGGGCCGAACGTGATGCCTGGCTACTGGCGCCAACCCGACATCACGGCAAAATCCTTCGACGAGGAAGGATTTTACAAGATGGGCGATGCGCTCAAGCCCGCCGATCCCGATGATTTCAACGCCGGCTTCGATTTCGACGGCCGCGTCAGCGAGGACTTCAAGCTCGCGAGCGGCACCTGGGTCAGCGTCGGTCCCCTGCGCGCGCGCCTCACCGCGGCCTGCGCGCCCCTGGTGCGCGACGTCGTCATCGCCGGCATCAACCGCGACGAGATCTCCGCGCTGGTCGTGCTCGATCTCGACGGCTGCCGGCTGATCAACCCGACGCTGCCGCCCGACGATCTCGTCGTCGCGACGCGCGACCGCCTGGTGCGCGAGGCTTTCCGCGAGCGCTTGACCCGTTTCCTCGGCCAGGCCACGGGATCCTCGACACGGATCACGCGCGCGATCCTGATGGACACGCCACTCTCGATCGACAAGGGCGAAGTCACCGACAAGGGCTCGATCAACCAGCGCGCAGTGCTGGAGCATCGCGGCGAGCTGATCGAGGAGCTCTACGCTGCCAATCCGTCGAACCGTGTGATATCGGTCACCTAGAAGAATATCGCCAAAGGAGAACGCCATGTTGTTGAAGGATCAGGCAGCCATCGTCACCGGCGGCGCATCGGGACTGGGCGCGGCCACCGCGCGAAAGCTGGCCGCACAGGGCGCCAAGGTCGCGGTGTGCGACCTCAACACCAAGCTGGCCGAAACGGTCGCCGCAGAGATCAAGGGCGTGGCCGTCACCTGCGACGTCTCCGATGCCGCCTCCGCTGAAGCCGCGATCGCGCAGGCGACCAAGGCCCACGGCCCGGCGCGCGTGCTGGTCAATTGCGCCGGCATCGGCGTTGCCAAGCGCGTGGTCGGCCGCGACGGCCCGATGGCGCTGTCGGATTTCGACAAGGTGATCAAGGTCAACCTGATCGGCACCTTCAACATGCTGCGCCTTGCCGCGGCCGAGATGTCCAAGCTCGAGCCGCAGGCGACCGGCGAGCGCGGCGTCATCATCAACACCGCCTCCGTTGCCGCCTATGACGGCCAGATCGGCCAATCCGCCTATTCGGCCTCCAAGGGCGGCATCGTCGGCATGACGCTGCCGATCGCGCGCGAGCTCGCGCAGTTCGGCGTCCGCGTGTTGACGATCGCCCCCGGCCTGTTCCTGACGCCGCTGCTGGCGAACCTGCCGCAGGAGGCCCAGGACTCGCTCGCCGCCGCGATCCCCTTCCCGCGCCGGCTCGGCCAGGCCGACGAGTTCGCCGCGCTCGCGCTGCACATGGTCGAGAATGCCTACCTGAACGGCGAAGTGGTGCGCCTCGACGGTTCGCTGCGCATGGCGCCCAAGTAGATTCGTCGAGCAAGGCCAGCCAGATGTTCGTGAACCGGCGCGAGGTCCAGATCCAGTGGGGCGATTGCGACCCCGCGAACATCGTCTACTACCCGCGCTATTTCGCGATGTTCGACGATTCGACCTCGACCCTGTTCGAAGCCGCCGGCTTCTCCAAGCAGGACTTGGTCCGCAAATACGGCCTGGTGGGCATCCCGATGGTCGACACGCGGGCCAAGTTCTACATCCCCTCGACCTATGGCGACTGGATCACCATCGAGACCAGAATCGAGAGCATCAAGCGCTCGAGCTTCGAGGTGAAGCACAATGTCTACAAGGGCGAGGCGCTCGCGATCGAGGGTTTCGAGACCCGCGTCCTGGTCGGCCGCGACCCTGATAACCACGACAAGCTGAAATCCGCACCATTCCCGGCGGAAATGGTAGCCAAGTTCACGGGGAGTTAAGTCCGGAGCTAAATCGCCGCATCACCAAAAGACGGGGCTGAATTACCCCGCGATTTCTGCTTTCAGATAAACACGTCAAGGGAGGAATAGATGAAACGCTTTTATTTAACCGCTGCCATCACTGCGGCTGCGCTGACCCTGCCGGCATTGCCCGCGCTGGCCCAGACCAGCGAAGTCACCATCGGCATCACCACGACCACGACCGGTCCAGGTGCGGCACTCGGTATTCCCGAGCGCAACGCGCTGGAATTCGTGCCGAAGGAGATCGGCGGCGTGCCGCTGAAGGTGATCGTGCTCGACGACGGCGGCGATCCCACCACCGCTACCACCAACGCCCGCCGCTTCGTCACCGAATCCAAGGCCGACATCATCATGGGCTCGGCGCTGACGCCGCCGACCATCGCGGTCTCCAACGTCGCCAACGAGGCCGGTATCCCGCACTTCGGTCTGGCGCCCTTCCCGATCACGCCGGAGCGCATGAAGTGGTCGGTGGCGATGCCGCAGCCGATTCCGATCGTCGGCAAGGTGCTGTATGATCACATGAAGGCCAAGGGCGTGAAGACGCTCGGCTACATCGGCTATTCCGATTCCTACGGCGACCTCTGGTTCAACGATTTGAAGGCGCAGGCCGTGCCGATGGGGATGACGATCGTCGACGAGGAGCGCTTCGCTCGTCCCGACACCTCGGTGACCGGCCAGGTGCTGAAGCTCGTCGCCGCCAATCCCGACGCCATCCTGGTCGGCGCCTCCGGCACCGCGGCCGCGCTGCCGCAGACCGAGCTGCGCGAGCGCGGCTACAAGGGCCTGATCTACCAGACCCACGGCGCGGCCAGCATGGACTTCATCCGCATTGCCGGCAAAGCAGCGGAAGGCGTGCTGATGGCCTCGGGTCCCGTGATGGCCCCCGAGGAACAGCCGGACAGCGCGCTGACCAAGAAGCCCGGCCTCGCGCTGAACTCCGCCTACGAGGCAAAGTACGGCCCCAACAGCCGCAGCCAGTTCGCCGGCCATTCCTTTGATGCGTTCGAGATCCTCAAGCGCGTCATTCCGGCGGCGTTGAAGACGGCCAAGCCCGGCACGCCGGAATTCCGCGAAGCCATCCGCCAGGCGCTGCTGACGGAGAAGGAGCTGGCGGCGAGCCAGGGCGTCTACAACTTCACCGAAAAGGACCGCTACGGCCTCGACGAGCGCTCGCGCATCCTGCTCACGGTGAAGGACGGCAAGTACACGCTGGTGAAGTAGGCGTCGCCAAGATTCGAGACAACGAGAGCCGGCCCACTGGGCCGGCTCTTTGTTTTGGTTAGTGGAGTGAGCTGCAGCTCCGGCACCGGTGCGCCCCCTCTCCCGCTTGCGGGAGAGGGTTGGGGAGAGGTGCCTCCGCGTTGGGACCTTCCGAGACTTACGGAGAAACCCCCCTAGAGGAGAAAACCCTCACCCGGCGCTTCGCGCCGACCTCTCCCG